>NZ_CP106735.1:1959375-2322500 GCF_025639805.1 Reichenbachiella carrageenanivorans | reverse complement strand
ACGCCTCTACCTGAAAGTGTAAAGAATTGCTAAGGTTTTCTGATCCAAAAATATCATCCATACTTGCTGTTGAGAAAGAATTATAATCCTTGTAGGCTACTTTGATGGCTGGTATTTGATCAGACGAACATTGACGTCCACGTACTGGATACTGCTCCCCAAAATTGTGGTAACTCAGTACAATATCATGTTTTTGATTACCATCAAAATCGGAGACATATAGATCAAAGGTTTCATCAGGCTTGGCTTGATATTTATAGTTTGTACCCAAGTTACCAAAAATATAATCCATATCACCATCTTGGTCTAAATCCCCCTGTTCTACGCTAAACCACCAACCCAACATATTTTGATCAAAGTATTCTGTGGTTTGATTGGAAAATTGTCCTTCTGAATTAATGAATACCGTAATGGGCATCCACTCACCTACTACGAGTAAGTCTATGAGGCCATCTTTATTGAAATCTGTCCATAAGCCATCTGTAACCATGCCTATAGTTGACAGTTCTGGTGCCACCTGAGATGTAGCATTTTCAAATTTCAACTCGCCCAGTTCAGATTTATTTTCGAGCAAATAAGTTTCGCCTGCATAGGGATAATTGCGCGGGTCTAACCTACCACCAACAAAGAGATCTAAATCGCCATCTTGATCATAATCGAATGGCCGTACACAAGAACCACTAGCTTCTATGGTAGGTAGTGCTTTATTGGCTTTTCTGAAACTACCCTGATCATTGATAAACAAGCGATCTTGGTAGCTAGCACTCCCCTTTTCGAATTCATTTCCTCCACTTACTATATATAGATCAAGATCTTGATCATTATCTACATCGAAGAGCATGGCATCCAAGTCTTCATATATCTGGTCTGCTTCAGATTGAAAATCCAAAGACTCAAAACCACCTCCTAACTGCTGAAGGTAAAACCTACCATTGGTCCCAGACGCCGCTCCAGCATAAAAGTCATCGAGCCCATCGCCATTGATATCTCCTACTGCTAACGCTGGTCCGAAATTGGACATTTTATGAGGCAGTAGTACTTGATGATCAAAGTCATTGAAGTGGTTTTCTTCATGCCTTGCAGAATCCTTAATGAGATCCGATCTATCAACTAGCAAGGTGTTGCTCTTTTGCGTTGCTCTATATGTCACAGCCCCCTGATTACTCACATCGATCTCTAGTGATTGGTTGGCCTCAATTCTATACATTTTATTAATGATTTGATCTGCTCTGATAACAAGTAAAGAATCAACACTCATGGAACTCCCTAATCCAAAATGTAAAATTGGCTCAGTCGACGACTGAAAACCGCGTGTGGGCTGTAACTGACTCACTTGGTGCTCTCCATTCGTATAGATGTGCACCTCGGCACCTATACTTCGAGTGTTTCCAAAAGCGGACTGAAGAGCTACTCTGAGGTAATTGCTTTTGCCGAGCGCGGATGCATTATTTTTAAAGATGACAGATTCGCTATCAATATTGCTAATCACTAGATCGAGATCTCCATCATTGTCTAAGTCCCCATAGGCGGCGCCGGTAGAGAAACCTAAGTATTTCATTCCCCAAGACTCGTTCTGCTTTTCAAAACCTTGTCCTTTTATATTTTTAAATATGAAATTGTCGATGGGTTCGGAAGGGATGCTGTCTGATAATTTCAATAGTTCTGCATTGTTGGCTTTTTTCAAACGTTTATCAATTTTTTTGAAGTAGTCTCTATTGTTTATTTCCTTTCGGGTACCATTGGCTACAAAGAGATCCTTCCAGCCATCATTGTCAAAATCAGCAAATAGAGGAGCCCAGCTCCAATCAGTGGAAGAGACTCCAGACATCCAAGCCACATTGCTCATGATAGGCAAATCGTCTACGATCCCGCGATTAGCCTGAAGACTGTTGTACATGTATTGGTAATGAAACCCATTGTTGACCGTGCTCCAAAACAGTGCTGGGTTCATGCTCGCCATATTGGCTTTTATACGACGATTGTCAGCAGCCGACATATCCACTTGAAAGAGATCGATCAGACCATCGTTGTTGTAATCAGCAGCATCTGTACCCATGCCATAAAAGCACGTTTGTCTTGTGATGTCTTTAAGCCGATCAGAGAAGGTGCCGTCTCCATTATTGATATAGAAATAGTCTGGGGTACTGAAATCATTGGATACGTAGATATCCTCCCAACCGTCTTGATTAAAATCAACTACGGCTGCGCTGAGCGACAACCCAAAAGCTAATAGTCCTGATTCTTCAGTCACGTCGGAGAAATTTCCTGATCCATCATTTCTATATAGATGATCGCTCTTTTCTGAGGAGACATGGTTCATATAATGTCTGTAATCGATATTAGAAGTAGTGAAGCTAGTGATGGGATAGTTGGCCACAAACAAATCTAGATCTCCATCATGATCGTAATCGAAGAAGGAGCTTTGCACGGAATTGCCAGCATCGGCCAAACCGTATGCTTCTGCTGATTCTGTAAAGGTGAGGTCTCCATTATTAATGTAGAGTTCATTAGAGCGGGGCATACCCTGACCTGACACACTGAGGTAAATATCCAAATAGCCATCCGCATTGATATCTGCTACCGACACCCCTGTGTACCATTTGGTTAGAAGTCCGGACGTACCAGAAGACTTCGAAATATCTTTAAATTTTAAATCGCCTTGATTTTGATACAGTTTGTTTTCAACCATATTTCCAGTAAAAAAAAGGTCTTGTAAACCGTCGTTGTCGAAATCTGCAATGGCAACCCCTCCGCCCATATATAGGTAGGGGTAGGTGAAATAATTGAGGCTGTCTGACTCAACTATAGTATTGGTAAAGGAAAGCCCTGTAAGTTCTGGTTTCAATAATTCGAATTGCGGTGGAATATGATCCTCTTTGGGCGTACATGCTCCGATCAAACAAACTACTAACAGAAATTTCAAGTATACTTTCATATTCATTCAATTGTATTCTATTACTGAAAAAATTAAAAGATGAGTCGGCGAACCAACTCATCTTTATCTAATTCATACTTATGATATAGTCTATTTCCAATTGTCATTTTGGGTCAAGACACCGTTACTCAAGTCAATAGCTCTAATCGGAATTGGTAAGTAATTGTGCTTATCACTTACAGATACAGATCCAAATCTTGCATTTCCGAAAATTCGGTCTTCGTCTACTAGCCATGCATTCATAATGCTAGGTGCTTCGCCATATCTACGAATATCATAGTACCTATGACCTTCCATGCCGAGTTCAAGTCTTCTCTCTAGTCTCATGGCTTTTCGTGCATAAGCTTGTCCTTGAGCTGTAAATGTTCCATCTGGATAAGGCTCTATCACGTAATTGGCTGCATTATTGGCCGTAAATTCACCATTAACATCCAGTTCTTTTACATAAGTCATGTTCTTGGCTCTATTTCTCACCTCGTTTACATAACCTTCGGCGATAGCTAATGAACCTCCTTCTATTTCAGCCTCAGCAGCCAAAAGCAGCAAATCAGCATATCTCATGATATTATAATTCAAACCTGAAGACTGCTGTCCCCAGCTACCCGAACCTTTCGATTGATCTTCTTCTTCCTTCTTATAAGATCCTTTCTTGTGCAGGTATGGTCCTCCTGTTTCATACCCCCTTACCCATGATTGACCAGGGTTCATTCCATATCCATTGAAATCAATACCTCTACGTCCTATCGTATAATCGATCCGTGGGTCGAGGTTGCCAGCGTGTGGAGTAAATGGATCATTTTCAGAAATTCCTGCATCATTTGCAATATCATTATCCGCATAGGTATCTAGCAATGGAAGTCCACCTGCATCAGTCTGAAAAGCGTTAGCCAAATTCT
This sequence comes from Reichenbachiella carrageenanivorans, assembly GCF_025639805.1. Taxonomy (NCBI): domain Bacteria; kingdom Pseudomonadati; phylum Bacteroidota; class Cytophagia; order Cytophagales; family Reichenbachiellaceae; genus Reichenbachiella; species Reichenbachiella carrageenanivorans. The sequence continues at coordinate 2,318,669 of NZ_CP106735.1, read as the reverse complement.
GTGATGGCTGATAAAACCCACAACAAGATTCGTAAGGACCACCTCCTGGGTGAGTAAGGGTAGCACCTTGGTTGCCATTGGCATCATTGGCGACTCCTCCTACTGCAAATTCAATAGACATAATCGCTTCACTGCCATTTTTTCCAGCCCAAGTGAAATTATCTTGGAACTCAGCAGCCAAACTATATGGCCCATTGTTTATCACATCAGTGAACAAAGCAATTGCTTCCGTATATTCATGCTGCTCTAAGTGAACTTTGGCCAAAAAAGCTTTAGCTGTCCAGCTAGTCACCCTACCTGGCACAGGTTGAGTAGTGGGTAGATTATCAATTGCAAACTGGTAATCCTCTTCTATTTTATCCCAAATTGCACCTGTGTTAGGAATATTGGGGTCTAGTTGGTCTGCCTCGCTGATATAAGAAACCTGTCCCCATAGTCTTTGTAATTCAAAGTGGTAATGAGCTCTCAAAAATCTTGCTTCTGCAATTTTGGCTGAAAAGTCCTGTCCTTCTATAGATTCGGCCAAATTAATTACTGAATTGGCTCTATCCACACCTCCATAAACAGCTACCCATTTAGTAAACAAGTATGGATTGTCTGCAGTCCAATTGTACATTTGTAATCTTTGTAAGTCTGGTTGATCCACATCTGTGCTTCCTTTGTGTGCATCATCGGTAGTGACATCTAGCCACCAGCCATCAGACGATCCTTGCCACGGATCTCCCGTGATGAAGCCATCTAATAGGCCATACGCTGAAGTGAGTAGAAGATCCACTCCTTCTGCATTTTGTAATACCTCAGAATTCAATGTCCCTTTTGGGCTTTCTTTGGTAAAATCGTCATTGCAGCCATATGAGACCACAACAGATAATATTATTAGTGTTAAAATTCTTTTCATCTTAGTCTAATTTAAAAGTCTATGCTCAATCCCATGGTATATGTCTTTGCTACAGGGAAACTACCAAAATCAACTCCTAAGTTTAAATTTTGACTACCTCCTGTAGCAATCGAGCCGATTTCTGGATCAATTCCCTCATATCCAGTCAGGGTTATTAAATTGGTTCCCTGCACATAAACTCTTGCGTGCCGAAGACCAATTTTTGAAATTAAGTTTTTAGGCAATGTGTATCCTATTTGCAGGTTTTTCAATCTGACATATGATCCATCTTCTACGAAGTAACTATTAGGACTGCTTTCGCCATTGGATGCAGTAGCGGCTTCGCTAAGTGCTGGCAGGCTACCTCCTTTATTGGTCTCGCTCCATGCGTCTAACACTCTTGTACTTCTACCGCCATTTGGAAATGAAGGGAAATCAGTAAAGTATTTGGTAAAATTATAAATTTCATTTCCTTGAGATCCCGTAACGAACAACGATAAATCGAAATTCTTGTACCCTATATTAGCATTAAACCCGAAGGTGAAATCAGGATGTGGGTTGCCTATTACTTTTCTGTCTTCTCCGTCTATCACATTGTTGCCATCTACATCTGCGTATCTGAATCTACCTACACCATCATCTGGCGTTGCAAACCCTTGATCTGGTGCGCTACTCACTTCAGCTGCATCTTGGAAAATACCAATTACTTCTCTTCCATAAAAGGAAGCTAATGGATCTCCAACTGCCGTTCTAGACACGGTATTGCCTCGAAGTGACGCTCCCAAAAAACTAGTTCCTTCGGCAGCATTGATAGCTGTGATTTCATTCTTGTAAGTCGATAAATTGAATGCAAGATCATAAGTAAAATCACTTGAACTTGAGAAATTTCCATACCCAATGGCGAATTCAAGGCCTTTATTTTGCATTTCACCTACGTTCAAATATGGGGGTGTAGCTACAGAACCAGTGGCAGGTAGTGGAGGATTCAAAATCATATCTTTGGTTTTGATATCGAAATAATCTACCGTCAAAGTCAAATCATCGTTTAAAAAGCCAAAATCAACTCCAAAATCTATCTGTGAAGAAGTTTCCCAAGTCAAATCTGCGTTGCCCAAAGCAGACACTGCTGCGCCTACATCGGTACCTACCCCATCAAAAGTATAAAATGAATTTTGAGAATTCAGTGCCGATACGGTCACGTTTGGATTGGCCACAGGCAACTCTTGATTCCCCATCTCTCCATACGAACCTCTAAGTTTTAAATTTGAAATAAATGACGAACCAGATAAGAAACTTTCTTCACTTACTATCCAGCCTAAACTAAAGGCAGGGAAGACACCTGTGTTGTTTCCGTCATTGAACCTAGAAGATTTATCTCTACGTACGGTAACAGATGCTAGGTAGCGCTCTGCAAGCGCATAATTCAACTGACCAAAGACGGAAAAGATACTATTTCCTCTGATATAGGTATTTCCCTGATCGATATTTGTGTCTCCTGTCCCAGCACCCAACACAAAGAAATCTGGTGTTTCGAACATAAAATCATCTTGTGTGATTTGCGTCTGACGAGAATCACCCTGGATAGCCTCTGTACCCACCAATGCAGACAAACGGTGAGTGTCTCCTATTTCCAAATCATACTTCAAAGTATTACTCCACACCCAGCTTTTGTTGATATAATCCGTTTCTGTCAAAGTGTTTTTAGACCTTGGTTCGCTATGCTCTGGGTTCAACCACTGAAAGCTGTTGTTTTTTCCACTTTGATAGTTGATACCAATTGAACTTTTAGCTGTCAAATTTTTAAGGATGTCTATTTCTAAGTAGGCATCTCCAAAAAATCTAATCGATCTGTTTTTGTCTTCGCCAGTAGCTGCTCTACCCATATCTGCCACAGGGTTTGTAGCATTTCCGAGTTCTGCTGTATTGCTAAAAGCACCAGCATAATTACCACCTTCGTCGTATGCAGGCAAAATCGGACTGCTACGATAAGCTGAAGAAATAGGGTTATTGTCATTAAACTGACCTACCATAGCTTTCTGTTCGCTATATGCCAAATTAAAATGCTGACCCACTCTTACTCTTTCGCTTAGATTGAAATCGGTATTCACCCTAGTGGTATATCTATCCAACCCAGTTCCAGACAAAATACCTTCTCTATTGAAGTATCCTAATGACATCATGTATCTGCCAGCCTCTGAGCCGCCAGCAGCCGATAGGTAATAATTCTGAATTAATGCTGGATCAAAGATTTCATCAAACCAATCCGTGCCATCACTAGACTTTGTCAGCCTATTGGTATCAAAATCATAAGGTTGATTTGGATCACCAATAATGTAATCAGCTACAGTAGGGTTGGCTCCTGCTGAGAAATGAGCATGTCCAGGAGTAGCTATACCATCATTCAATTCCGTTTCGTAGATCAATTGCCCAAACTGAGCTGAGTTGATCATATCTGGCATATTGGTCGGCTGCTGCGTTCCAAAATAGCTATCAAATGTAAAAACTGGCTTACCTGTAGGCGTTCCTTTTCTAGTGGTCACCACGATGACTCCATTAGATGCACGTGCGCCATAGATAGAAGCTGCCGCAGCATCTTTCAGTACAGATACAGATTTTATGTCATTGACATTGAGATCGCTCAATGCGCTTGAACTCAACAACTGCACCCCATCAATCACATACAACGGGTCGTTATTGCCTGTAGAACCGTATCCTCTAATTCTAACGATCGGAGCATCACCTGGCTGAGATGCTGTAACTACTGTCACACCCGCCACTCTACCTTGCAACAATTCAGACGCATTACTCACAGGAACTTTCAGTGCTTCTTGCGTGTCTAAGGTCGCAACAGAACTTGAAATGGTCTTCTTAGATTGAGAAGAGTATCCCACTACAACCACTTCTTCCAAAGCAGTTACGTCATCTTCCATACTAAGATCTAATACTGATCTTCCTCCTAATACTAATTCTTCGGTCTTCATCCCTATAAAAGAAAAGACCAATGTTCCATCTGCTGGCACAGATGCTAAACTGTAATTACCTTCAATATTAGTAACAGTACCATTGTTAGTACCTTTTACTAACACGCTTACTCCTGGGAGTTCTTCTCCCGTCGTAGCAGAGGTAACCTTACCGGTTACTGCCTTGTCTTGAGCTTGAGCGCTAAAGGATATTAACGCTACAAGCATCAGAGACATTTTCATCAGACTGCGAAGTCTGATCATAGTTTGTCTAAGTTTTATCATGCCTTTCAATTTTTTTGATTTTAGTGAATAGTTTTAATAAAAATTGATACTCAAACTTCTCTATTTCAAATCCTTTCTGCGTTGGGCATTTGTCACAAAGGCGGATGGTAATTATTTCAAAACCTCATAAAACGGCTTAAACAGTGTTTTTATGAGGTTTTATCTTCTGTATCACTTGCGTATTCAGATGGATTTACTCCAAATTGTTTTTTGAAACAATCTCTAAAATACTGTAAGTCATTAAAACCTACTTGATAAGTAATCTCTGAAATGGTGAGCTGATTTTGACGGATCAACTGGGCCGCTCTTTTCAGGCGAATAGAACGTACAAATTCGTTGGCAGACTGGCCAATGAGTCCTTTCAGTTTTCTGTATAGCTGCATGCGACTGAGTCCTAGTTCGCGGCCAAGATCATCTACATAAAACTCTGAATTGGATATATTTTCCTCCACGATACGCATGGCATCTTTGATAAAACTCTCGTCTCGCGAAGCGATCTTCAAATTGGTGGGTTCTATATTAAGGGTCTTTTTATTGAGTAGATTGTTTTTGATGTGATCGTGAATATTGAGCACGTTTCTCACCCTTAGTGCCAACAGTTTAGGGTTGAAGGGTTTGGTAATGTAGTAATCCGCTCCTTTTTCGAATCCTTCCAACGCACTGTCATTCGACGCCTTGGCAGTGAGCAATATCACTGGGATATGACTGGTCTTCATGTCTTCCTTCACTTTCTTGCACACCTCAAACCCATCTAACCCAGGCATCATGATATCGGAAATGATCAAATCAGGTATCCGCTCTAGTGCCAGCTCAGACCCGTCCATCCCATTGTCCGACTCTATGATTCGATAATCAGGCTCCAAGATTTGTTTGATATATCCACGAATGTCGTTGTTGTCTTCTATAACTAATACTAATGGCTGTTTTTCCTGATCTTCTAGGCTCTCTAGACTTTCAGTCAATGGCTGTGCGTTGGCCTGCTGGTCTGATTTGAACAGCTCCTGATTTTCATATTTGAACTCCCCGTCTGTACTAGAAAAGTCTTCTGGATTGAGATGCTCTGTGCCTTTTTTGAGATGGACAATAAAAACAGAACCTTCATTTTCCTTGCTCTCCAGGTCTATTTCACCTCTATGCAACTCTACTAGCTCCTTAGTGAGCGACAATCCAATACCTGTTCCTTTACTTTTCTTATTTTTAGCATCTCGCACTCTGTAGTATCTATTGAAAATGTATTCCATCTCATCTTCTGGAATACCTATTCCATCGTCTTTTACCACAAGTGTCACGCGATCTTTACCCTCTACCAGTTCAAATGCTACATGGCCAAATTCGGGCGTGTACTTAAAGGCGTTGGACAGTAGATTTACTACTATTTTTTCGAGCTTTTCTCGGTCAAAGAAGACGAGAATCTCTCCTTTAGGCACACTTACCTTATAACTTATATTTTTCCTTGCGGCAAAGGATGAAAAAGAATGAATAACTGGTTTCAAAAATTTACAAACATCTTGTTCCACGGCCTCTAATCTCATTTTGCCCGACTCTAATTTGGAAAGCTCCAAGAGTTGGTTGATTAGGTTGAGTAAGCTCTCGGCATTTCGAATCATCATACTCACTTGCTCTTTGATACTGCTAAACTCTACGTTGTCATACATGGCTTTGAGTGGGCCGAGGATGAGCGTAAGCGGCGACCTAAATTCGTGAGAGATATTAGCAAAGAAACTCGATTTCATTTCGTCTAATTCCTGCATTTTGGAGAGCTCCATATGCTCTACCTGAAGCTGAGTCTGTAGCCGCTCTCTATTCACGATGGTCTGGATACCCCACACCAACAGCCCAGTAATGATGACGATATACAAGGAATAGGCCCAATAGGTATTGTACCATGCAGGTGAAATAATGATTTCTACAGCCGCTTCATGGCTACTCCACAGCCCATCGTTGTTGGTACCTTTTACTTTGAAAATGTAGTAACCAGGAGGCACGTTGGTATAATACGCTTCTCTACGATTACCTACTTTTTGCCACCCATCGTCATGATTGACTAGCTGAAAGGCATATTCATTTTTTGAGGTTTGCGAAAAGCTAAGTACAGCAAATTCGAAACTAAAATCATTCTGATCGTAATTGAGCTTGATTTTCTTGGTCTTTCTAATGTTTTTTTTGAGTGGTGAGGCTGGCCCTACTTTGACCGACTGATTGTACAATCTAAAATCGCTGAAGAATACTTTGGGTTCATACGTGTTTTTTTTGATCTCATCGGGTCTAAATATATTGAACCCATCGATTCCTCCAAACAATATTTCTCCGCTACTCAGCGTATAACTAGAATTTTTAAAAAACTCCATGCCCTGCAAACCGTCGGATTTGGTGTAGTTTTGAACCTCTCCTGATTGTGGGTTGTATTTAGACAAACCTCGATTTGAACTCACCCAAAGATTTTTTTCATGATCGGCCTGTATGCCATAAATCACCTCATTGGGTAGCCCCTGCTTTTTTCCTATTTTGGTGAATTGCTCGGTAGTAATATCCAGCCGATCTAATCCAGAAAAAGTACCTACCCAAATGATTCCTTCCTCATCTTGCATCAGCGCTATGACAGAATTACTAGAGATACTTTTATCGTCTGTTTTGTCAATCATATACCTTTTAAAACTGTATTGACCATTGGTTTCAAACATCTGATTGAGCCCTCCGCCTTCTGTACCTATCCAGAGTGTACCATCCTTGTCTTCGAGTATGGCACGTACATAATCCGTACTGATGCTGTGCGGATTGTCATGGTCGTGATTAAAACCAATGAAAGACTGATCGACAGGGTCGTAAGCAAACAGCCCATCTCTGAAAGCCGTAAACCAGATCCGTCCTTTCCTATCCTCATGAATGGCAAATACATTCTCAAAACCCTTACTCGCATTGAGTGGGTGATCTAATGCAAAGGCCTCAAATTTGTCCGACCCTTTTCTTTTTAGATTGACTCCTCCGTCCCAGGTACCCACCCAAAGATTGCCCTGACTGTCTAGCAAAAGAGATAAGATGGCATCTTTAGTGATCGGATTGGTTTTGGATCGTGTAGTATACGCTTTGAACGTATTCTTTTTTACATCCCAATAATTCAGCCCTCCGCCATCGGTGCCTATCCATACATTATGATACTTGTCTTCGGCAAAGCAGCTCACAGCATTGCTGCTTAGCGAATTAGAAAAATGAGGATTGTGCTGAATGTGTTCAAATTTACTCGCATGCTCATCTATCTTGAATATCCCTTTGTTGAAAGTACCCACCCAGATGATTCCCGTATTGTCTTGATAGAGACTCCAGATCGAATTGTTTTGCAAGGAGTATTCCCTACGAGGGTCAAAAGTGTATAGAATAGATTTTCCTGTCTCTAGGCTGATCACATTCAATCCTCCATTTTCTGTTCCTACCCAAAGTTGCTTTTTATCATCTTCCAAAATAGACAAAATGACTCGATTGCCATTTTTTCCCAATTCAGAATCTAGTCGCTGGTGTTTAAATACATATCTACCACTTTCATGATATTCCAACTTATCCAATCCACCATGCGTCCCTAGCCAGATGTCGCCATCGTTGGTTTTGTAGAGCTTTCGGATAATGTTTGAAGCAATAGATTCTGGCTTATCGTCATGCTTGTATACAATAAACCGCTGACTATTGGGGTCGAATAAATTGATCCCTCCTCCCCATGTGGATATCCAGAGATTATTCATCCTGTCAAGTACAATACCCGTGATATGATTGGAAGAAATACTAAAAGGGTCGTCTAAGTTTTTCTGATAGGTTTTGATTTCACCCGTGGTTCTATTGTAATAATGCAAACCAAACTTTTCCGTTCCAAACCAGATGTTTTTGTGTTCGTCTTCCCAAAAGGCCTTGACACTGGTCTCCTTCAAATAGTCGGGCATTCCCTCCACTTTGAATCTTTCGAAGGCATCTAAGTCTTCGTTGTACAAGCAAATACCTCCACCCATAGTACCCACCCATAGTCTATTGTCTGAGTCTTCATAAACCGTACGAATATAGTCGTTGCTCAAGCTGGTAGAGTCGGATTCATCGTACTCATAGCTGGTCATATTTACTCCGTCATACCGATTCAAACCATTTCTCGTACCTATCCACAAAAAACCATTGTGATCCTGCACGATAGATGCCACTGTATTTTGCGAGAGCTCCGCCTTGATCGAAATAAATTTACTGCTCTGACTTTGAGCAAAACCAACGCAAGTGTGCCAGACGAGCACCCAGACTAGTATCCCATATTTTCTCATACCGTTCACTTTTTACTTGATGTAAATATTTCACTAAAATTTTACATCAACCCACCCTTGAAACAATTACCCCTGTTCATTGAGAGATATGCCTAGCGATGTAGGAAATAAATAAATGAGTTTTGTATCGTCACTCATCTATTAAATTTTAAACACTTAGGGTCAATGAAGCCATTTATAAAAAAACATCTCTTTTCAATACTTGCCATAGGCATTTGCTATGCCTGTACACCAATGCCGGACTCTTCATCCTCTAAAGATCAGCAAGTACTTGATCTGATGAGACAAATGACTTTAGAACAAAAGGTAGGGCAAATGACGCAAATTACCTTGGGTAAATTCCATGAAAATGGAAAGCTAGATACCAAAGCCCTGCGCCATGCAATCATTGAAAAAAATGTAGGCTCCATACTAAATACCAATGGCAGTCCGCTATCTGTAGCTCAATGGCACGAGCTGCTCACCACCATTCAGGACATAGCTACCAAAGAAACACCGTTGCAGATCCCCATCCTCTACGGAATAGATGCCATCCATGGCACATCTTATACACAAGGATCTACCTTGTTTCCCCACAATATAGGTATGGGCGCTACTCGCAATACGGATCTGGTATCGGCTAGTACCAAAATCACAGCCATGGAAGTGAGAGCGTCAGGTATCCGTTGGAATTTTGACCCCACACTCGGTATAGGTCGCCAGCCGCTATGGTCTCGATTCGAAGAGACCTTCGGAGAAGATGTATACCTCACCTCCCTGATGGGCGGCAGGGCAATCAATGCCTATGAAGAAGACGGACTAAAAAACATAACAGCTGTCGCTAGCTGCATGAAACATTTTATTGGCTATTCAGTACCACTGAGCGGCAAGGATCGTACACCTGCTTATATTCCAGATATTCAGATGAGAGAGTATTTCCTTCCTCCATTCGAAGCAGCTGTTGCCAATGGCACCTCTACCGTCATGATCAACTCGGGTGAAGTAAACGGTATTCCTGTACATGCTAGCAAATACTACCTACAAGACATCTTGCGAGGCGAATTGGGTTTCGAAGGCTTGGCCGTTTCCGACTGGGAAGACATCATCAGACTGCATATCAGACATCAAATAGCGGCTACACCTAAAGAAGCAGTAAAAATAGCAGTGAATGCAGGTATCGACATGAGCATGGTACCTATGGATTATTCCTTCTACGATTACCTAATCGAATTAGTGAACGAAGGCGAAGTAAGTCAAACCAGAATAGACGAAGCTGTATATAGAATACTCAAACTGAAATTTGACTTGGGTCTATTCGACAATGCCTACCCTGAACCTGCAGCAACAGCCAATTTTGGCAAACCCGACTACGCAGAAGTGGCTTTGAATGCCGCATTAGAATCTATCACTTTATTGAAAAATGAAAATCAAATTTTGCCTCTAGGCAAAGACACCAAAATACTACTCACGGGTCCTGGTGCTCACAATATAGGTGCACTACATGGCTCGTGGTCATACACTTGGCAGGGCGACAACGAAGCCGCTTATCATACCAGCACGCTTACACTAAAAGATGCTATGGTTGCCAAAATAGGTGAGGATCAAGTCATCAGTAATGCAACAGCCAACTACCTTGACGCCGAAAATACAAATACAGCCTTTGTGAGAAACAATGCCAATAAGGTAGACGTCATCGTGCTCGCCATAGGGGAAAAAGCCTATGCAGAGTCGCCCGGAGGCATCGACGACCTAACTTTGGCTTCTGATCAGCTAGCCTTGGTAGAAGCAGCCATAGCTACGGGCAAACCTGTAGTCCTTTTGCTCGCCCAAGGCAGACCTCGGGTGATCTCCTCTGTCGAACCTGGTGTGAAGGGTATTATGCACCTGTACAGACCTGCCAGCCAAGGTGCCAAGGCTACAATGGAAATTCTCTTCGGAGACTATAATCCCAACGGCAAGCTGCCCTTCACCTATCCTAAAAACACAGGTGACGTCATCTTATACGACCGTAAAAATTCGGAGAATTTCAAAGAATCAGAACCCGACACCTATGGTTTGGGTGGGTTTTCACCCCAGTGGTCGTTTGGTCACGGGCTCAGCTACACCACCTTCGCCTATAGCGATCTGAAACTAGACAAAACCACACTGGCTGGAGAAGACTCAATCCATATATCTGTAAACGTGAGTAACACAGGCGATCGTGACGGCCTAGTAGCAGTAGAGCTATATGTGAGTGATCTATACGCCTCGGTGACTCCAAGTGAAAAGAGATTGAAAAGATTTAAGAAAGTAGAGATCAAACAAGGAAATCATACACAAGTGGAATTTCAACTAGCTAAAAATGATCTGTCTTTCATCAATCAGAATAGCCAAAGGATAACCGAAGAAGGCGAGTTCACTGTGATGATAGGAGATCAAAAGGAAAATTTCTTTTATCAGAAATAAGACCTTAATACCGTTCACGGTGTCGTTCCGCATGGAGCGGCACCTATTTTACCGCATAATCGAAAATGCTTAATTTACAATACATAGATATAACCGTAATATGCGTATACTTTTTGTGCATATTCTTGGTGGCTATCGTTGTATCTAAAAAAAGTAAAAAAGAACAAAATTCGACGACCTACTTCCTTGGCGGAAAAGAGATGGGCTGGTTTGTAATCGGTGCTTCGCTCTTCGCTTCCAACATCGGGTCTGAGCATCTGATAGGGCTCGCAGGTACTGCTGCCAACAGCGGTGTAGCCGTAGCGCAGTTTGAGCTACTGGCAGGCATCATCCTCTTACTACTCGGTTGGGTATTTGTCCCATTTTACCTCCGAAGTGGTGTTTTTACCATGCCTGAGTTTCTAGAATTGCGCTATTCTAAAAACACCAGAGCCTATCTCTCTGTCATTTCTATTGTCGCCTATATCCTTACTAAAATATCTGTGACTATAGCCGCAGGCGGTATCATCTTTCAGGCTATGGGTATAGATTTTTGGGCAGGAGCCGTGATCATCGTAGTGATTACTGGCATATACACCACCATAGGCGGACTCAAAGCGGTCATTTACACAGATATGATTCAGATGTTTGTACTGATTGCAGGGTCTCTGGTGGTTACCATCCTGGGGATCTACCACCTAGGCGGATGGTCTGCACTCATGACCAGTGTAGACACCAGCTACCTGAGCCTCTGGAAACCCATTAGCCACCCAGATTTTCCTTGGACAGGCATCATATTTGGCGCACCTATTTTGGGTGTGTGGTACTGGTGTACTGATCAATTTATTGTACAGCGGGTTTTGGCTGCTAGCAACATTAAGCAAGCTCGCAGAGGATCCATTTTTGGAGGGTATCTCAAAATGCTGCCTTTGTTTATCTTCGTAATCCCAGGCATCATTGCTTTGGCCATGAGCCAAAACGGTGAATTAACACTCCAAAACTCCGACGATGCTTTGCCTATGCTTGTGAAAGTACTGCTCCCCTCTGGACTCAAAGGGTTAGTCTTGGCGGGTTTACTCGCCGCTTTGATGAGTTCGTTGTCTTCAGTATTCAATTCCTGCTCTACCATATTCACTTTAGACATCTACAAAAAAATAAAACCAGCATCTTCTGAAAAACACTTGGTACTGGTAGGCAGATTGGCTACAGTAGGCTTGGTAGTCTTCGGCCTACTCTGGGTACAGTTTATCGACAATATTTCCGATCAATTATTCACCTACATCCAGAGTGTGCAAGCCTATATTTCTCCTCCCATAGCGGCTGTCTTTTTGCTGGGCATCTTTTTCAAACGGCTCAATTCCAAAGGAGCCATGGCCTCTATGGTCACTGGGTTTGTATTGGGTATTGCACGATTGATCGGTGAAGTAAACAAAGTAGACCTCACGGGTGCCCTGTTCTACTTTTGCGACATCAACTTTTTGCACTTTGCCATATTCTTATTTGTGATTTGTGTGGCCGTACTCATTTTGGTGAGCCTACTTAGCGCTCGACCAGACTATGCCAAAATCGACGGAGTGACCTTCAACAAACTCTCACTTGCTGGCACCAAAAAAGACCTCATTTTGTCTGGTCTTCTTGTCGGAATACTAGTAGCTATTTGGATTTATTTTAGTTGACTTTTATAAAGGCTGTCTACTAACAGCTTTACCCCCATACGGTTCTTCAAAAAGTTCTGCCTATTTTACCAACAAAATCCCGCACACTATCTTTGATTCCAAATCTTTTAAAAACCATAGCCATGTCTACATGCCCCTGCTGTTCTGAAAAGCCATTCATCGAATGTTGCGAACCGATCCTCAAAAACCAATCAGCTCCTACTGCTTTGGCCTTGATGCGCTCTCGGTATACTGCTTTTCATCGGGGACTGGCAGGCTACCTGCAGGACACTACACATGAACGTACTCGCCAACAAAACAAACTTTCGGATTTGGAAACTTGGTCTTCTGAGAATGATTGGATCCAATTAGAAATACTCGACACTACACGTGGACAAGCCGCTGATGAGAATGGAACAGTCGAATTCAAGGCGCACTTCAAAGACAAACATGGCTCGCACCAAATCCATCATGAACGCAGTAATTTCTCCAAAGAAAAGGGAAAGTGGTACTATGTAGATGGCAGGATATTTCCACAGTACACGGTACCAGAGCCTAAGATATCACGCAATGGTCCATGTCCCTGCGGCAGTGGAAAGAAATACAAAAAGTGTTGTGCATAATTCGTTCGATTGACCAACTTTGACTTCAAGTTCATTCCACCCGTTTGATGAAAGTTTGTATAGCCGAAAAACCAAGTGTAGCTAAAGAAATCGCCCATGTGATTGGGGCGAAGACCCGTCATGACGGCTACTTCGAAGGCAATGGCTATCAGGTCACTTGGACGTTTGGCCACTTTTGTACGCTCTATCCACCCGAAGACTACAAACCCCACTGGAAACGCTGGGATCTGAACACCCTCCCCATGCTACCCGAAAGATTCGAGACCAAAATCATGGATGATGGCGGGGTAAAAAAGCAATTTGGGATAATCAAAAAACTATTTGACCAAGCTACTGTAGTGATCAACTGCGGTGATGCAGGCCAAGAAGGAGAACTAATCCAACGCTGGGTAATCAAGCAGGCAGGCTACGAAGGCGAAGTCCAACGGCTATGGATCTCGTCACTGACTACTGAAGCCATTAAAACGGGCTTTGATCAACTCAAATCTGGTGGCGAATTCGACAACCTCTACTATGCAGGCAGCTCCAGAGCCATTGGCGATTGGCTGCTGGGCATGAATGCAACACGGCTATACACACTAAAATATGGCGGCAACAAACAGGTGCTTTCCATCGGCCGAGTACAGACGCCTACCCTGGCCATGCTCGTGCAACGACACCATGAAATCACCAATTTCGTTCCTCAGCCCTATTGGGAACTGCAGACACTCTACAGAGAGACTCGGTTCAAAAACACAGAAGGCAAATTCTTCAAAAAAGAAGATGGCGAAAAATTGCTACAAGCCATCGAAGGCAAAGATCTGGTTGTCAACGACATAGAACGAAAAGATGGCAAAGAGTACGCACCTAAGTTGTTTGACCTAACGAGCCTTCAGGTTTACTCCAACAACAAATTTGGGCTAACTGCAGAAGATACCTTGAAAACCGTGCAGCGACTCTACGAAATGAAAGTAGTGACCTACCCCAGAGTAGACACCACCTTCCTTCCCAACGACATGTACCCCAAAGTGCCTGGCATACTCCAAGGTCTGAACAACTATGCGGAATACACACAAGCCGTACTAGGCCATAAAATTCGGAAATCCGCCAAAGTATTCAACGACAACAAAGTCACAGATCACCACGCCATTATCCCTACAGGAGAGCAGGTCAACCTATCTGCAGCAGACCTGCAGGTGTATGATATTATCGTTCGCCGATTTATTGCGGTCTTTTATCCCGACTGTCTGGTGGCCAAAACACAAGTGAATGCCGAGGTAGAAAAAGTACAATTCATTGCCCGAGGCAAAGAAATACTAGACGAAGGCTGGCGTGTGCTGTTTGCCAATGAAAGTAAAAACAGTGACGAAGATGACAACAAAGAAGACGAGGAAGACAACAGCCTATTGCCTACTTTCGAACTTGGAGAAAACGGGCCTCACGAACCCTCTTTCATAGAAAAAAGCACCAAAGCGCCGAAATTTTACTCCGAAGCTTCCCTACTACGTGCCATGGAGACTGCAGGCAAGCAGGTGGAAGACGACGAGCTACGCGAACTAATGAAGGCTAACGGCATCGGCCGACCTTCTACCCGAGCCAACATCATCGAGACCTTGTTTAAAAGGAAATATGCCGAAAGGCGTAAAAAACAAGTACTGCCTACCGAAATGGGCATTCGATTGATCGACACCATACAAAACGAGCTACTCAAATCTGCCGAGCTCACTGGCCAGTGGGAAAAACAACTCAAAGAGATAGAAGAAGGTAAATACAGCGCCAAGCAGTTCATTTTCAACATGATGAAAATGGTAGACGAATTAGTCTACGAGGTGCGCTCCATTTCTGGGCAGGGCAATCTCTCCATCGTAGAAGAAAAACCAGTACCAACCAAAGCCAAACCTGCAAAAAAAGCAGCTAAAAGTACAACATGCCCCAAATGCAAAAAAGGTATCATCATGAAAGGCAAGTCCAGTTTTGGCTGTAGCCAATGGAAAAAAGGGTGCGACATCCGCCTGCCGATTCGGTTTATGGAAAAAAACTTAACAGAGACTCAGGTCAAACGACTCATTGAGAAAAAAGCCACCACAAAAATCAAAGGGTTTGTACTAGAGGGAGAAAAAGTAGAGGGAATACTGAAACTAACAGACTCCTTCGCTATTGAATGGCAGCCCACCCAAGTATCCAAACCCAAAACGGCCAGTTCGGAAATGCCGACCTGTCCCAAATGTGGCAAAGGCACTTTAGTAAAAGACCAAGCCGCCTATGGCTGTAGCCAATGGAAGGCTGGTTGCAATTTTCGTTTTCCCTTTGCCGATATCAAAACCAAAGCCAACGGCCAGCCACTGACTAAGGAATTGGTTTTGGAGATTATTAGTGGGTGATAACGAAAGCAGACAACCTAAATACATGGCAATTGGGATTCAGGTTTTGGGTAGTTTCCTTAGTGACTGCTATCCAATGATCACAAGCTATAGTCGGTTGACTTCAATACAAACAGGCTCTCTTCAAATTCTTCATCTGTCAAGTGAAAATGTACAGGTTTTCCTTCAAACACTTGATGAGACACCATATAAGCCAGCTGCGTAAAAATATCATGATATTCCTGAGGCAACTCTTCATTCGCATCGCCGCTATATACAGCCCTCAGCTCGTAGGCATTTACTCCTACATCTTTGTACGTCAGTTGCATAGATATTTCACGCTCGTCTATGAAATAACCATTTTCAATCATAAAGTCACCCAGTGAGTCTACCTTGGTCTCATCTACCCCCTTGGTGTAGTACAGTGTTCCTTTCTTAAACTGCTTCTCATAACCATAGTCTTTGCCCATCAATTGTCTCAAAGCATAATCACTCAAACTCTCACTGCTCGGTTCTCCATTGGCCTTGGCTACTTCTCTTAACTCTGCTTCTCTTTTGGCTAGAGGCGTATTTTCGTATGACAGATTTGGAATCGTGTGGAGTATATCGATAGACAAATTTTCGACTTGTGTATCATCCAGCACAAGGGTTTGAATACTGGTTTCGGCAAGCCAATCCGGAATTTCTTTGATAGGATTGCCAGATAGGTTCAAAGTATGTAGTGCTGGCATGGCTTGAATCAGCTTCTGATCCAGTACTTCGATGTTATTCTCACTCAGGCTCAATTCTTCCAATCCCTCGAACTCGAGCAACCGCTCAGGCATCGCATCGAATTTCATTCTATCAATATTCAATTTGGTGACGCCCTCTGGATTTTCCCATTTGTAATTGTTTTCTTTATTTCCTAAAAATCCTGCTACCAAAAAAAGAACGAAGGCAGAGCCAAAGTAGACCAAAAACACCTTCCCACGCTTGGCCTGTCTGCCAGGCAATACCACCGAGGGCTTGACCATACCGACGATAAATAATACAAATAATACAAAGGCAATTAAAATGACTCCCGTTACCATGATAGTAGAATTTTCTTGTTTTTAATATTTATACTTTCTTTAAAAAGACTGTATTTATGCACGCTTGATGCTATCTATTTTCCTATGCATGAGTGTAAAACTATCTGAGTTACTTACCTGTTCATATACCTAGCTATACTGATATTTCAACCATTCAACTCGTCTTCTTTGTTGGATTTGACAAAATCACTCACTTTATAAAACACAAACCCGAGCAAACTCATAATCAACGGAATCATTAACCCAAACCAAGAAAATGAATTGGAGTAGTAGTCCCCATGATCCGTAATTTGATAAAAGCCTGATTCGTTGAGTGAACTCAAATTTTCACTTGGGATATATCGAACCATCCGCTGCGCTCCCACTTCACCACAACTGTAATCGTTGAATCCAGCTTGATGACCAGAGAGGCATGCCTCTGAAACTACCGCCACGCTATCTGAGCTATATTGAAATTGAACATAGAGTACCACCTTGCGCGCTTTCCAGCTTATATCCTCGCCGAGGTTACTATCCACTTTGACAATAGTGCCAGTAGCTACCACAGTATTCCACCGATATTGCAAATCTTGATAGGCTTTTTTTACCTGATTGATCCCAATAAACACACCAATGACCATGAATAATATACCTCCCCATTTCATGTTTTCTTTGCTTTATGATTGGCTTTCGCTAAATATCACCAAACGACAAAATCGAACTCCAAATTCTCACGTCTACTCGTAGGGTGCTGCTGACCGTTAGTTAGCTCAGATACCCGTTTTGCAACATATTCTTTCAACTCAGAAGTTTGAACAGCGCCGTCTTGGCTCTTATCGGCCTTACCAGATTTCAGCCCTTCGAGTATGGCATAGGTAAACACGCCATTCTTCCAAGTGTCTGATTCGAGCGAAAACTCTACCCCAGACGACGAAGAGATCACCATGGCCCCTGTGCCACGACGCAGGTCGGCAAACAACGTCTGCATCAATTCAAAAATATTGTCCATCCCGACAGGTTGTGGTTTTTTGGTAAAACCACGAGCGGATACACTTCCACTATTCAATCCCGCAACGCCACTATCGACCAATCGTACATCGTCTTTATCTACTTCGCCAGAGTGACAAGCGTCGATCAGCATCAGCTTGTTGCGTGCGGGAATACCATCGAGCAATCCTTCAAGTGATTCATATTTCAATCCCCTACCAGCAGGGTTATTGAAATCGATGTCCTGAGTGGCAAAGTAATAATCGAGCTGGCTGTCTAACAGACCGTGTCCTGCGGCAAATATGATTACTTCATCTTCTATTTTAGTTTGCATAAGTTTGTCCTTCACAGCAAGAATCAATTCTCGCTTGGCCAGTGCATCAGTGAATTTGTGAATATGGATTTTAGCGTAGCGCTCATGATGGCCAAAAAACAAATTGGTAACGTCTGTCGCATCCTTGCTAGCATAAGTCAAATTATAATTACTGTCTAGGTAGTTGGATACGCCGATCGCTACAACATGCAAATCAGGCTTAACTTTGGACCCATCGTAGTACACATGCACCGTTTCTTTGAGAGATTCTACTCCGCCGTTATTCATTACAGCTACTTGTATTTTGTTTTTACCCGCGCTCAGTTCTACTGGGATTTTTTTCTCAATTTGTTTATTGTCTTTTTCATTCTTGATAGAAATACCCAACGAGCCGAAAATAGGGATATCGTTGACATAGACATGGATTCGATCTAGCCCCTCACTATCAGTAGCCTTTAGGGCTAATTGATACACTTTGCTATCCACCGTCTGACTGGCAGTATTGATGACCACCTCTGGCATATGGACTTGCCCACTTAATGCCTGTTCATCAATTTTCATTTTTTTCAACCGTTTTTGATAAGCCTTATAGAGTAAGTCATGCAACTCAGGCGTTCCCATCTCTAGTTTGGCTAGCACGAGGTCTGGACGGTTGTATTTCAAGTCGAAATTTTCGAATGGGTAAAATTTGGCTTCTTTGCGATAACCCTGGTTTTGGTGAAAACCAATGTACTTACCTCCTGCAGTAGAAGACATATAATAACTCTCCTCCAAAGCAACTATCCACTCCCCATCTTGACTAAAAAAACAAGTAGCTGTGGGTCTGAGCACCGCTTGACTCCCCACTTGTCGGGCATCCCACAAACGGATACTTTGATCATGCGACCCTGAAATTACCCAACGATCGTCGGTAGACATATTGACGGTGAATACCACATCCTCGTGACCATCGAAGCGAGTCACCTCCTGCCCGTCCAGATTGAAAGCCCTAAGATACCCGCCTGTACCTCCTACCATCAGCAATGAATCTGGCGTAAAAGCTATGGTATATTTTTCCCCTCCAGTCGAAAGGGTAACTGGCACCTCACCAAACTGAAAGTTTTGATATTTTCCTTTGGTGTTTAGTTGATTAGTAAGCGACGGGTCTGGCGTATACTCTACTGTCACTGTTGCTCCATTTTTATAGGCGTGTAATCCGCCTAATGTGGTAATGGGTACTTTGTAGTCGTATTTTTTGCCTTTGAAGTAAGCCGTGCGTTCTGTAAACGACCCTCCCAACGTGGCTTTATACACATTATTTTTGCTTTCGTCCATCGCTCGGTATTCACGACTCACCATTTGAAAACCATGAGAAAAATCCACATCTCTAAGTCCCGTGATATGTCCCCAAGGTTTGGTGCCAGTAGAAAACGCCAACAATTCCCCATTGAGTCCAGCTCCCCATACTTTCTGGGTACTCCCCGACAGATTGGTCAGGCTATCTGCACCATGAGCGGTGAGCTGATACACAGCAATGTTGCTATCTGCACCACCCGCACTAAAAATTCGCTGATCTGGTGTAATCGCCAAACCTGCCACATAAGCCCCCTGATGTGGTTTGTAATAAGTCTGCTCTTCTAGCTCACCCGCACTAAAGTGATATACCCTGATGCTGCCGTCTCCAAATCCAAAAAGAGCCAACTCCCCCTTAGCATCAAATGCCATGGCTGAAACTGGCTTATCTAGGTATAGGGCATCTAAAAAACTTAAATCGGCATCGTACACATTGATTTGGTTGTCGTTGGCTCCACTCAAAATATACTGACCCGATGGGTGAAAAGCTACTCGTGTCACGGCTCCCACATGATCGTATGAGGTCGCGAGGGTTTGCCCAGATGGTATATCCCAGAGCATAACCAAGTTATCTTCTGAGGCACTCACTATTTTGTTTTCATAGATATCTGCAGCCCATACCGCATCTCCATGCCCCTTTAGCATGGCTTTGGGTTGTAGCTGCTGCACATCCCAGACACCAATTGTATGGTCATTACAAGCAGAAATAAGATAACGACTATCGCTACTCCATTGCAGGGTATTGGAAGCCATATGGTGTCCTGTAAATACATGTACAATCTTCTGCGTATGATAATCGTAGAGTCGAATATCGGCGACTGACTGACGATGATCTCTGTCACCAAAAACACCTGAAGCAGCCAAATACCGTCCATCAGGAGAGATTTGCGTGGTTAATACTGCTCCGAATTTTTCACTTCCGATATACCCCATAAACTCTCCACGCTGCTCATAGGTATCTACATCCCACACGCGAATAGTCTTGTCTTGCCCAGCAGTCACTATTTGTTTGCCGTCAGGCGAAAGGTCTAAATCTCTTATCAGCCCTTTGTGGCCTTTAGGCTTGAGTACCATGGGCATGTCTGTACCGTCCTGCGCCAGTGCACTGGTGAACACCAGGCTAGCCAGCACCAAATAAATCAGCGGTATTTTCATAGCATTGGTATGCGTTTAAGACAAGTCAAAAATTAATTGCTCATCGAGCTACAGTAGTCGATATATTGCTGTAGCTCCCCTCTTGCCGCAGGGTTTATATTCACAGCTATATTGTAGCAATCCAATGCCGCCTTGTAGGCTTTTGCATTGTAAGCAGAATGACCTGCATATTTGATGGCTTCAATATCTTTGTTATTGTACTCATAGGCAGTGTAGTAGTAGTCGTATGAGCGTTCATAGTCTTTAGCTATATAGCTGTCGTAGGCTTCTTTTTTAAAAATCCAATTGCCCAACCCTTGGATCTCATATCCATTGGGAAACTTTTCAGCGCCCTCTTGGCAGAGTTCTACCGCTTTTACTTTATTTCCATCCATATAGTGGGCTGTAGCTAGCTCAGTATAAGCCAAACTAGTAGCATAGGAACTATACACCGCACGCGAGCCCCAAGTGATGGCTCTTCGGTAATCCTTGAGTTGGTTTTGGATATAAGCCTGTTCTGTATTGATTTCGCATTGGGCTTCTGCATCTTTTCTTTCCCCAAAAAGGTCAAATACTTTGATATACAATTCATAGGCCTCTTGATATTTTTCTTCGACCACCAGCGCTTTGGCACGTTCGCGTTCAGCATTAAATTTTTGCCATTGTTCGTCTTTAGCTAAGGCTGCTTTGTGGGCTTCTAGCCAATCGATTTGAAATTCCTGATAAAGTATGCTCAAAGCACGGGTAGAGCCTAGCTCTGCCCAGAGTTTGAAATCTGCAATGGCTTGATCTTTCTCTCCCAAGCGGTAGTTGGTATATGCCCGATTGCCTAGGGCAATCATATTGGGAGGATAGATTTCAATACTTTTAGTATAGGAGGCCACGGCTCCTTTTTCGTTGCCTGTGGCATCCATCACATTGCCTCTACTGGTATAGGCTACGGACAAAATGCGTTTGTCTTTGGGACGTAGCTGAATGAGCTTATTAAAATCCTGTAAGGCTTTGGTGTAATCCTTTAACGATTGGTGAGCATTGCCTCTGCCTGAGTAGATATCGTAGAGCAGCGTCGTATCATTATTACCCGCTGTCCAGTAGCCCAAAGCTCGATCATACCAAGCAACGGCCTCTGCTGTATTGCCATATTGTGTGGCGAGCAAAAAACAGTCTGGAGCATTAATACATTCCTGAGCAAATACTTGTTTAGAAAAAACCAGAGAAAATATTAGCAATAAGCTAGTTGTTAGAGATTTCATTCGAATATTTTTTTATCCAAATAAACCAAGATTTTCAGGTGCTCCATATACCTAGCATTACTGATTTTGAATAAAAAAAGATGTTTTTTTTATAAACCTGACAGAAGCCTCAACAGTGTGTAATACCTGTGCTTTGCTCAAAATGACAGGCCTTTTTTCATCGAATGATAAAGTCTATGAACATTATAAAATCACCTATTCATGGTGGTAAATACAAGGCGTTTTTCAGCTTTTAACTCTTCGCCTGCTTTCACTTTTTTGAACCCTCTGCTTTTGGTAATGATAGATTTGGTATCGTCCAATATAAATTCGTAACCATACTGAGATTGGGTATTGAGTGGACTAAAAGGCTGTCCCTGGGCATTGAGTTGTAAAGTTTCTATCCCGAAGGGTTCCGCACATTCAAATTCGTAGGGCAGTTCGTACACCTGATTTACATGATCTCGATTGATATAATAATTATCCAAGAGCAAGACCTTGCTACCATCAGCCAGATGATAGACAAATCTCAAATAACATTCTCGATTGGCTCGTACGAAGAGTTTGAGCAACTCGCCTTCAGTAAAGATAAGATTATCTTTCCCCTTGTTGGTATACACGTCTAGATTGAGATTGCCTCCTTTCACCTCTCCTTCGGCAAACTCACGCATGGTAATCATGGCTTGCTTGTAGTTCTCAGGAGTAAATACCACACCATTGGCGACTAATGCAGGTTTAGGGATATTACAATCCGAGCTAGCCAAAGCCGCAGCGCTACTTTGATCTCTCAACAAAGCAGCTATTTTGATATGATCGGCTTCGTCCCAATAGGACCCGTTGAGCACCAAAATTTGCCCTGTCTGACTTTGTGTAACTACAGAAAAACCACTTTGTACTAATTTTTGTGATATACTAGCTTGAAGTTTTCTAGAAAACGGGCTTCCCATTGGGGTATCCTGATAGGTAAAATTATTGACCTGTATGGCCTGATCAGGTTTACCTAGTTGCACCTGTATGGCATTGGCGATGAAAAAAGCCGCATCGTCTATACTAAACTGATCGGTATTCTTCACAGCATTGAGTTCTTGTTCAAGTTTAACCTTGTAGACATTGGTTTCGGGCCTTTTGATCCTACTGTCATTAAAATTACCCGTAAGGGTCACCAACATGGCTTGCCCTTGCTCTACATTTTTGAGATGAGTCTGTATAAGAAATAGCACTTTCAAGGCCTTTTGATTGTCGCCAGCTGCTTTTTGATTTTTTACAATTGTAAAGTTGGTATTGATTTGATCCAAGTATTGGGCAATGTCATTGGCATAGTGATCAATGACATCACTTTTTTTAGCATAAGCGAAAGCATAGCCTATTTTCTTTTTCTTGTCGTAGTAGGTCTCGGTGTTTAGCCCTGCAATGGTGGCTGTGCTGACCGCCGTACTGTTTTTCCGAAAGACCTCTTGCGTCTCTGCGTTCACATTCAGGATGTTGAGAGTACTGATGCTTTGGATATCAACCAGTATATTTTCCACAAGTTGATCCTTGGCATATCCGCTGAGACGCAGAAGCAAGTCTGCTTCGGGCTCCTCACTAAAATTGTTTTCTGCTAAATATCCGGTAAGGTATTGGGCTGCTGGGTAGGCAGAAGTGCGTGACGTGTATTCTGTCCACCGAGGGGTTTGAGCCATTCCACAATAACCCAATAAGAGCAATAGAATTGCAAACAAGTTTTTCATAGCAGTGTAAAATTGACTGAAAGGTAAAGGGAAGCAGAATCACTTCCCTGAAAATTGCATGTATTGGGTCGGCGATAAGTTTAAAAATTCATCAACTTGTCCAGTTTCTCTCTAGTTACATCGGTTTTCTCTTCAAGATTCTTCTTGATTACCTCTTTGGCTGCGTTATTGGCCAACTCCTGACTGTATGCGATACGCATTTGACATTCGATGTTTTTGCCTGTCTTTTTGTATAGCTCGGTGAGAGTGATCACTCTTGCCAGTTTTTGTGCTATGACTTCTGTAGAGGCTGATACTGTTTGTTGGATGGTAGCCGCATCTTCAGCTGTCAGCTGTTCTGTAGCTATATTGGTCTCTATAATAGAAGCAATGCTAGAACTTATTTTGCCTGCCAGATCCTGTTTAGCTATGGTAGTGGCTTGCAACTTAGCAGCTGACTGCGTACCTGCCAACGAGCTCCCTGCCCCTACATAAAACTTAGGATACCCTTCGTCGTCGGTCTCTACTTCTTGCATCCAAGCTTTCTCTATTTGCTTTTCGAGTGGCAAGGTCCCTGGCTGGGTATACCAACCTGCTTTTTCTATTTGTTTGGCTTCTTTTCTGGCCTCTTTGATCGCCTTATCTTTAAGCTCCTTTTGGAGTTCTTTTTTGTCTTGTGCTGTAGCTCCAGAAATTGCAAAAACTACCATAAGCATTAGCACCAATATTGATTTATCCGTTTTCATGATTGTGTTTTTTATTCGTCTCTAATCTATTTTCGATGAAATCGATAGTCCATACAAGTACCCTAGGGACAACAAGTCTTTGAACTATCAAAGCAAAAAACACGAATAAAACACCTAGAACATATACCTAGCGATAGGTATATTGAATGATGAGATTGGGGGGGGAACGCCCTATAACAAAAAAACCAGATGAGTTTCCTCATCTGGTTTTTTTGTTTATTCTGAAAAATAAGAGACTTATTTCAGCAAAGTTTGTTTTCTATCTGGACCAACAGACACAATGTCGATTGGCAAGCCTACGTGCTGCTCAATAAACTCTACATAAGCTTTCAAAGAAGCAGGAAGCGCATCGTAAGAAGACACTTCTGTCAGATCCTCTGACCAGCCTTCGAAAGATTGATACACAGGAGTCACTGTCCCATCGTTGAGATCATAAGGCAATTGATCTGTCAGATTACCATCAGCATCTTTGTAAGAAGTACAAACCTGAATCGTCTCAAATCCAGAAAGCACGTCAGCCTTCATCATATACAGACGAGTCGCACCATTCACCATGATGGCATATTTCAACGCTGGTAAATCCAACCACCCACATCTACGAGGACGGCCAGTAGTCGCTCCAAATTCGCCTCCGTTCTTTCTTAGCAATTCTCCAGTCTCATCGTTGAGCTCGGTTGGAAACGGCCCACTCCCCACTCTTGTGCAGTATGCTTTAAATACGCCGAATATCTCACCGATTTTATTAACCGCTACACCTAGACCTGTACAGGCTGCGGCAGTAGTTGTGTTAGAGCTAGTCACAAACGGATAACTACCAAAATCGATATCGAGCAAAGAACCTTGTGCGCCTTCGGCCAAGATGGACTTGCCATCAGATAGTTTTTGATTCAAGTGATATTCGCTATCAATCAACTGGAAAGTTTTTAGAAATTCAACACCTTCTAAGAAGGCTGTTTCCAATTCTGTAAGATCAAATTCGAAATCGTATCTAGAAAGAATACCTAAATGCCGTTGCTTCAGGGCTTCATACTTATCTGCAAAATCAGGGCTTAGGATGTCTCCTGCTCTTAGTCCTACTCTTGATATTTTATCTTCGTATGTAGGCCCTATTCCCTTGAGAGTGGATCCGATTTTTTTGTCGCCCTTGGCTTGCTCATAGGCACCATCCAAAACTCTATGGGTAGGCAAGATGAGCTGTACTTTTTTTGAAATCAACAAACTATTTTTATTGTAGTTTTCGAATTTCTCTAAAGCTAAAATTTCTTTCTTAAATATGGCTGGATCTAGCACTACGCCATTACCGATCACATTTTCAGCGCCTTTATGAAAAATCCCAGAGGGTATTTGGTGCAAAACGTGTTTGGTGTCGCCAAACTTCAAGGTATGTCCCGCATTAGGGCCTCCTTGGAATCTTGCGATTACGTCATACTTTGGTGTGAGAAAATCTACAATTTTACCTTTTCCTTCATCTCCCCATTGAAGTCCAAGCAATACATCTACAGACATGTGGTTATTATTTATTTAGTTCTTTTTTAGCATCAGCTATGCTATCAACTACCGTGAAAATGGCGTTGAGTTTGGTAATAGCCAATAGTTTTTTAACATGATCAGATGGGTTCACTAATATAACCTCGCCGCCTTTATTTCTAAATTTGGTAAGGATAGTGATGAGTACACCAATGCCACTACTGTTGATATACCTCACATCAGTTATATCTACTGCGCACTTGATGATGTCGTTGCTTAATGTATCATTTACTGCTTCAATAATTTCGGGGCCATTTTCTTCTCCAATGAGGTCGCCTTCAAAAGTAATGAGCACTAGGTCACCTTCGTGATTAATTTTATAATTCATAGGGTGAGTATTGTTTACTGTTTGTTCGTTTTTTCTTTTGCAAAGAAATACAACGAGTGATGAGTAATGTCAATATCAAACATCTCTTCCAAGGTGTGTTTGATATTCTGAATTCGTGGATCACAAAACTCCAGTACTTTGCCACTGCCTTCCATCAAGATATGGTCGTGCTGCTTGAAGCCATAAGACTTTTCGTACTGCGCCAAGTTCTGCCCAAATTGATGTCTCGTCACCAAATCGCACTCTACCAATAGGTCTAGTGAATTATATACCGTCGCTCGACTCACACGATAGTTTTTGTTCTTCATACTGATGTATAAAGTCTCCACATCGAAGTGTCCCGACTTACTATATATTTCCTCCAGAATGGCATATCTTTCTGGGGTCTTACGCAAAGACTTAGATTCCAAAAACTTAGTGAAGATGTTTTTTACCTCTTCATAAATTTTGGTCTTAGGATCAATATGGTGTTTGATTTCGCTCAATTATCGAACTTTTATAAAGCACGGTTGTTTTTCCGCGGGCAAATATAGCCTATTAAAGATATTATTTATCATATAAGTCAAAGCGACTCACACTTTCTATTCCTTCCACATTTTTCAACTTTTCTAGCATGGTATTGAGGTGGCTCGTATCATCCACATATACGGAAATAGTACCCTCAAATATACCATGATCAGTATGGATCGTCAGCGACCGCATATTCACTTTGAGATCCATGGAAATAATCGTTGTAATGTCGTTGACGATACCTAGCCTGTCTGTTCCTATCAGTTTGACTCCCGCTAAAAAAGCAATCTGCTGCTGAGAAG
This sequence comes from Reichenbachiella carrageenanivorans, assembly GCF_025639805.1. Classification (NCBI taxonomy): domain Bacteria; kingdom Pseudomonadati; phylum Bacteroidota; class Cytophagia; order Cytophagales; family Reichenbachiellaceae; genus Reichenbachiella; species Reichenbachiella carrageenanivorans. Next base: position 2,292,069 of record NZ_CP106735.1, on the reverse strand, counting down.
TCCACTTGGCTTTAATGATACGGTAGCCATAATTGGACATCAGTTCAGTGGCATTGGGACAAGAGGTCCGATGTATTTTGATTCCTTCACTCACAGTCACAAAACCAAAAACGTCGTCGCCAGGAATAGGTTTACAGCAATTAGCAAACTTATAATCCACCACATCCATGTCTTCGCCAATCAGCAGCATGTCTGCCGTGCCCGTATTGTGCACTTTCTTGATCGTTCTTTTGACTTCTTCCTGACTTTCGAAATTTCGTTTCGGTTTGTTAGGGATTTCCTTTTTGATTTCGCTAATCTTCTTGATGTCTTTCGAATCAATCTTTCCACTACCCACTTCAAAGAAGAAGTCTAATGGGCTTTTAGAGCCAAAGTAAGCAACCAACCGGTTAATCGTATCATTATTTAGCGTCAGCTTGATTTGCTTCAGCTTTCTTATCACGATTTCCTTACCTTCAAATGCAGCCTTTTTCTTTTCTTCTTTGAGGAAATCCTTAATACCAGATTTGGCCTTTGAGCTCACCACAAAACGCAACCAATCCTCTTTGGGCTTTTGCTTCGATGAAGTGAGAATTTCCACCTGATCACCATTTTTGAGTTTGGTATTGATCGGCACCAGTTTGTGATTGATCTTGGCACCTATGCAGGTCGCTCCTATTTCCGAATGTACATCGAAGGCAAAATCCAGCGCAGTGGAGCCATTAGGCAACGTGATCAATTTACCCATTGGGGTAAACGCATAGACTTCTTCCAAAAACAAATTGGATCTAAAGTCATCTACAAACTCTATGGCAGAAATATCATTTTGTTCCAGCGACTCACGTACACGATTGATCCACATATCCAGTGCAGACTCATTTTCCTTGACCGAACCATCTTTGTATTTCCAATGCGCTGCATAGCCCTTCTCTGCGATGTCGTCCATTCGTCGGGTTCTGATCTGCACCTCCACCCACTGACCTCTCTTAGTCATTACTGTCGTATGCAACGACTCGTAGCCATTGGCTTTCGGGATACTCACCCAGTCGCGGAGTCTATCTGGGTTCGGCTGATAAAAATCGGTGACTATAGAATAAATGTGCCAGCATGCTGCCTTCTCTTTTTCAAGATCAGTCTCTATAATGATTCGGATAGCAAACAAGTCAAATACTTCCTCGAAAGGAATGTCTTGTTTTTTCATCTTTTGGGCTATCGAATAAATGGATTTGGTTCTTCCTTTTACTTCTACGGTATAGCCCTGATCATTGATTGACTTCTGAATCGGCCGTACAAAATTTCGAATAAACTTGTTTCGATCATCTTTCGATTGCTCGATTTTCTTAGAAATAGCTTCATACTCATCCGCCTCTCTATATTTCATCGAAAGATCCTCTAACTCGGTCTTGATGGCATACAAGCCTAGCCTATGCGCCAATGGTGCATAAAGATAGAAAGTCTCCGAAGCGATTTTAAGCTGTTTATGCCTTGGCATACTTTCCAAGGTTCTCATGTTGTGAAGTCTGTCGGCCAGCTTGATCAAAATCACCCGAGTATCGCTCGACAGCGTAAGCAACATCTTCCGGAAGTTTTCAGCTTGTTCAGACACACTCTCTCCGGGTACACCAGAGATCTTAGTCAGCCCGTCTATAATCCGCATGATCTTAGGGCCAAACTCACGCTTGATATCCTCCAGCTCCCAATCAGTATCTTCTACTACATCATGTAAAAGTGCGGATATTATAGAAGTAGTACCCAGCCCAATTTCGTTGACACAGATGTCTGCAACTTCGAGTGGATGATAAATATAAGGTTCGCCAGACTTTCGGCGCATATCCTTGTGCGCCTCTACAGATATGTAAAAAGCTTTCTTGATCTCCTTAGCATCATTGTCTTTCAGGAAGGGTTTTGCATGACGGAGCAATTTTCTATAGCGGCGAATGATCTCTTTCTTCTCCTCTTCTAAGTCAATCAGCACGGGTGTCTCCATCTTATGATATGGTTTTGAAATGGTACTATAATCTACAAGCAAATCTAAATGCAAACGGTCTCATTTCAGAGGCCTAGAAAAAACAAAAATATTTTAGCCTTACCTATTGTCAAATTGAATTATCTACTTAACTTTGCACTTCCAAAAATTTCACACATGCGGATGTGGCGAAATTGGTAGACGCACTAGACTTAGGATCTAGCGCCGCGAGGCATGGGGGTTCGAGTCCCTCCATCCGCACAATAATCACCCTCTTTCCTGTAAATATTCAGGCTAGAGGGTTTTTAATTTTTTGAATTCATACCTTAAAAGATCACAATTTTGGATATTCAATTAGATCAAATTTCAAAAGTAGAGGCTCTTATTAAAATTAATTTAAAGGAGGCTGATTATCAACCCAAAGTTGAAGAAAAACTAAAGGAGTACAGCAAAAAGGCGCAAGTCAAAGGATTTAGACCCGGCAAAGTTCCTCAAAGCTTGGTTAAGAAAATGTACGGCAACTCCATTCTTGTAGATGAGATCAATCACATGGTATCACACAAGGTAATGGACTACATTAAGGAAAATGATATCCAAATCTTAGGAGATCCACTACCCAACGCTGAAAAAGCAGCTCAACTAGACTGGGCGAATGGCAAAGAATTCGAATTTGAGTATGAAATCGGGATCGTTCCTGAATTTGACTTGAAGGTCGATAAAAAAATCAAGGTCGATACTTACACAATCAAAGTCGACGACAAATTGCTAGACGAGACTCTAGACAACCTAAAAAAGCAGTTTGGCGAAACAACCAATCCTAAAGTGTCTGAAGCTGGCGATGCCCTATTCGGCAATATTCTCACTGAAGGAGAAGAAGAAAACGCAGGTGCACTTCTCGACATCAACGATGTAGAGAAAAAAGCGCAGAAAGACTTTATTGGCAAAAAATCTGGCGACGTTATCGAATTCGATCCTGCCAAAGCCATCAAAGACGAAGACATCAGAAAAACATTCCTCGGAGAAGCCAATCAAGAACTGAAAGGCAAAATTAAATTCGAAGTAAAGAATGTAAACAGAACAGTACCTGCCGAATTGAATCAGGAACTATTCGACAAAACTTTCGGAAAAGACGCCGTGAAAACGGAAGAAGAATTCAAAGAAAAAGTAAAGGCAACAATTGCAGACAACTACAATAGAGAGACCGAAGGGTATACTGAGCTTAAAATCAGAGATGCTTTTATCGATAAAACTAAGATGGAATTGCCAGACACTTTCTTGAAGAAATGGCTGGAACTATCTAATAAAAATCAGCTCACCAAAGAACAAATCGACAAGGACTACCCATTGTATGCCAACGATTTGAAATGGTCTTTGATCAAAAACAAAATCTCTAAAGATAGCGAGATCAAGACAGAGCACGAAGACGTAGTAAACGAAGCTAAAAATATGATCCGAGCACAGTTTGGCTCCATGGGCATGTCTGAAGCAATGGAAGAAAACATCGATGCTTTCGCTGACAATTACCTAAAAGGTGAAGAAGGTCAGAACTACATGAAATTGAACGAAAAAGTATTCAACGACAAAGTAATGGCCTACATCAAAGAAACAATTTCGATCAAAGCCAAAGAAGTAACTGCCGAAGAGTACAAAGCGAAAGCCTAAAAGACAACTTGTTTCAAGAAAACCTGTCTAGTCACATTACTGTGCTTGACAGGTTTTTCTTTTTATAAGCGGTTTAAATTCATAAACTTTTACCTTCGTGCTCCGTCTTTAAGCAAAGCCCTTTGTATTAAGGACTTTTTTTGTTTTTTTGTACCTGTATATAACACCTATAGTAATGGATAAAAAAGAATTCAGAGATTTCGCCGTAAAAGGCCAAAACATAAACGGCAACACTTTTGACCAGTATACTGGCCATATCGAAAACATGACTCGTGCTGTCATAGAAGAGCGCCCTACCAACTTCCGTGAGATCGATGTATTCTCGAGACTCATCATGGATAGAATTATCTTCCTTGGCACAGGTGTAGACGACAACATTGCCAACATCATCACCGCTCAATTACTTTTCTTAGAATCTGTAGATGCAAAAAAGGACATTCTGCTATACGTAAACAGCCCAGGAGGATCTGTATATGCAGGACTCGGCATATACGACACCATGAACTATGTAAACCCTGACGTAAACACTATCTGTACTGGGTTAGCAGCCTCTATGGGTGCTGTATTACTAGCTGGCGGTGCAGCAGGCAAAAGAGCTGCCCTGCCTCACGCCAGAATCATGATTCACCAGCCAATGGCAGGCATGCAAGGACAAGCCTCTGACATGGAAATCTCACTCAAGCAAACCCTTTCGGTAAAGAAAGATTTGTACGACATCCTAGCAAAGCACAGTGGCAAAACATACGAGCAGATTGAAAAAGACTCTGACCGAGATTACTGGATGATAGCATCAGAAGCCAAAAAATACGGTTTGATCGACGAAGTACTGGAGCGAAAAGCTGACAAATAATCGTTATCTTTGAAGAATTTTAAAGGCAAATGGTCGCTAGATCAATTGTCAGTTAATAAGTAAGCGTAATTAGTTATTAGTCAAAACTTGAATAGTTGCTAATAACTAATTACCAAATAACTTTTGAATGACCTTTGCTGGCAGCAAATACATACTTCAAAAAAAGCGGAGTGCTCATTCATTGAAAAACAAAAATTATGGCTCAAGTAACCTGTTCATTTTGCGGAAGGAATAAGAAAGATGTTGATTTGATGATCTCAGGGATACATGCTCACATTTGTGACAAATGTATCGCGCAAGCCAATCAAATACTAAATGAAGAATCGAACACCAAGAGCAATCTTGATGCACCAAATTTCAACCTGATTAAACCAGTTGAGATGAAAGAGCATCTAGATCAATTTGTGATTGGTCAAGACGAAGCCAAACGCGTGATCTCTGTGGCTGTATACAACCACTACAAAAGACTATCGCAGCCCGCTAGCGAAGACGATGTAACGATCGAAAAATCTAACATCGTGATGGTGGGAGAAACAGGAACAGGCAAAACCTACCTCGCCCGATCACTTGCCAAAATATTGCAAGTGCCGTTCTGCATCGCGGATGCAACTGTACTCACAGAAGCAGGCTATGTAGGCGAAGATGTGGAAAGCATCCTTACACGACTACTACAAGCGGCTGACTACGATGTAGAAGCTGCTGAACGCGGCATCGTATACATCGATGAACTCGACAAAATATCTCGCAAGTCTGACAACCCATCGATCACTAGAGATGTGAGTGGCGAAGGCGTACAGCAGGCCTTGCTCAAACTACTGGAAGGAACTTCCGTAAATGTACCTCCTCAAGGAGGTCGCAAGCATCCAGATCAAAAAATGATCTCTGTAAACACAGAGAATATCTTATTCATTTGCGGAGGAGCATTTGATGGCATTAGCAGAAATATAGCCAATAGATTAAACACAAGACCTCTTGGATTTAACTCTAAGAAACAAAATACATATGGCGAGATAAACAAGGAGAACTTGCTTCAGTACATCACTGCCATGGACTTAAAGAGCTTTGGCTTGATTCCTGAATTGATCGGTCGTCTACCAGTACTGACGCACTTGAACCCACTAGACGGAGAGGCGTTGCGCCAAATCCTAACCGAGCCAAAAAATGCGCTGGTAAAGCAATACACCAAGCTGTTTGACATGGAGGGCATCGACATCGAATTCAAAAAAGGAGCGCTAGACTATGTCGTAGAAAAAGCACTAGAATTCAAACTGGGTGCTCGTGGACTTCGCTCGATATGTGAAGCCATCATCAACGACGCCATGTTTGAACTCCCTTCTCAGTCGGAGGTAAAGAAATTGGTCATCACCAAAGCTTACGCCGAAGAGAAGTTCGAAAAATCTAAATTGAATAAACTAAGAGTAGCAGGGTAATGCCTCCACTCTCTTTTAATAAAAAAAGCCTGTTTCGAATCGAAACAGGCTTTTTTTATTACTGCCCTCGAAAACTTATCAGCTTTAATCTTGTCAAAGTTCAACAAACACAATCTCAATGCGGCAAATACTTCCTCAAAACGCCATATAAGAATGTCCCAAACATAGCACTAGTAATCACAAGTAAAAAAACCGAAGCCCCATGTCCAACCAAGACAAACATTGGCCCTGGACAAGCTCCTGTCATAGCCCAGCCTAATCCAAAAAAAGTACCCCCTAATAGATAGCGCCAAAAAGATTTGACTTTGGGATTGAACTGAATAGACTCTCCTACGATAGACTTAAGGTCAAATTTCTTTATGCTTTGCGTAATGATCGCCCCCAGCACCACAGCAGAACCTATAATACCAAACATATGGAAAGATTGAAAATTGAACATCTCATAAATACGGTACCATGAGATCACTTCAGACTTGGACAACACGATTCCAAACAGGATACCGGTCATTAAAAATTTCATGAACTTCATATAAAGTACTTTAAACAGTCAGTAGATAAGGTAAAATAAAATGCGTCATTAGTAAACCTCCGATAAAAAAGCCAACCACTGCAACCATGGAAGGCCATTGTAAATTGCTCAGTCCACTGATGGCGTGACCTGAGGTACACCCACCTGCATAGCGTGTCCCGAACCCAACCAACGCACCACCAACAACCAACATCAAAGCGTATTTAGGAGTAGCCAAAGACTCCCAGCTAAAAATAGAAGCTGGCAGATAAGTAGCCCCAGGGTTCTCAATTCCTAGTAATTTCAGCTGCTCAATAGTAGCTTCTGAAATACCAACCGCCTCCGAGGCCGTCAAGTATGTTTTAGCAATATAACCGCCTATCAAACCTCCTAACACAAAAACCAAGTTCCAAACCTGTCCTTTCCAGTCGAAACGAAAAAACTCATTCACTTTACCTGCCCCCACAATACTGCACATGGTTCGCAGATTGCCCGACACGCCAAATTCTTTCCCAAAATAAAGCAACAAAAACATCACTACCGAGATCATTGGGCCTGCGACATACCACTCCCAGGGTTGCCTAATCCATTCAACCAATTCCATTATTTCCTATTTATTTAGTGAAAACTAGTATTCCAAATCTTGGGTCCATCCCAAGATCCCACCGTCTAGGTTGTATAGCTGACCCGTGAAGCCCATCTGAGCCATCAGCCCACAAGCCTGCCCACTACGGTTGCCACTACGGCAATACACATAATAATTTTTAGACTTATCCAGTCCTTCCAGCTTGCTCTTAAAATCTGGCTGAAAAATATCCATCAATTCGCATCCTGCGATAAATCCTCCGTCGTACTCTTCTTGGGTTCTCACATCCAAAAGCACCGCATTATCATCTGCTTCAAACTTCTCCGCGAATTCTATTTCATCAATATTCTCGTACATTTCTATCTTATTTTATTGTCGATGGACATACAAAGTCCGTTGTTTTTATTCCTGTTTGGCTAATGCCTTTAAAACCCAGTTCTACGTTTACCAAATCGTGAATCCCTCTGGATTTCAATATCGAAGACGCAATCACCGAGCGATATCCCCCTGCACAATACAAATAGTACTGTTTGTCTGCACTCACCTCACTCATATGGGTATTGATAAAATCCAACGGAAAAGTAACCGCCTGATCTACATGCTCAGCCCCATATTCTCCTGGCTTTCGTACATCCAAAATTTGAAGTTTGCTTTCGCTTAATCTCGATTCGAATTCCTGCGGTGTGATCGAAGCTAGACTGTCGGTCTCTTTGCCCGCTGCTATCCAGCTAGCAATTCCACCTTTCAAATATCCCAACGTATGATCATACCCCACTCTTGACAAACGAGTTACCACCTCTTCTTCTCGACCTGCATCAGCCAAGAAAATGATCGGTTGTTTCAAATCCGTAATCAAAGCGCCTACCCATGGTGCAAAACTACCATCGATACCTATAAATATCGAATTAGGAATATGTGCTTTTACAAATTCGCTCTGATGTCTAGTATCCAGCACCAAAGCCCCTTCATGATTGGCCATCGCCTCGAAAATCTCAACGTCGAGTGCCACAGTACCAGTTTTCATCACCTTGTCGATACTTTCATAACCCGACTTATTCATCATTGCATTTTTGGCAAAATACTGTGGTGGAGGCAGGATGCCTTCGGTGACTTCCTTTACAAATTCTTCCTTCGTCATATCGGCACGAAGTGCGTAATTGGTCTTTTTCTGATTGCCTAGCGTATCCCAAGTCTCGGAAGACATGTTTTTTCCACAAGCAGACCCTGCTCCGTGCGCAGGGTACACCACTACATCATCGGGCAAAGTCATTATTTTATAACGGAGACTTTCGTATAGATGGCCTGCCAAATCCTCCTCCGTCAGATCCGACTTCACCGCCAAGTCTGGTCTGCCTACATCCCCAATAAACAAGGTGTCGCCAGAAAAGATGGCTTTTTCTTTTCCTTCTTCATCGAGCAATAAAAACGTACTACTCTCCATGGTATGCCCAGGGGTATGTAGCAATTTGATTTTCACAGCTCCTACCTCAAAAATTTCTCCATCTTTACCGATATGACTATCAAATACGGTGGTCGCTGTTGGGCCAAAAACAATCTGGGCTCCTGTCTTTTTCGCTAGATCTACATGGCCAGACACGAAATCAGCATGAAAGTGTGTCTCAAAAATATATTTGATGGTTGCATCATTTTCTTTGGCTTTAGTCACATACGAATCCACTTCTCGAAGCGGGTCGATAATTACGGCTTCATTTCCACTTTGAATGTAATAAGCACCTTGGGCCAAACAACCTGTGTATATCTGCTCTATTTTCATGATCTATTCTTTTGGGTTTCTTGTTGCAAATGTACGTCAGCCACAATTGTGAGTTTGTAACATTAGTCACACGAAGATAAAAATAAGGAAGAAGTATTAAGCACAATACAAGTATCCTACGATTTGCTACTAAACAAAAAATAGAAAATTAAGGCTGTTTGTTAAGCCAAAAACTCAGCGATCAATTGATTGATTTGTTTTGTTTCAGTAAGAAAACCATCATGTCCAAATAGAGATTCTATCTCTTTGTATGTTACATTGGCCAAGTGGTCTGCCACTTTTCGCTGCTCCTCGATAGGGAATAGCAAATCGGATATGATACCAACCTGCAGTACAGGGATTCTAATTCCTTCTAGCACTTCGTTCAAAGTACCTCGGTCTCGACTGAGATCATGGCTATCTAGCGCTTTGGTCAGGTTCCAAAGCAAGAATCCGCTAAAACCTCTATTGGCTAGTTTATTCCCTTGATATCGAATGTAAGAGTCGGCTCTAAAATCATCCACTTTAGACTCTGCATCACTTTGTGTCTTTTCGAAAATCTCATGATTTCGGTAAGAGAGCATACCAATGGCTCTAGAAGCCGCCACACCTGCTGCCCCAGCCTCTCTGCTATCATCTTTCCAAGTAGGATCTGCTTCTATCGCTAATCGCTGCGCTGCATGCACAGAGATTCTCCACGGCGACTCTTTAGGAGCTGTAGCTACCAAAATCAACTTTTCAAAAAATGCTGATTCTTGGACAGCCCATTCATAGGTCTGAAAACCACCCATCGAACCACCTAGACCAATAGCAATCTTCTCTATGCCTAAGTGATCTCGAAGCAACTTGTGCGCTTCTACCATGTCTCGGATCGTAATCAGTGGAAAAGTACTATGATAAGGCTTGCCCGTAACTGGATCGGTAGACATCGGACTGCTCGTCCCATAGGGAGAACCAAGAATATTGGCACAGACGATGAAATACTTCTCAGGGTTGATCGCTGAATTTTGATCAAACAGACCTTTCCACCAATCCAAAGCGTCAGAATTAGCCGTGAGTGCATGAAAAACCCATACAACATTGCTTTTATCAGCATTGAGCTGACCAAAAGTATGGTACGCTATCTCGAGTTTTGGAAGAACTCCACCCCTTTCTAATTGGAAGGGCTCGCTATGCTCGTATGTAAAGGCTTTTTGACTCATTGAAATTTTGAAGGCGCAAACCTAATAAATGTACCATAATAGTTTACCCTACGGATCAATTTTCAACGCGAACTTTACATATTTGCAAAAAATTGTTCCATATTATTGAAGGCCTTTCTATGAAAAAGTACCGACATTTCGAAACCAACGCCATTAGAACGCAGATAAAGACTACTCATGAGAAGGAACATGCGTCGCCAATGTATCTCACGTCTAGCTTTGTGTTTGACGATGCCGAAGAAATGCGTGCCACTTTTGCCGAAGAGATAGACCGCAATACCTATAGTCGATTCACCAACCCAAACACCACAGAATTTATAGACAAAATGTGTGCGCTCGAAGGAGCAGAAGCAGGGTATGCCACAGCCACAGGTATGGCAGCTGTATTTTCCACATTTGCAACCCTGCTCAATGCGGGCGACCATATGCTATCATGTCGGTCTATCTTCGGATCGTCTCATTCGGTAATCACCAAATTTTTACCAAAATATCAAATCGAAAGTTCGTACCTAGACCTCGATGATACCAGCAGCTGGCAAGACAAGGTGAAACCCAACACCAAACTTCTATTTTTAGAAACACCAACCAACCCTGGCATAGAACTGATCGACTTGGAATTTGCTGGGGCTTTCGCCAAAAAGAACAATTTGATTTTGATCGTGGACAACTGCTTTGCGACGCCCTATCTCCAATTACCAATTGAATATGGCGCTGATTTGGTCATCCATTCTGCCACCAAATATCTGGATGGGCAAGGTCGAGTAATGGGGGGTATCGTAGTAGGCAGGGCAGATTTAATCAAAGAAATTTACACATTTAGTCGCAGCACAGGCCCTGCACTGTCACCATTCAATGCATGGATTTTATCTAAGAGTTTAGAAACACTTGCCATCCGCATGGACAAGCATGGAGAAAATGCTTTAAAATTAGCCGAATGGCTAGAGGCCAATGAGCATGTGGAATGGGTACGTTATCCTTTTCTCCCCTCACACCCACAATATGAGATTGCTAAAAAGCAAATGAAAAGTGGTGGTGGCATGGTTTGCTTTGGCATCAAAGGTGGTGCAGAAAGAGGTAAAAAATTCCTCAACAGTGTGGAAATGTGTAGTCTGACAGCCAATTTGGGCGATACTCGTACGATCGTGACTCACCCAACGTCAACTACTCATGCCCGGCTGACAGATGACGAAAGAACAGCTACAGGCATTTCACCAAATCTGATCAGAATATCAGCTGGACTAGAACATATTGAAGATATCATCAGTGATCTAAAGCAGGCGTTTGAGCGGTCAAAGTAATGACTAAATCAGAAAAAGTGCCTTGTTTAAAGCGTGGCACACCCCATACTCATTAGGCTTTTACCAACTCACTATCAGCTGTACCGAGCCACTTGAGCATATTGGTATGCTCTCTTAGTGTTTCGAAAAAACCTTCCTTAGCGTGATAAGGAATATTGTACTCTGCGGCAGTTTCTTTCACTATGGGTGCAATGGCGTGATAGTGCACATGGCAAATATGAGGATACAAATGATGCTCTACCTGAAAATTGAGCCCTCCAGCGTACCAAGTCACCCATTTGTTTTTATTAGCAAAATTCACTGAAGTGTAGAGCTGATGTACAAACCTAGAATAAGGTACATTGCCATTTTCATCAGGCTGAGGGTACTCTACTTCTTCGAGCAAATGTGCTGGCTGGAATATAAAACCAAGCGCAGTACCTGCTGCAAGATGCATCACAAAAAAGCCTAAAAATATCTCTCCTCCTGTGTAAGTAGTAAACATCACTGGCAAACCAATGACATAGCTATAATAAAATACTTTCGTGAAAATCAATATTGCGTACTCTTTAGCCACGCTATTAGTATTTTTGGCCAACAAGCCTTCTTTGGTATATCTGGTGATTTTGGCAAAGTCCTTGAAAGTCACCCAAAAAAATGTGCCTAACGCATAAAATACCCAAGCATAGATGTACTGATACTTGTGTACAGGCTTCAGTTTAGTGGCTGGGTGAAATCGAAGTATAGCTTTTGGTTCAATGTCTTCATCATGATCCTCTATATTGGTATAGGTATGGTGTTTGATGTTGTGCTGAATCTTCCAGTTGATAGACAGTCCTCCTACTAGGTTCAAAGTATAGCCCAATAATTTGTTCACCCATTGTTTAGAAGAATAAGCACCATGTATACCATCATGCATAACTCCCAGCCCAACACCTGCCATTCCCAACCCCATAAGGATCGAAAGTGCTATAGCCAAAATACCCCTTGGCTCAAAATAAACTAAGCAGCCAAAAGGCACGAAAAACAAACAAAGCATAAAAACAGTCTTGATATACATTTCTAGATTGCCATATTTAGAAATGCCCTTGGCCTTAAAGTAATCATTCACTCGCCCATTCAACACCTTCGCAAATTCCTTGGATTTTGCGTCCTCATTGTTGAAATAAATATTCCCTACTTCGCTCATATTCTTAGTTATTACTTGTGCAGCCCAGTCCTCCGCTGAAACCAACCCGCAATATAAAGCCAATAAACCTAAGATTGCTTCTTGCACCTAATAAGTTCCTATGACAAGAATCAGTATGTTTGTCACAATAAAAAGACAAACGACCATATGAGTCCTATTTTGGTATTTTCTGTCATTGCTGGGTATTTCATCCTACTCATGACCATCGCACACTTCACTTCTAAAAACACTGACGCAGAGTCTTTTTTTACCGCCAATCGACAGTCACCTTGGTATCTAGTAGCTTTTGGGATGATCGGAGCTTCGCTCTCAGGCGTTACTTTCATTTCCGTACCTGGGGAGGTCGGGAATAGCCATTGGGCGTACTTTCAGATGGTACTGGGCTATCTACTGGGCTATTTCGTAATAGCCACTGTGCTACTCCCTTTGTATTACAAAATGAACCTGATCTCGATCTATCAATATCTGGATTCAAGGTTTGGAAAAAACGCCTATAAAACAGGAGCTTTTTTCTTTCTCATTTCCAGAGTCATCGGCGCATCATTTCGATTGTTTCTAGTTGCCACCGTTTTGCAAATTGCTTTTTTCGATGCCTTCAATATCCCGTTTTCAGTATCTGTATTTGTAACTATCGCCCTCATCTGGCTCTATACTTTCAAAGGCGGTATCAAGACCATCGTATGGACCGATACACTACAAACTTTGTTTATGCTACTCGCAGTAGGCATTAGTATATCCATTATTAGCTCACAAATGAACCTATCATTTTCGGATTTACTTGGGGTCATTCAATCGAGCGAGCTATCCGACACTTTCATTTGGGATTGGCAAGCACCTAGAAATTTCTTTAAACAGTTTTTTGCGGGTGCCTTCATTGCTATCGTCATGACTGGTTTGGATCAAGATATGATGCAAAAAAATCTAACCTGCAAGTCTCTTGGCGATGCGCAAAAAAATGTATTCTGGTTTAGCATCGTACTTATTTTTGCCAATTTGTTATTTCTTGCCTTAGGTGTTTTGCTCTACCATTTTGTAGACATCAATCAAATAGACCTGACTCAAACCACCGATGGGTTATATCCTTATTTGGCCATGAATCATTTTGGTATCCTTGGCGGAATTGTCTTTTTATTAGGCGTCACCGCTGCGGCCTATTCCAGCGCAGATTCTGCACTCACAGCTCTTACAACCTCTTTCTATATTGATTTTCTAAGCAAAGATCCAAGCAAAAGCGACAGCAAGAGCAGAATGCTCGTACATTTTGGGTTTTCAGCACTCATATTTCTAGTCATCCTCCTGTTCGAAGCGATCAATGACGACAGTGTAATCAATGCTGTATTCAAAGTTGCAGGCTACACATACGGCCCACTCTTGGGGCTTTATGCCTTTGGATTATTCACAAAAAGACAAGTAAACGACCAGTGGGTACCAATTGTCTGTATAGCAGCACCTATCCTCTCCTATCTGATCAATGAATATTCCGTTCAGCTATTGGGAGGTTATCAATTCGGATTCGAACTCCTTTTGGTCAATGGGCTTTTCACCTTTATCGGTCTCTCGGCACTGATTAAAAAATCATAGTTCTAGTTCAAGTGCGGGATCCCAAAAGTGCTCTTTAAAATTTTGAATTTTGTCTTTGACAACGGTCAAACCTTCTGCTTCCAGCTTTTCTTGCATAGCCGTAGGCGTGGCGAAGTGCATTTTCCCAGTCAGTAAACCCTGGCTGTTCACCACCCGATGCGCAGGCACATCAAATTGACCATGAGCGGCATTCATAGCCCACCCTACCATACGCGCACTGAGACCTGAGCCTAAGTATTTGCCTATCGCACCATAGTTCGTCACTCGACCAGCAGGAATCAGCTTGACCACCTCATAAACATCACTGAAGAAAGAGTGCTCCTTCATTACTTATATAATCCTGCCTTGTTTAGGGCGCGCTGATACTTTTCCGCATTCCTATTGTGATCAATCAAATTCGTTGCAAAATTGTGATAACCAGAAAAGTCTTCCTTTGCACAGAAATACAAATACTTGTGTTCGCTGTAATTGAGTACCGCATCTATCGATGTAATGCTCGGCATATTTATAGGCCCAGGCGGCAACCCTTGATACATATAAGTATTGTAAGGCGAATCCAATTTTTTATGCTTGTTTAATACTCTTTTGATCGTAAAATCCTGCGCTGCAAACACTAATGTAGGATCTGCCTGCAATGGGTATCCTCTTTTGAGGCGATTGAGATAAACCCCCGCTACTACTGGGCGCTCATCCGATTTGATGGTTTCGGCTTGTACGATAGCAGCCAACGACGAGACTTCCTTTGGCGACAAACCTAAGGCAGCTGCTTTCGCTAATCTTTCGGCCGACCAAAATCGATCATATTCCCTCTTTAGCCTGTCCAACAAATCTTGAGGCGCAATGTTCCAGAACATCTTATAAGTATTGGGGACAAACATTCCTATAAAAGACAGACTATCAAATCCGTAGGCCTGTTGCACAGAATCGCTGAGGATCAACCTTGCTAACTGCTCTTCGGTCATTTCTAAATTTCTAGTGATCTTTTCTGGTAAGTCAGAAAGCAATCGGGCATTATTGAACGTTACATTCACTTCGGTCTGTGCACCAGCCCTAAGCAGTCTAATGACCTGTACATTAGTCATCCCTGGTTCTATCAAGTACAACCCTGGCTTCACTAATTGATCATAGTCCATCATCTTGGACAAAAAACTAAACGAAACCAAATCGTTCACATACCGTCCATCGTACATCTGATTCTGCACATCCTTGAATACAGACCCTGTATGAATCAACAATGGTTTGGCTTCTTGTTCCACCAAAAAATTAGGCGAATAAATCATCTGCCAGAAATAAAAACCAAATGAAGAAAGCATCATAGAAAATGCCACAATCACCGAACCTAAAACTATTTTCTTTTTATCCATCGCGGCAAAAATATAGAAACTCGTCATTTGATCCCTAAGAGCTAAATTTATTCTTACTCATTCTTAGCATTCCGAGTACTAATAACTGGCACGCATAAAAACTAAAATCCCAGACCAACTTTGATTTACTCAATCTTACTCTTCTCTACTCTCCTTTATCCGCCAATTGTTTTAATTTTAATGTCAAATCATGGATACACAATTCATCAAACTCTACGAAGAGAACCCTGACCCTCAAAAAATAGACGCCATTGCGAAAACACTTCGAGATGGTGGCGTAATTATATACCCTACGGATACCGTCTACGGATTAGGATGTAGCATTATCAATGGCAAAGCCATTGATAAAATCAAGCGAATAAAGCAAATCAAGGGCAAGGCCAATTTTTCCTTTATCTGCTACGATTTGAGTCATATTGCAGAGTATGCTCGTTCGCTGCCCAACCCAGTTTTCAAACTAATGAAAAAAGCACTCCCTGGCCCATTTACATTTATTCTCAATGCCAGCAACAAGGTTCCGAAATTGCTCAATGCCTCTAAAAAAACGGTCGGCATCAGAGTGCCTAACAATAATATTCCACGAGACATCGTAAAAAGCCTAGGCAATCCAATCATCACCACATCTATCCATGATGACGACGAAGTACTCGAATATTCTACCGACCCAGAATTAATCTTCGAGAAATATAACGGACTAGTAGATATTGTGATTGATGGCGGATATGGTGAAATAACAGCCAGTACAGTAGTAGACTGCACTGGCGACGAACCCGAACTCATTAGAGAAGGACTTGGTAATTTGGATGATTATCTATGAAGACATTAATCGAAAGCCAGTATTTTCCTTGCTTAGAATATTTCAGCCTGCTCAAAAACCGAAATGAAGTTTGGATAGAAACCAAGGAGCATTTTACTAAACAAACCTATCGCAATCGCTGCTATATACTAGGTTCGGATAGAATACTACCCTTAGCCATTCCTATGATAGGTGGCAATAAAAAAATCCCAATGGATGAGATTAAAATTGACTACAGTCAAAAATGGCTCAACAATCATTGGAGAGCAATCATATCAGCGTATAACAAATCCCCTTTTTTTGAGTATTACGAACCTTATTTACACAAAATCCTTTTCACCAAACACGACTCCCTTTTAGTACTTAATAATGAGATTCTGACATTCTGTCTCAAAATACTCCATATTGACACCGAGATAAAATACACATCCACCTACGAAAAAGACCCGTTCAACGAAACGGAAGACGTTCGTTCAGTGATCCATCCCAAATCAGATTATATTTACAGAGCGTATCACACCCCAATCCCGTATCAACAATTGTTTGGTAGTAAATTTGCTACTAACCTCAGCATACTGGATTTGCTCAGCTGTGTTGGGCCGGATGCGGACAAATACTTGTAAAATTTAAAGTTTCAAAACGAATGAATTAATTCTCTCGTTTTATGTTTTATGTTTAGATTTTAGGAGATTAAAATTTATTTTTACTACACACAAAGTAGCGTATGGAAGCAAAGTTTTCAAATAGGGTAAAGGAAGTCATTTCTCTCAGTAGAGAAGAGGCATTGAGACTGGGTCATGATTACATCGGGACTGAGCATTTGATCTTAGGAATGATCCGCGAAGGAGAAGGTGTAGCGGTAAGCTTATTGAAAAAATTAGGAGTGTCTTTGGACGAACTAAGAGCTTCGATAGAAAAGGCCACAAAAGGGTCGGCTACCAATAACGTCAAAAATTTGGCTAATATACCTTTGACTCGACAGTCAGAAAAGGTTTTAAAAATCACATATCTAGAAGCTAAAATATTCAAAAGCCATTTAATTGGCACTGAACATTTGCTGCTTTCTATATTGAGGGATGAGGACAATATCGGTACGCAAATTTTAGACAAATTTGACGTAGCCTATGATGTAGTAAAAGAACTACTCGAATACCAAACAGAACATCCCATGGGCTCGTCAGATACTGACGAACCAGACGAAGACTCTTCTAGACTCTTTGGTTCAGGCAGTGGTGCTGGAGGCGGAGCTTCGTCAAGTAAGGAAACCGCTAAAGGTGGCGATAAATCAAGAACTCCTGTGCTTGATAATTTTGGTCGCGACCTGACTAAAATGGCAGAAGACGATGCGCTAGATCCGATAGTGGGTCGTGATAAAGAAATAGAACGTGTAGCTCAAGTACTCAGCAGGAGAAAGAAAAACAACCCAATTCTCATTGGAGAACCTGGCGTAGGTAAAACTGCGATTGCAGAGGGCTTAGCTCTTCGTATCATTCAGAAAAAAGTATCGCGTGTACTCTTTGGCAAAAGAGTCGTTACGCTAGATTTAGCTTCATTAGTAGCTGGCACCAAATACAGAGGCCAGTTCGAAGAACGCATGAAAGCTGTGATGAATGAGATTGAAAAATCTCCAGAAGTGATTCTATTCATTGATGAGTTGCATACGATTGTAGGTGCAGGAGGGGCTTCCGGCTCTCTCGATGCGTCCAACATGTTTAAGCCAGCGCTTGCACGTGGAGAAATCCAATGCATCGGAGCCACTACATTAGATGAATACAGACAGTATATAGAAAAAGATGGTGCGCTCGCACGTAGATTCCAGATTGTAATGGTAGATGCCACTACAGTAGAGGAAACCAAACAAATTCTACATAACATCAAAGATAAATACGAGAGTCACCACAACGTAAACTATACGGAAGAGGCTATCGAAGCTTGTGTGAAATTATCAGACCGCTACATTAGTGATAGATTTTTGCCTGACAAGGCCATAGATGTAATGGACGAAGCTGGCTCCAGAGTGCACATCAACAACATCTATGTGCCTGACGAAATTGTAAGCTTAGAGGAATCTATCGAAGACATCAAGGTGCAAAAAAATCAGGTGGTAAAAAGCCAGAAGTACGAAGAAGCAGCACAACTAAGAGACAAAGAAAAGAAACTCATCGAGCAGTTGGAATTGGCCAAAGCCAAATGGGAAGAAGAGACCAAATCTCAACGATACACGGTAGACGAGGAAAATGTGGCAGAAGTAATCGCCATGATGACTGGAGTACCTGCCAAGCGAGTGGCTCAAAAAGAGAGTAATAAACTACTCGGAATGAAAGATGATCTAAAGAAAAAGATCATTGGACAAGACGAAGTGATCGACAAATTGGCAAGAGCCATTCAAAGAACACGTGTAGGACTAAAAGACCCTAAAAAGCCAATTGGTTCATTCGTATTCCTAGGCCCTACTGGTGTAGGTAAAACAGAGTTGGCCAAAGTACTTTCTCAATACTTATTCGACAAGGAGGACTCCATTGTAAGAATCGACATGAGTGAGTATATGGAGAAATTTTCAGTATCAAGACTTGTAGGAGCACCTCCAGGATACGTAGGTTACGAAGAGGGTGGACAATTGACCGAAAAGGTTAGAAGAAAACCTTACAGTGTAGTGTTATTGGATGAAATAGAAAAAGCTCATCCTGATGTATTCAACATCCTGCTTCAAGTACTCGACGATGGTATCTTAACTGATGGTTTGGGGCGCAAAGTAGATTTTCGCAACACGATTATTATCATGACGTCCAACATTGGGGTTCGTGATTTGAAAGACTTCGGTGCGGGTATCGGCTTTATGAACAAAAACAAGAAGGACAATTTGGATGAGGTGATGAAATCTACCATCCAAAGTGCTTTGAAGAAAACATTTAGCCCTGAGTTTTTGAATCGTTTAGATGATGTGATCACTTTCAACTCTTTAGAAAGAGAGCATATTCACAAAATCATCGATATCATCTTGGATAAACTATTGAGTAGAATCATAGACCTTGGATACAACATCGAATTGACTGATAGCGCTAAGGACTTCTTGTCTGAAAAAGGTTATGATGCTCAGTATGGAGCGAGACCACTCAACAGAGCAATTCAAAAGTACTTGGAAGATCCAGTTGCTGAAGAGATCCTAAAAGGTGAATTGACCGAAGGGGAAACCCTCATAGCGGATCACAAAGACAAGGACGAAGTCTTATCTATCTCGATAAAGAAGAAAAAATCCTCAAAAAAGGAGAAAAAAGAAGAGGAATAATTTCCTCCATTGATAGACACAAAAAAGGTCAGGATTTAAATCCTGACCTTTTTTGTGTCCACACCATTTTCAGAATGAGATCAATACCCTCCATTATACTTCCGTATAAACCATTCAACAGTTGCCAAAGTAAGTAAGACAAATAATATCCACTTGAGATGAATGACAGGAAAAATATCCTCCTGAGTATGAATGACTCCCTTAAGTTCGGCATGATCCACGTCAGCCAAAAGCTGATCCATACTGGTGTAAAACCTTCCTTCGGTATGGTGAGCCAATTGCCGTAGCAAATCAAAATCGGCCACTTGATCTAGTGTCTCCAGCTGTAATTCTTTGATGGAAAACTTACCACGAACCACCTCAGACTTTCCATTCAAATCAACCTTCGCTTTATAACTATAAAGGCCTGGCACCAGGCTGGATATCTCTAACCTAGAATAGGTAGAACTTGGCGTAAAATTGTATTCTTTCACCATTCCTCTTTCATCTGCAATAGTCACACCTATCTGCAACCCATATATTCGCTCATAAATTTGGTTATAAATTTCAGCATGAAAACTCACCGTTTCATTCTCAAAATAGGTATTACTAGAAGGGTAGAACTTGAATTTCCTCTTATCCACTTTGGTACTCAAATATTGAATGGTTTTAAGAAACAGATCATCGAACGAATCAGACGCATCGGTAGTAGCAATTTCCTGCATTCGCCACTTCCAAAACCCTTCAGCTAATAAGAAGGCTGACTTCACTCCGTTTTGTTCGTTCAGGTACATCAGTGGCTTGTCGGTTTGTATACTCCCCACTCGCTGATATAGTAGTACTTCAGCGTTGGCTGGCAATAGGACATCGCCATATGGCACACTCACTGGCGGATAGTTTCTAAAATTGGTCCGTATATCATCTGACATAGAGAACAAAGAAAAGTCATCATTGACGGCTCCAAAAATCAAGTCTCTCTTTGCCCCTTTTTGCTTTAATGTAAATAATTCTTCTGTTCGACTCGCCACCAAAACATTAGATCGTTCTCCAAAGATCATTAGCACAGGGACACCTTTTTTTCGTTGATCCTTTACTGCATCATTAGCTTTAGCATATCGGCTATAGGCCTGATGAGCAATAACGAGATCGTACTTCTCCGTTTTGGGTTCGGTAAGTCCTGGCACATAAATCGTCAATTCATAGTTTTGGTTTTTTTCGATTACGGCTGCCAGCATCTTGATGTCTGGGTGCGGTGTGGGTGCTACTAACAATATCTTCTGCTTACCATCTACTACATCTACAAATATCCTTCTGAAATTGTTAGAAGTAGTGGCCTCATCTTCCAGCACTTGCAACCTCAAATCCAACTGCTGCATACCTTTTTCGCCTGCATCCACTTCCAATTCAACAGCTGTCAAGCCTTCTTTGGTTTTAAATTTCACCTCTTTCTGGGCAAGCACTTTTCCATTGCTTCGGATTTCCAATCGAGCCTTTTGATTAGCATAGCCGTGATTGACTATCTCTACCACTACGGGAAATCTATTGCCTTGATAAGCAATTTTATTGTAGAGTACATTTTGCAATACTAAGTCCTGCTGCTGCGTAGTATCTCCAGCACCTAAAGCAAAAACCTTGTAATTATAAGGATAATAAGCGGGTGACGTGCCTTGATTGTATTTACCATCAGAAATCAAATAGACTCCTCCAAGGTTCTTACCTTCGTAGTCCGATTGTATATCCCTCAACCAACGATCTAGATTGGTTGTCTTTTGATCAAATATGATAGCATTTGGCGCTACACCTTTGGCATTAAGCGTATGTATATCTACGACAAACTGCCTAGAGGCTAATCTGCTTCGTAATTGTTCTACAGAGGTCATCAAATTCTTTATAGCTAAAGAATCTTCCCCTTGCACCATAGACTCCGAATTGTCCACTGCAATTACAAAAGAGGGTTGCTCTACTTCTTGCACCAACTGATTGAGTAGTGGGTTCAACAACAATAAAGCAAGCAGGAAAATTAAAACGAACCTTAAGCCAGCCAATAGACCATTGGTGACACGACCCCAAGGTGCTTTCTTGGTGTAAACCAAATAGGAAATACCTGCAGCCAGAAGCAAGCAAAGCGGGATATACCAAACTGATTGTTCAATGATTAAATCTGGCAATTTTTCAACTTATGATGAAAGTGTAATAACGAAAAAATGAAGATAGTGATTGGGCATGGAAAAGAAAAGGAGCGTGATCTTTATATCTTTTGCTTCAAAGCAATTCATTTCAGACGACAGGATATCCGATAATACCACACTTACCAGAACGGATCACTCGACCAAATAGCGAGCGATCCGACTAGATTTATTTTGAATTTAGGTCAACATAGCTCCATCGACCTGAATCACCTGACCCGATATATAAGTAGACTGATCCGATCCAAGGAATACGCAGCAATCTGCCACTTCATCTGGTTGACCGCCACGCTTCATCGGAATAGCATCTCTCCAACCTTGCACTGTTTTCTCATCGAGTACTTCGGTCATTTCCGTTTCGATAAACCCTGGAGCTACAGCATTACATCTGATATTTCTAGATCCAAGTTCCAAGGCCACCGATTTAGTAAAACCAATAATACCCGCCTTAGAAGCTGCATAATTGGCCTGACCAGCATTGCCTTTCACACCCACTACAGAGGTAATATTGATGATCGACCCAGATTTCTGTTTCATAAACGTACGAGTCGCGCATTTCACTGTATTAAAACATGATTTTAGGTTAACGTTGATCACATCGTCCCACATTTCTTCCGTCATTCTCATGAGTAGGTTATCCTTAGTGATTCCAGCATTGTTTACTAAAATATCTAGGCTCCCAAAGTCCGCTACTACGTTATTGATCAACTCCTCTGCTGCTGCATACTCAGAGGCATCCGAACGGTATCCTTTGGCCTGTACGCCTTTGGCTTCAAGCTCTTTTACTAAAGCCTCACCTCTTTCTACACTAGACAAGTAAGTGAATGCCACATTAGCGCCTTGTTCGGCATATTTCATCGCAATGGCTCGACCGATACCTTTAGAAGCACCTGTCACCAAAGCAGTTTTTCCTTGTAATAAACCCATGTTTGATTTGATTTGTATCTCGTTAGATTTCATTAAAGCCTCAAAAGTAATCGCTTTCGCTAAACCTGCCTTACGAGCCATGAATTTATTGTGGTTCTCACGAAACAGAACGTGTAGCAAGTGCAAAAATTTGTCATTTCATGATAACTTTTCACAACCCATCTATACACTCAATCAGATAACAGTAACATAACGCAACTATTTTGTTTGAATATCAGTAAAAAAGACTGAAATTTACCGAAGGCCAATATGATCTTGGGCAACAAAAAATATGAACAAAACGAAATTCACAAAAGCTGCAACCCATGCGCTGGTCATTCTTATGACGATCAGTTTTGTGATTTCTGCTGTACTCCCCGACTATAATACGCTCCGCCAAAAAGCCAATATGGAAGAAGCTGATATGGACGGCCAATCATCTAGTGAAGAAAAAAAAGAGAACAAGGAGCACAAAGAAAGTCTCCAATACGACATATATCAGGCAGACAACTTAGCTTTTGTCTTCAAAAACCTTGGCAATACGATGAGGTTTATTCCCCTCTTTCAGCAACGCTACCTTCCCGTAATTACTCCCCCGCCAGATCACATGACTATAGCCAGCTAACGGCCACCTTGTACCCCACATACTTTAATAGTCATTTGAATCAAATAGGCAGTCAAGCCTAGTTTTACATTTTTGCATCATGAAGAATACAGAAAAAAATGGATTTTTTGATCACATAGGAAGTGATCTGCCGGCCAGTTTGGTCGTTTTTTTAGTTGCCGTTCCACTTTGTTTAGGAATTGCATTGGCGTCGGGAGCGCCTTTGTTTTCAGGTATCATTGCCGGTATTGTAGGTGGTATTGTCGTCGCGCTGATCAGCCAATCCCAACTCGGAGTAAGTGGGCCAGCTGCAGGACTTGCAGTCATTGTACTCACAGCCATTGGCGACATGGGCAGTTTCGAAAATTTCCTTACAGCAGTAGTCATCGCAGGCATTATTCAAGTACTTCTAGGAGTATTCAAAACTGGTGTCTTTGCCTATTACCTCCCCTCTTCCGTCATCAAAGGTATGCTTTCTGGTATCGGTGTGATCATTATCCTCAAACAAATCCCCCATGCTTTTGGCTATGATTTAGATCACGAAGGTGATATGGACTTTTTCCAACCTGATGGACACAATACTTTTTCAGAATTGTTTTATGCTTGGGAAAACATCACCCCTGGCGCAATGGTGATCAGTATTGTAGGGCTCGCACTTATATTGATTTGGGATCTCCCTTTTATGAAAAAATTGAGTTTCACAAAAATCATCAATGGTCCACTCGTAGCCGTCGGAGCAGGCATTGGTTTGAATGTACTCTTCGAAGGCAATGAATTTCTTTCTTTACATGGAGATCATGTAGTGAATATCCCCGTTACTCAATCGATGGGTGAGTTTTTCGGTCAATTCACCACTCCTAATTTTGCTATGCTTGCAGAGCATAAAACTTACGTAGTCGCATTCACAATAGCCATCATAGCCAGTATAGAAACACTGCTGAGTGTAGAAGCTGCTGACAAAATGGATCCTGAACGTCGGATTACACCTACCAACCGAGAGCTTATTGCACAAGGTATTGGCAACTCGGTTTCTGGCTTGATCGGTGGGTTACCTATCACTCAGGTGATCGTAAGAACATCTGCCAACATACAATCTGGAGGTAAAACCAGAGCTTCAGCATTTTTCCATGGTTTAATGCTCTTGCTCTGTGTAATAGCGATCCCCCATGTACTCAACCTCATTCCATTGGCAAGTTTGGCTGCGGTACTGCTTGTAGTAGGATACAAATTAGTAAAACCTTCTATCTTCAAGGCCATGTATAAAACCGGGTCATCGCAGTTTTACTCCTTTATGGTGACTATCGTAGCGATCGTATTCTCAGACCTGCTTACGGGTATCGGTCTCGGACTAGCTGTAGCAGCTGTATTTATCCTATGGAATAACTTCAAAACGCCATATCACTTCGATCCAAATCAGGTAAAAGAAGGAGAACCTATCAGAATAGAATTGTCTGAAGATGTGAGTTTCCTCAACAAAGCTGGGTTTATTAAAACCTTTGGTCTACTTCCTGAAAACTCTCATGTAATCATCGATGCGACTCGATCCAAGGACATCCATTGGGATGTATTAGAGCTTATTGAAGATTATAAAATCAATGCCAAATCCAAGAATATTAAACTTGAATTGATTGGGTTCAAAAATCAAATCGAACAAGACGCTGTAGAAGAGCTAGAAGAAGTGGTGAAATAAGCCTCCTCTTATTATAAACTTCATAAAGGTCAATCCATCGCTATATGGGTTGACCTTTTTTATTTCTTCTTACTCTGAATCAAGCGGCTAAAAGCATTAGATACTCTTATCTAGCGTTTGGATAGGCCTATCATCTATAACACACTTAAACTAATCGCCATACACAAAAAAAGCCTCCTAAATTTCAATCTAGGAGGCCTTTCAAATGTTTTCATAATCCCTACTTACCAGAACAACGCATACAGTACAGCAGTAATGATGCAGATCGCAAAAGCTGAGATGTTAAACGTAGGACTAGTTTTAAATACTCCACTATTCAAATCAATTCCTTTGGGATCATCGGCTCCTCCACCAGTAATCTGGCTAATAATTGCAATTACAACCATAGTAGCTACTGCAGTCAATCCCATTTGATTCATAAACGGCATGCCTGGCACAAACTTAAAGGCTATGGCAATCGGCACAGAGAGTACGGCTCCCCAAATCGCCGCTTGGTTGGTTGTCTTTTTCCAAAACAAGCCCAATAAGAACACCGCCAAAATACCTGGACTCACGATACCTGTATATTCTTGAATAAACTGAAATGCCTGATCTATACCACCCAACAACGGCGCCATCACACACGCGATCACAAGTGCAGCAGCTGCTGTCAACCTACCTGTGGATACCAATTGTTTTTCGGTAGCATTTTTATTGATATACTGCTTATATATATCCATTGTAAAAATGGTTGAGGTAGAGTTGAGCATAGAAGCCAATGACGATACTACAGCCGCTGTCAGAGCAGCAAATGCCACACCTTTCAACCCTGTAGGCAACAATTGCAACAACCAAGGATATGCCTTATCTGAAGACCCCGCTCCTGGTATGTGCAGCTGACCTGCTTCTCCCAATCTCGCCATGATCTCCGGATCGTTGACCATTACATAGGCTGCGATACCCGGTATTACCACAATAAATGGAATGAGTAATTTCAAACCTGCCGCAAGGACAATTCCTTTTTGAGACTCTTCGAGCGATTTTGCCGCAAGTGTTCTTTGGATAATGTACTGATTGAAACCCCAGTAGTATATATTAGCTACCCACAGGCCTCCTACCAATACCCAAATTCCTGGCAAGTTCTGATACTCTGGATTCGATTTATCCAAAATCATGTGAAAACTATCTGGAGCTGCTTTAATTAGGTGATTAAATCCTGCCATCATGCCGGCTCCATCCGACACTACATCTAGCGCCAAATATGTCGTAACCAGTCCTCCTAAAACTAGAAACACTACCTGAATTACGTCTGTCCAAGCTACAGCTGACAAACCTCCATATAGCGAATAAGCTGCGGCAAACAAACTCAAACCCAAGACACCATACATCATCGGGATCCCCATGATTGTTTCAAGAGCCAATGAACCGAGGTACAACACTGAACTAAGGTTAACAAATACATACAAGGCGATCCAAAAGACAGCCAATATTGTTTTCAGATTGGTACTGAATCGCTTTTCCACAAACTCAGGAATAGTATACAATCCCTTTTCGATGAAAATGGGCAAGAAATACTTACCAACGATAATCAGCGTAATAGCTGCCATCCATTCGTATGAAGCAATGGCCAGACCAAGGGCAAATCCCGAACCCGACATTCCGATAAACTGCTCAGCAGAAATATTGGCTGCGATCAGAGAGGCGCCAATGGCCCACCATGGAAGGGATTTTCCCGCCAAAAAGTAATCTTCGGAATTTTTTTCATGTCCCTCTTTGTCTCGAGACACGAATAAGCCTACGCCTAGGATAACCGCACAATAGGCTGCGAAAATGATAAAATCTAAGGTCGAAAAATTCATATTATATATTTAGTAGTATGTTTTTGATGCCAAAACTCATCGACACCTTCTCGTTTGGTTTTAGTACAATAAGTCCATGCCCTGTATTGAAGGCATTGGGTACACACGACACCGGCTCCACCGCAATAGATTGGCGGGTAGGAGGTGTGTATATTTGTAAATATCTATACTGATTCTCTTTGCTTTCTTGCCAAATTTCTAAGGCTATCCCATTGGATGAGTCTTTCAGTTGCAAGCTGAATTTTTCCTCTTGATTGACCTCAAAACAATCATCTAAAGACTCCTCTCCTATTATTTTGGCCACTTTGTAGCCATGCTCTCCAGACAAAGCATTGCCTACATTCGACGAAAGTCGCTCTGCAGCTCCCATTTGTAATTCGACTAGGTTTAGGTTTTCAAACCGAAAGTAAGGGTGCCAGCCATCACCTATCGGCATAGTGGTATCTGCCTTATTTTCAAGAGCTGTAGTCACGCTTACACCAGACGCATCTAGTTTATAAGTGATCGTTAGCAAGTATGGAAAGGGGTATCCCTGATCCGTACCTTTATAATCATACGTTAGAACGAGCTCAGCCCCGTTTTCGTCGCCAACTTCTCTGACTATATCAAATGGTCTACAGTGCAGCATGGCATGCAGTTGATTGTTCGTCGCGACTTCATTGACTGGCAGCTGATATTTCTTGCCATCAAAGGTGAATTTTCCTTCTGGAATACGGTTTGGAAATGGAGACAGTTTAGATCCTTTGAATGCCGTATGATGATCATGAATTACTTCTTTTTCCGTACGGTATCCTTCGATCACAGATACTAATTGTCCTTTTTCATTTTTAATAACGAAATCGTTGATACCCGCACCAAAACTGGTGAGTATTTCCAAGTATTCGTGAGTCAATTCATTAACCAACCTAACCGCATCGAATCTACCTATCTGATGTCTTTGAACTTTATACACTACGCAATATTTGCCAATTCACCCTGACAATGGGATTAGATATATTTCAAAATGGGGGGAGATTTATTTCAATCATTTCGGGGGGATGGCTAAACTCACAAAAAACAAGCTTATTTCAAAATCCGCTTGATAATATGAACTACAATCCAACTCAAAAAAACAGTTTTTCTACACTTGCCCTTTTTGACTAATGAGCAAGATAGCAGATTTTTTATTAAATGTAACTTTTACGTTTAATAAAATAAAGGAGAGAATGTCAAAACAAAAAAATCATCCAAATGATCTACCCAGAACTCCTCATGGATTTTAATGATTCTGCAACAACGGCAACAGAAATTAAGCCTGCTCCAATCCAAATTTCACCCTCAGGGTACTCATTCAAAAACAACATTCCTAGTCCAATGCCAATCAGAGGAGTAAGTGTACTTAAAATACTCACTGTAGTAATGGAAAAATTCTTGAATGACATAACAAATACCGTATGTCCCAAGGCAGTGGTGACCACTCCCAAAAGAACTAATGGAATCCAGTCGTTTGCAATACCCACAAAGCTATGAGCTATCCCATGAAAGAAAACAACTGGGCTAAGCAAAAGTGCCACACCCGACAATTGCATAAACATAAGAGTAATACCAGAATGGTCTTTTACATATAATTTCAAAATAAGATTGCGAAGCGAATAAGTAAAGGCAGATAACAGCCCAAGCAGTACGCCTTGTGTCACTTGATTATCCAAATCAAACTCAGGAACCAAAAAGTATAAACCAAGAAATGCGATAATTGCCAAAATCAAATCTCCCAAATTGAACTTAGACTTTACGATAAGTGGCTCTAGCAGCGCAGTCATGACAGGATAGGTAAATAAAGACAACATACCTACGGCTACGCTAGAAAAATAAAGGGCATAAAAATAAGTCACCCAATGAATAGTCATCAAAATGGTACTGATCACAACCATCTTTAGCGGCGTACCTTTTCCTACTCCAAGTGGCAACTTCAACCATTTAATAATTCCAAACAAAACCACCGCTCCAAACACGCATCGCACCCAAATGGCCAACTCCGCAGAGATAACCAATGATCTGGCTAATGTACCTGACGAGCTCATAATGACTATAGCTGCAAAAAGTTGTAAGAAATGAGCGTTTGATTTGGACATAAATACTATCAAATGATATTATGAGACAATTTTTTAAAATGGGCTGATAATGACGCACAAAGATGGACATAAATCTAACGACCGAATATAAACATTCCGTTTTCTGCATACCATCAAGTGTGAGATTGGCTACTGACTCCTACTCCAAGCTAAAGCAGACTTTTTCCAAAGCAGGTTCAGCTCGCTCCTCACCTAATTCATAGGCTTTTCGCAGAGCTCCACATGCTTCATTGTCCTTAGCTGCTTTCATATAGGCAAGCCCCATATTGTAGTATACGACTCCATCGCCTGACTCAGACCTAAGATACCGCTGATAGTAGATTACTGCTTGCGAGTAGTTGTACAGTTCTTGATAGGAGTTTCCGATCAGTACGAAATTGCGTGTAAGCGTATTGTCGGCATAGACCGAACTTTCAAAATCCTTGATGGCTCCTTTGTATCTGCCGAGTTTAGCTTTTACCATACCACGATTCATCAGATCATTGGCATTATCACCTTTGATCATAAGTGCTGAATCGTAGTCGAGCAATGCTGCTTCATACTTTCCCTTTTGATAATTTTCGAAAGCGCGACGAGAATAAGCCATAGCAAAATCACCCACGCCATAAAGGATTTTATCGATCTCATCCTTTTCTTCTGCATCTACCAAAAAGCTCAGGTTGTATAATGCCAACCGATGATACTGATCTATCTCCAAAGCATTCCTAAAATCGGCCTCAGCTCCTGCTTTGTCATCATTATTTAGCCTGAATAGACCACGCTGTACGTAATAGTTTGGATCATGATTATTCAATTCGATGGCCTTATCAAAATCCAACCGGGTGGGTGTATTAAACCCCATAGCTTCGTAGGTCAGTGCGCGAGCCAAATACACATCCGCTTTCATATCGCTGATCGTAGCTACTCCAGAAAAGCTAGCCTCCCCTTTTTCATCGAAAGAAGCACCTTTAAATACGATTGCTTTAGTCTCAAAAACATCTACATTATTGATCAAAAAGGTAAAATCCTGTGCCGCTTGTTTATAGTTTTTTTGCTTGTGGTAGATAAGCGCCCGTTTAAACATGGCGGTATAATTCTCCGAATTTACTCTTAGTGCGGCCTCAAAGTCTGTAAGTGCGCCTATGTCATTACCAGCCAATTCCTTGGCCTGACCTCGTGCAAAAAAATACTCTGTAGAACTTCCCACAAGTCTGATAGCACTATCATAATACAGTACAGCCAAAGAGAATTGTCCTCGCTTACCTGCACGATTACCTCTATTATAATAGTCGTCTGCGATCTGCCTTCGTTCTGCCGGGCTGGCATTTAGATCTTGATTTTGAGAAAAACCTTCGTGAGTAAAAGCAATAATAAACATCCATAGCCATAGGTGTGTCTTTTGCATTCTCATAGTAGCAGTGTCAATCATTCAAATTTGCTTCATCATCGTTCCAGCTCATACCTTCTCCTAACAGATAAAACCAAAACAGGAATGATTCTTTGGTTTTGAAAGCAATGAATCATTCCTTTCGTCAATTTACAAAAAATGAGTTGTAAATTTATTTTTATGGAATATTATAAGAAGCCTCATCAAAAAAAGCTGAACGCTCTATCTTTGCCCTCTTATTGAAAAATACACAGATTACAATGACTAAGGATTTTGTTGAAGAATTGAAATGGAGGGGCATGATACACGACATGATGCCCGGCGTACAAGAGCAGCTAAATAAAGAAATGACCTCTGCATATATTGGATTTGATCCTACGGCCGACTCGCTTCATATTGGCAGTTTGGTTCAGATTATGACCTTGGTTCATTTTCAAAAATCTGGGCACAAGCCTTATGCGCTCGTAGGAGGGGCCACAGGCATGGTAGGTGATCCCTCTGGCAAATCTGCCGAACGAAACCTCCTGTCTGAAGATATACTCAGCCACAATGTAGCTGGTATCCAAAAGCAACTGGAGAAGTTTCTCGACTTCGACTGCGGTGAAAATTCTGCTGAAATGGTCAACAACTACGACTGGTTCAAAGATTTTAATTTCTTGGACTTCATCAGAGATGTAGGCAAGCACATCACTGTCAACTACATGTTATCAAAAGAATCTGTGAAACAACGCATGGAATTCGGACTATCTTTCACCGAATTTTGCTACCAGATGATCCAAGGGTACGATTTCCACTGGCTGTACAACAACAAAAATTGTAAAGTACAACTAGGGGGCTCTGACCAGTGGGGCAATATTGTAACGGGTACAGAACTAATCCGAAGAAAAGGTCAAGGTGAAGCATGGGCGATCACTACACCACTCATCAAAAAAGCCGATGGTACCAAATTTGGCAAAACCGAAGGAGGCAATGTGTGGCTCGATAAAAAATTGACTTCGCCATATAAATTTTACCAATATTGGTTAAATGCCTCAGATGAGGACGCGATCAACTATATCAAAATTTTCACATTGAAGACCAAGGAAGAAATAGACGCACTCATTGCGGAACACCTCGAAGCGCCGCATGAGCGTAAGCTCCAGCAAGAACTCGGTAGAGATGTGACCATCCGAGTACACTCAGAAGAAGACTACAACATGGCAATCAAAGCGTCGGGCATTCTGTTTGGTAAGTCTACCACAGAGGATCTAGAATCACTAGACGAAGATACGTTCTTGTCTGTATTCGAAGGGGTGCCTCAGACTACGATTTCAAAAAGCACTTTTGCCAATTCACAAAATGTGACCGACTTGTTATCTGAAGACAGCAATGGCATCGTATTCCCATCTAAAGGCGAAGCACGACGAATGATCAAAGGTGGCGGTGTGAGCATCAATAAGATAAAACTTGACAGTGAGAATCAAAATGTAGATTTCAAATTGCTCAACGACAAATACCTATTGGCTCAAAAAGGC
This sequence comes from Reichenbachiella carrageenanivorans, assembly GCF_025639805.1. NCBI lineage: Bacteria > Pseudomonadati > Bacteroidota > Cytophagia > Cytophagales > Reichenbachiellaceae > Reichenbachiella > Reichenbachiella carrageenanivorans. The sequence continues at coordinate 2,260,446 of NZ_CP106735.1, read as the reverse complement.
AAGAAAAACTACTTCCTTATCACAGTAGCAGACTGATATGAGAACAGGACTTGTTTCGGTATTAATCATTGTATTATCCACTTACGCTTGCACGCAAAACATGGAAAAAAAACACCCACATACTAACCATTTAATATCTGAAACAAGTCCTTATCTTTTGCAGCATGCGCACAATCCAGTAGACTGGTTTCCTTGGGGACCAGAAGCATTGGATCTAGCACAACGAGAAGACAAGCTCATGATCATTAGCATCGGGTATGCTGCTTGCCACTGGTGTCATGTCATGGAGCATGAATCGTTTGAAGACTCTACTATCGCAGCCAAAATGAACGCCAACTTCTTGTCCATCAAAGTGGATAGAGAAGAGCGCCCAGACATCGACCAGATATATATGACTGCCGCGCAGCTCATGACTGGCCAAGGTGGCTGGCCGCTCAATGTGATCGCTTTGCCTGACGGCAGACCAGTTTTTGCAGGCACTTATTTTCCAAAAGAAAACTGGGGCAAAGTGGTGGACTATTTTGCAGAGATGTACCGTACGCAGCCTGGCAAAATGCTAGAGCAAGCAGAAAAAATCACAGAAGGCATAAACCAACTCGAAGTACCTGAGCTCAATGAAACTGGGGCACCATTCGACTCTGCGTTGTATGCCTCGGCAGGCAACCAAATCATAGAAACCATAGACAAACAATATGGTGGCAGACAAGGCGCTCCTAAGTTTCCGATGCCTACTATCTATGATTTTTTGCTGACACAACATTACTACCTGCCTAACGAAGACCTAGCATCTGGCATTAAAACAACACTCGATGGCATGGCCAATGGGGGTATCTACGATCACTTGGGCGGTGGATTTGCCCGATACGCTGTAGATGAGACCTGGACAGTCCCTCACTTTGAAAAAATGCTCTACGACAATGCGCAACTCATCAGTCTGTACAGCCATGCTTATCAGGTCTATGGAGATGACAAATACGCACAGGCTGTCAGAGAAACTATCACGTTTTGTAACCGCGAGCTATCTGACCCGTCGGGCGGATATTATTCCTCTTTGGATGCTGATAGTGAAGGTGAAGAAGGCAAGTTTTACGTCTGGTCAGAAGAAGAAATTGACCAAACTCTGGGTGGTGCAGCAGCGCTATTCAAGAAGCACTACGGAGTTTCAAAACATGGCAACTTCGAAGGACACAACATTCTCGAACGCAAAGAATCTATAGCTGATCTGGCCAATAAATACGACTTGTCAAACACAGAAGTAAAGCAACAAATAGAGGACAGTAAAACGCAATTAATGAAAGTGCGCGATAGGCGAATTCGACCTGCGCTAGACGACAAAATTCTCACCTCATGGAATGGGCTGATGATGATCGGTCTGGTAGATGCTTATTTTGCACTACAGGACGAGAATTATCTTGCTGATGCGCTAGAAACCGCCCAATTCATCAAAGACAAGCAAATCCAACCATCTGGTCAATTGCTTCGAAATCATAAAAATGGTCAGTCTACAATTAGTGGTTTTTTAGATGATTACGCTTTTACCATTTTGGCTTTCACCAAACTGTATGAGGCTACATTTGACGAAAGCTGGCTAACAGAAGCCTACAAACTCAAAACTTATGTAGACGCACACTTTTCTGACGAAAAAACAAAAATGTACTTTTATACTTCGGATGAAGATGAAAAATTGATCGCTAGAAAAATGGAACTGTCGGACAATGTGATTCCTGCGTCTAACTCAGCCATGACAGAAGCCCTTTACCTCCTAGGTCAGTTTTATTACAACCAAAAAGACCTTGATCGTGCTATTCAGATGGTAGCCAATATGGAGAAGGATATTGTAGCCAACCCAGCCTACTACAGCAACTGGTCAAGACTCTATGGTTTGATGGGGCAGCAACATTTCGAGATAGCAATAGTGGGAACTGAGTCACACACCAAAAAAATGGCCATAGCTCAAAAATACATCCCTAACAAAATCATGTTAGGTGGTCAAACAGAAGGTGAGTTGGCTCTACTGAAAGGCAAATTAGCCACTGGAAAAACGCTGATCTACGTCTGCGAAAACAAGTCTTGTCTATTACCAACAGAGGAAGTAAAAAAGGCTTTGAGCCAATTGGAATAATCCTCGAGAAGGTCAAAGTTATCGAATGGTTAATCCAAAGTAACCCCAAAGAAACCAGAAGCTTCGATCCGTTTATGAAATCATTAAACTAAGGGTTGCGGTACAATTGCGGACGGATATTTATGTCTTTTTGAGTGTAACTATTCAACTAGCTCATGAAAACTGCTTTACTTTCTTCCCTTTTCAGCACCTTATCATTATTGCTCAGCGCACACCCAGATATGGACATTGTCAGTGGCAACGAAAAATCAGAATACATAATCAGCAACGGACTGATGATCTTTGGAGATACGGATGTAAATCTAGATTACGACGATGCCATCCTTAGATCTGGCAAAGACATCACTCACTACCCTCCTAGTCAGCTAGAAAAAGTAGCCGTATTCGATGAGGCTACTGGCAACATGGAGCTATACTTTTCTGGTTCGTTTGGCCTGAATAACAAGCAATACTTATTTAAGATATTATCAGAGGGGACTAGTTCCACATTACTTTATAGAGAGGGTTTACAGTTTAGCTCCTACGACGAGTCTATATACCCTCCCTTTTTCCTTTTGGTAGATGGGCAGGTGTATTCACTCAGCACAGATAAAAAAGAACTTATCAAACAGCTCAGTGCCCCCTATCAAAAAGAGCTGCTGTCTTACATCAAAGACAACCATCTAGATCTTACAAACAAACCAGATTTGATTAGACTCTTTGAGCACTACAACGTACTACAGACTGAATAACACTAAAGCATTTTTTCACTGTTTTACAGTCTATTCAAAATAAAACCCAGCCTGAATCATCAAGCTGGGTTTACCTTTATTAAGGGCAATACTTTCTTACTCTTCAGAGTATTTGATTTTCAAAATACGTTCGTCGATGATCAACAAAGAAGCTGGATCATCGTTTAGCATATCGAAAAACTCTAGTGCTCTCCTTGCGACAAACTCCTCTTCTACTTGTTCTTTAACAAACCACTGCATGAAATTTTCTGTAGCAAAATCATTAGATTTTCTACATGCTGCCACTATTTGGTTGATAGATTCGGTAACGTTGATTTCGCTCTCTAAGGCTAATTCGAATACTTCCCTGAGTGAACTAAAATCACTCTGTGGTGCCTCCACTGTAGCCACGGTAGGCTGACCTCCCATGTCACTTATATAGTGGAATAACTTGAGCATATGGGTACGTTCTTCGTTACTCTGCTCATAAAAAAACGTGGCACTATGATCATACCCGTGCTGATCACACCAGGCTGCCATCGCCAAATAGGCTGCTGACGATTGAGCTTCCAACTTCACTTGCTTATTGAGCATACTCAAGACATTGTCTTGAATAGCTACTTTTTGTCTCATTAGATCTTTCATGTCTTTTCACTTTTATGTTCATGAAGGCAAAACCCCAACGATCTTACCTTCATTCGAATATAAATATATACTATAGAATACTATTTGAAGATGAAATAGTTCGGAGTAATCCGAATTTAGAACTAGTCTAAGTTAAGAGTAGAAGAAAAAGGGAGCTTTTAGACTACTGCGCGAACGATACGCTGCTGCACGATACTGTTGAGTTCGAGCATGACCAAAGTACCTGGAACCAGGTCTTTCATTTCAATGATTTCATCCAATGTAAGCACCAAAAGGTGTTCTCTATTACAAAGTGGGATAATTTCGATTGCATTGAGGGAAGCATCGCTAAGGAGCATTTCCTCAATATTCAACTGGTCTAGCCTGTTTTTGAAAGCAATCAGTGCACATACAGCCATACGATATTCAGCTCCTTTGAACTGTAGATAAAAGCAATTGTCCGTGTCGTTCTGGATCAACTTGCCATTGGCCGTATGGTATATTGTGTGATTCACGAAGCAAAAATAATCCTTATTTAGACTTATTACAAATAAACCTTTCAAGTTTTATTCACTCTGGAAAATTCTGCTTCACTGTCAACATAAGATAGCCATCGTCTAAAATCAAATAACCTTGATCATAACAGTACTTATATATTTCTCCTATTTTGGTTTCGTACGTATTCGTAAAGAAATCAAAATCGAAGCCTGCTTTGAGCAGCTTGTCTCTATGTATTTTTGCTTTGCCTAAGGTCTGAAGGTCTAGCAATATTCTGCGATTTTTACGCAGGGTATTATTCACGTTGCGAACAAAATTAGTCGTATCCGAATTCATCCTATTATTAAAGGCATTGCGGCAAGCATCAGAGCAAAACTTTTTATCTGCCCGTCCAAATATCGGACGCTCACATTCGGGACATTGGCGTTGGTTGGTTAGGTTATCCATAAATTTAAACTACTGAATTTCTGACAGATAGCCAACAACAAACGACTACAAACATTTAAAAACCGAATCGAATTTGTCTCTCTTCTAATCTTTGCTCTGTCAAACGACAAATTCATCTGCCATCAGGTGAAGACAATAACAACTTAAACTTTTATTATCATGACAACTCTTAAAAACAATGTTCAATTAATTGGCAGATTAGGCAACGATCCAGAATTGCGAACCTTCGACAGCGGAAAAAGGATGACCTCCTTTTCTATGGCCACTAATGAAACCTACTACAACAACAGCGGAGAAAAAGTGACCGATACGCAATGGCACAATATAGTAGCATGGGGCAAAAAAGCAGAGATCATAGATGGTTATCTCAAAAAAGGAAGCGAAATAGCCCTGCAGGGCAAATTGGTGAATCGCAAATACGAAAAAGACGGTGTAACCAAGTACATCACTGAGATCAATCTCAATGAACTATTGATGCTAGATAAAAAAGAAGAATAATCGTATGCAAACTACGATGACAGACGGCCAGATTCACCTCGAATTGGCCGTTTTTTTTATTTAGGTAGCTCAATACAGAAGGTACTACCTTCTCCTACTTCGCTTTCGCACCAGACTTTACCCCCCATGGCTTCTACATATTTTTTCACAATAGGCAATCCCAATCCTGTAGAAGGCTCGTTTTCGGTAGGCAAAGTGGATATTTTGGCATACCGAGTAAAAAGCTGATCTATTTCTTCTTCAGGAATCCCTTGTCCATGGTCTTGCACTTCAAATCTAACCACCTCACCCCAGTCTGTTACTTTTACATAAATTTCTGATTTTTGATTAGAAAATTTAATCGCATTGATACTAAGATTTTCTAGTACCTGCAACAGGTAGTTTTCATCCGCTTTACAAGTCAGCTGCTTGATCGTATTGGTGAAGAAGGAAATTTGTTTTCGCTCAGCCTCTGGCGACACATGATGGACAAGTTTATTCAGCACATCGGTCACCTTTACTTTTGTAAGTTTAAGGTTGATCCTACCTACATTGATCGCCTCTACATCTAGTATCTGATTGATCCGTGTTCGGAGTACATCGGTAGATTGATTGGCCAGCTGAATCATTTTTTCTTGCTCCTCTCCATCATAGTCTTTGATCAGAGACAGCAATCCTTTGATATTATTGAGTGGGCTACGCAGATCATGTGCCACCATGGCTATCAAATCATCTTTTTCTTTGTTTAACCCCGTTAGTTGGACTTTTTGTTCTGATAGCGCCTTGGCATACCGTCTTTGCCTTCTGTACAGATAAAAAAACAAAGTCATCACCACTAAACAAAATACTATACCAAGTATCAAAATATGCCTGAGTTTGCCCTCCTTTTCAGAAATAGCCCCTTGATAGGAATTGATCAACTCCAAATTTTCTATATCCGCTTCCTTCTGTTCTAAATCATAAGCCATACGCAACCTATTGATTTGCTCCCGCGATTCATTACTCAGTATACTATCTTTGATCGACTCATACTCTTTATAATACATGAGCGCCGTAGCGAAATCTTTCACCTCCTCATAATTAGAGGCCAGCAAAGCCGTTAGTTCTTCCTGTTTTTCTAAAAAACCATGTTTGGAGGCCAACTCATATGCCCGCAAAGCTGACTTGTTAGATATATCTGGACGTCCCATATCTCTCAGCGCCTTCGCCAATACAATCTGGTTACTCACTACAATCATCCAATACTGCATATCTAAGGCTATTTCTTGAGATCGATCCACGTAGTATAATACCGAATCCAGATTATTGAGTACCAAATGAATTTCTGACAAATTGTGATAAGAGACGGCAATACCATAACTCATTTTCACCTGTTGGAAGGTATTTAACGCGCTTTTCACCCCAGACAAAGCTTCATCATGCCTACCCATTTCTTTATAAAGCATTCCTCTGTTGAGTTCACTTATGGCAATACCCAATTCATTCCCCATATCTACATTGAGTTTATAGCTCTTATCGTAATAGGCCAACGCTCCTTCCAAATCACCAAGCTTCTTATAGACAACAGCTACATTATTAATAACACCAGCATACACCGTGCTATCTTGGTTCTTTTCATAGATTTTAGAGGCTTGAAGATAATATTCTAATGCCTTTACTTGATTTCCATTATTATCATACAAAGCCCCTATCCTTGTAAGAGCATCTGCATACGATAATGAATCCGAAATAGACAAATGAAGATTAGCAGCTGTATCGAGGTGGCTTAACGAAGCTAAGTATTGATTTTGATTCCCAATATGATATCCATATTGGGAATGGATTTTTGCTAAAATTTTTGTTGATGGATCAAGTCTCCTTGCCTCCTGAAGGGCTAGCTGCATGTATTTATTGCTACTATCGCCCTGTTGGCTACGAACATATTCTAGCGCCTTTTCTACAAGTGCTTCTACATAGGCGTCAATATTCTCCTCTCTTTTCCCATATATAATAGCTAAGTCTAATAAGAAATGAATGGAATCTGACTGATTAGTTTTGAAAGATTCATCCAAAAAATAATCAGCTCGGCTGCTGTCTTGTTCTGCTTTTTTACGGGCATGTGCCTGCCCAACAAGGAATACAAAAAAGAAAAAGAATGAAAATTTGACAAATAAACCCATAGCTATTGATGCGCCTTTCAGCAACAATTGACAAGATAATAGAATCTTTAAAAATTACAATTCATTCATTTTTTTATTCAACATCATCTTACCAAGATATTCAGCTGTTCTACTAGTCTTTGCGTAAGCGCCTTTCGAGTATATTGGTCTATGCTTTTGGGAAAATGTGAAATTTCTCCTTTTTTGAATTGCATATAATTGTCCAATATCAAGGCTTTGACCCCTGCACGATCTGTAGATTCATACACACGGCCTGCGGTTGTATCCATGAGAATATCGTTTACTTCACTTTTCTCTTTACCAATGGCCAAAATAGTTTTTTTAGTCATCAGATATTCAAAGAGCTTTCCTGGAATAATCAATTGAGCCTCGTCCGATTGATTCAACAAAAGTAACAGCACGGCAGACTGCTGATAATACTCCAACACCTCCTGATGCGAAATATAATCCAAATGCGTAAGTGCATCCTTCAATTGTGGTGAATCGTAAATACCATCCAGTACCGACTGACTCACCATGCCCGACAATACCAGCTCCAGGTCATCCTGAAAAGAAGGTACTTCTTGACAGATTTCTTCTAAGCAATCCCAAAGTACCTGCGGATTTCTCAGTTCGTTGAGTAAACCTAGGTGAGTAATTCTAAACTTTGTAGGCACTCCATCTGTTTTTACCTCTTTGAAATCATCTGTATCAAAACCATTTGTAATCACTTCAATATTACAAGCGGGGTATTTTTCTGCCAACGACTTGCTGATCCCCTGGCTGGCTGTGAGGACTAAATCCGCCTGAGTCAATACCGACAATTCCTGCCGCAGGTGCAGGTTTCTAGCAAGTCCCCCCACACCCAGTTTGTCCAGCAAATCCCAATCCGACCATGGGTCTCTGAAATCTGCCACCCACCGAACAGTGCTTTTTTTCTTTAATTCTAAGCCAATGAGGTGCATACTATGCGGCGGGCCAGTAGTCACCACCACATCGATTTGGTGCTGCTCTATCAAAGGCAGTAAAAACTCCACCGATGGCCGTACCCAAAACCGTCGAGGATCGGGAATAAACAAATTGGCTCTTACCCATACACTCAGCTTGTCGACCAGAGACATCTTGGTCTTTTCGATCACAATTCCCTGCTTCAACTTACCTTTCTTTTTGAAAATCTTCTTGTAAAAGCTGAGCGGTTCCCATATTGGAAACTTGATGATCTCTACTGCTGGATTTACGTCTTTGAGTAAAGACTCATCTTGAAGGTCGAATTCGGGATTCTCTGGAGTAAAGACGATGGGCTCCCACCCCTGCTCAGGCAGGTATTTGACAAATTTGAGCCAACGCTGCACCCCGCCACCACCACTAGGTGGCCAATAATATGTGATTACCAGAATTTTCTTTTGCTCCATATCTTATCTCCTCAGACGGCTAAATAAAATCAAAAATGGATGGTATATATCCAAAATATGAAATTTTAAAAGAATAGACAGGTTCAGTATATGAAATCACAGAATAGATGCAAATTATTGATGAAATTTTAGTTTTTTCTGACTTACTTTGAACGCCCAAAACTTAATAACACACTAAATCGGTACATAGGTTAACAAAAAATTTTAGTAAATACCTTATGAAAAAAATTGCATTATTTACATCAGGGGGCGATGCACCAGGCATGAATGCCTGCATTAGATCTGTAGTAAGAAGTGCCATTTATCTTGATCTCGAGGTATATGGGATCAAATATGGCTACGACGGAATGATCCGTGGTGAGATACAAAAAATGGAATCTTACTCGGTGAGCAACATTGTGCAAACGGGTGGCACAATTCTCAAATCAGCAAGAAGTGAAGACTTTCGCACCAAAGAAGGAAGAGAAAAAGCATACAAAAACCTCAAGAAACATGGTATCGAAGGCCTAGTGGCTATCGGTGGAGACGGTACTTTTACAGGAGCCAATTTGTTTTATGACGAATTCGGCATCCCTGTAGTAGGCGCTCCAGGCACCATCGACAACGATTTGTATGGTTCCGATTATACCATCGGGTTCGACACAGCGGTAAACACCGCCCTAGACGCAATCGATAAAATCAGAGACACGGCAGCGTCTCACGATCGGGTATTCTTTATCGAAGTGATGGGAAGACATAGCGGCTATATTGCCATCCAATCGGGCATTGGAGGTGGAGCCGAAATGGTGATGGTACCTGAGACCTCTACTACGATAGATGACGTCATCAAAAAACTGAAAGACGGCCGCGACAACAAGAAAACTTCTTCGATTGTGGTAGTAGCAGAAGGCGATGAGCAAGGCAGTGCGCTCTCTATCGCCGAACGCGTGAAAGTGGAAACACCAAAAATGGATATTCGTGTCACCAGTTTAGGACATATCCAAAGAGGTGGAGCACCTACAGCATTTGATAGGATCTTGGCATCTCGACTAGGGCTGGCAGCTGTAGAAGGCTTGATGAATGGGCAAAAGAACGTAATGGTAGGCGTGATCGACAACAAAATCACTTACACCAACTTGAAATTGGCCATTTCTAAATCAAAGCCTCTCAACGAAGAATTGATTCGTTTGACGAAGATACTAAGTATCTAATATTTAGATCAACACATTTAGCGAAGGCTGTTTAGATAAAAAATCTGAACAGCCTTTTTTATTTATCGCCAAAGGCAAAAGATGCAGAAATTTGAATCATACTGTTTTTCAATGCTGTCACTCTACCATCTGCAGGGTCTCCATCTATCATATTAGAAAAGCCTTTGGACCAACGAAGCGAGCCGCTCACATTGCACTCAGGGATAGTCACCCCTAGTCCGATTACGCCAGACATATCCAACCCCTTAGTTTGGGCTTTGATATCTACAGGGCTACCACTCGCATAGGCTATTTCACTCTTGAGAGGTATACCAAACTGTGGGCCTAGTAATACATGAAAGTATTCGAGAAAATTGTATCTACCCAATACTGGAATTTGAATGAAACTCATATTCAACTCATGCTCTTGTGTATTGTTTATTTTGAAAATGCCCCCTTGCATAGAATAATAAATCTCTGGCTGTATCGCAAATAGTGCTGCATCTATAGTCGCATACAGCCCTAGGTGAAACCCTATATTGCTACTTCCTACATCGGAAAGCTGATGGCCTCCTGTGTTGATGGCATCTATCTTGGGTGAATTGAAATTGACTCCTCCCATTAGTCCAAATTCTACTTGTGCACTAGCGGCAGTATGCACGAACAACAAGCCGCAAATCATGACTAATATGTTTATTTTCATCGCTTTAGGTTTTTATGATCTAACGACCACTAAGATTCGTAAAACCCCGATCAATTGCAAAGATCTAGTTTACCCACACTAGGGCTGCCATTAACTTCCGACAATTACACCCGCCTTTAAGATTATCAAAAGGTTATGATTTAACTCCTCTTCTCATTCCTTATTAATAATTCCTTTACAGGCAATTTCCTTTCCCACCTACCCCTTCTATCTAGTTTTGTGCTCCTTATACGATTAAGCTATGAACCTGTATTTAAAATTCGTCCTGCTAGGGCTTTCTCTGGTGATTTTCACCTCTGCTACGATCTTCCTTTTTGTAAATAATACTGTTGAAAAAAACCTGAGTGAAAGTATTCTATCAGAACATTCTCAAAAGGCCGAAATCAGTATCAACAACATTGACAGGTTCATCTACGAACGCCTCAACGACGTAAAGAATTTTGCCAAACTACCTGTGTTCAGACAAGAAGCCACCGACCTCAGTGAGGTAAACAGAACGTTGAGCGAAATTTCTCATGCCAATGAATTGTATTATAGTTTTTCCTACTTCGACATGGACAGATACCGCCTTGCAGATAGCAAAGGCTTATCTGTGGGCAAGCAGCACGGCCTTCGTCTCTACTGGACACATATCAATGACAACACGGAAGCGATCATGGATATTTCGAAATCCGAATCCGTAGGTCGAGTCGTACTTCACTTTGCCTCTGTGGTACGCAACTACGCCAACCAGCCGATTGGTGTTTTTGTAGGTCGGGTACTGATCGAGAATCTATATGCCGTAATCAGTGATCAATCTCAAGGAGTAGAATCTAACCAACAAGTGAAAATGGATCTTTTGGATGGAAATCTCAACATCCTATACTCTAACCACGAACCAGAAAAAGTGCTAATCGCCAAATACCCCGATGTAATCCCTGAGGATATATTGATTCAAAAGAAAAAAGAAGGGCGTTTCTCTACAGAAGACAACCTCTATTTTTATCATAGACAAGAAGGCTACCTCAGTTTTCCTGGCAAAGACTGGCTTTTTATCATCAACACATCAAAAGATCACGCTTTTGCTTCTCTTTCTGAAATGCGTAGCACCATCCTAATGGTAGGTATTGTCATATTATTGATTTCGTCTGGACTCACCGTTTATATGGCAAGGGTCATTTCGAACCCATTGAAAAAACTAAGATCTGCCGCAGTCGAAATCTCTAAGGGTAATTACGACGTAATGATCGAGGGAAACAACAAAGACGAAATAGGCTACTTGATTCGGCAGTTTAACGTGACCTCTCAGAAACTAAAGACCAAAGAAACCAACGAAAAGAAAATCACCCAACAGCTGATGGAAAAAAATCAGGAGATCCAACAGCATCAAAACAAAATCATCACACAAGCCAAGGCCATTAACCGAGCCTATAAGGAAATTAAAACCCAACACACGATGGTACACTCTAGCTTGAACTATGCGGAGAAAATCCAAAATGCCATCCTTCCAGACGAAAAACTACTGGCTGAATTTTTCCAAGATTACTTCGTGTATTACAAACCAAAAGACATCGTAAGTGGTGACTTCTATTGGTTCAAACATGTGCAAAACAATACAGGCAATCACTTGATCATCGCCTGTGCAGACTGCTCTGGACATGGTGTGCCCGGTGCCTTTCTCTCCATGCTGGGAATCAATGCGCTCAACAATGCCATTCAGTACACCACAGACTACAACCCTTCGGCTCTTTTGGCTAAAGTAAACAATGACATTATCAGCACACTAAGTCAAGAATTTTCACAAAATGAGGCTGTACAAGAAGGCATGGAAATGGCGATTTGCTCTATCGACCTCACCTACAATGTAATGAAATATGCGGGAGCTGGCATTCCACTTTTACTCTACAAAGACAAAGAATGGACGCTGACTAGAGGTAACAAATTGCTCCTAGGCAGAAACTTCAGCAACGATAGTTTGGAAGAACAGAAAATCGAACAGCATACTTTCAACCTGTCAAACAATGACACCTTCTACCTCTACTCGGATGGATTCAAAGACCAAATCGGAGGCAAAGAGCATAAGAAATATTTACCCAAAAGATTTAGAATGTACTTGGGTATGATCGTGCAAAAAGCCATGATGATTCAGAAAAACCTACTGGACAAGGAACTACATGAGTGGAAGCAAGACACCCCACAAACAGACGACATGTTGGTCATGGGCTTTAGAATTAAATAAACCATGGAAAAATTTCTATCTACCCCTTCGCACACCACTCCCTACATCTATTTCAATCCAGAAAATGAGATCTTAGAAATGAAAGGCAATTCCACCTTGATCAATGCCCGTGAGGTATTTAGCGAATTGTATACAGCCTTAGGCAATTTCAAAAAAAGTATTTATCCCAAACTAAAAGTAAACATCCAACTAGAGTACTTCAATACCTCTACCTACAAATGTCTACTCGATACCATGATTTGTCTCAAGGAAATCAAGTCTACTGGTAAAAATATCGTAGTAACCTGGTACTACAACATCGAAGACGAAGACGCTCTCGAACATGGCGAGGACATCGCTCAGCTTTCTGGTATGCACCTCGATTTGGTAGGTATCTGAGTCCGACTTCCTGTTCTTTTATTGCACACATAAGATATTATCAGGAAAGATTTGTCTCCTTTCGTACGACAAAACCGTATTTTAGGAGTTGAATTAATTATAACCTGATAAGCTATAGCAAGTGAAAGAGTTAGTCTCAGAAATTGAAAAGAAGATCATTCTTCGAAGAAATATAAAAGATGTATTTTTTATCATCATCGGCGTATGTATGGCGAGTATTGGACTCAAAGGATTCCTACTCCCCAACCACTTCTTAGATGGTGGAGCCATGGGACTGTCCTTGCTATTTCAGATCCTAACCCCAATCAATCTGTCGTTACTCATTTTGCTTGTGAATGCACCTTTTGTCCTCATGGGTTATAAGCAAATCTCCCCACAATTTGCAATCAAAAGCACACTTGCAATAGTGGCATTAGCATCTCTGGTTCACATCATAGAGATTCCACCCTTCACTGCTGACAAATTGCTCATTGCTGTTTTCGGGGGATTTTTCTTGGGAAGTGGCATCGGGTTTTCTATCCGAGGTGGTGCCGTGATTGATGGCACTGAGGTGCTCGCACTCTCGGTAAGCAGGAAATCCAGTCTGACAGTAGGAGATTTCATCGCTTTGTTCAATATCGTGCTATTTGCCTTCGCCGCACTTGTGGTGAGTCTGGAAACAGCTATGTATTCTATGTTGACCTATTTGGCCGCTTCCAAAACCGTGGATTTCATTATCAATGGTATCGAAGAATACATTGGAGTCATGATCATATCGGATCAAGCCGAATCCGTAAAATCTATGATTGCAGATGATTTGGGAAGAGGAGTTACGGCATTTTTATCCGACGGTGGCTATGGCAAAAAAGGCAATACCCTACCTGATCGTAAAATTCTATTCTGCGCAATCACCAGACTAGAAGTATCGAAAGTACTGTTAGAAGTAGAAAAAATAGACCCTTCTGCGTTTGTGATCCAGTATCCGATCAAAGACACCAAAGGTGGTATGATCAAAAAGCGACCACTACATTGATGCAAACGAATTAAACAACAAAGGCTACCTCATACGAAGTAGCCTTTGTTTATTTCATGAGTTGGTTACGGGTTAGCTTTTACCAATCAATGCAAAAGTAACAGACAGCTGCACGATAGAATTTTTCCAATCTCCACCATCTTCAGCCGCATTGCTCAATCCTTTTACCCAACGTACCTGAGCACCTAGCCCCATTGGCAAATCCAGACCTGCACCCAATGCGATAGAAGTATCCATACCCTTCAATTCGTCTTTATAATCTACTCCACCATATTCAGCTTTGGTATTGAAACCAAACTGAGGACCAGCATTCAGATACAATACTTTCAAAATGCCCAATCTCAACAACACTGGCACTTGGATGTATGACAAATCATAATCTTCAGCATCCGTACTCAAGTTTTGCACTGAGAAATAGGCTTCTGGTTGTATTCCGATCGGACCCGCTTTGATCACCGCATATGCACCAATATGGTATCCAGTCTTAGAATCTACATCTCCTCCTGATACATCAGCAGAGTTGAAATTCAAACCACCCTTAAGGCCTACAGATAACTGAGCTTGTGCAGCTGACGCCACAAACAAGGCAGCCACTACGAGTAATAAACTAATTTTTTTCATAAGTTTTTCATTAGATGTTTTTGATAAGACCGCTAATATAAGTGCTTCCCCCAAAAGAAACTTGATTTTCCCTTGGCTGACAAGAGAGAAAATTAAAGATTTGCAAAACCATAAGATGACGGATCATATCTCACAAAAGCTGGAGGAAAGAGTAGAAGCAGGAAGCAAACGGCAGCTAACAACCGCCGAAGGACTGATCGATTTTGTATCCAACGACTACCTTGGACTGAGCCGATCCCAAGACCTATTTGACCGAATCAAAAACTATGACTACAGCCAAGAGACCAATCTCAACGGTTCTACGGGCTCGCGACTACTGGCTGGTAACTCTGCCACAGCTCAAAAACTAGAAACAAAACTGGCGGGTATTTTCAAAAGCGAAGCCACCCTCCTCTTCAACTCTGGCTATGTAGCCAACATGGCACTGATCTCGTCGGTGCCTCAGCGTGGCGACACCATCCTCTACGATAGTCTGTCGCATGTCTGCCTCAAAGAGGGCGCATTTCTAAGCAAAGCCAATCGGTTTGCCTTTCGGCACAACGACTGCGAAGACCTCGAAACCAAACTCAAACAAGCCACTGGCAATATATATGTCATCATCGAGTCGGTCTACTCTATGGATGGCGAGCCTGGCCCCATTCGGAGACATGATCGCCTTGGCGGAAAAGTACAACGCCAAGGTCATCGTAGACGAAGCCCATAGCACAGGCTTATACGGTGCACAAGGTGCTGGCAAACTCTGTGCATTAGGGCTAGAAGAACATTTGTTTGCACGAGTGCATACCTTCGGGAAAGCCATGGGTGTACATGGTGCAGTGGTATGCGGCTCTCAGACACTGATCGATTACTTGATCAATTTTGCAAGGCCTTTTATATACACCACAGCGCTACCCGTGCACAGCCTGTTTTCGATCGATGCGGCCTTCGATTACCTTTCGGAAAACATGGCATTGCAGACAGAGAGCAAAGACAAGATTTTTTACTTCAATTCTCTATTCAAGCAGAAAATTGGTAACAACCCAGACATTCAAAAACTAGAAAGCAACACCCCAATACAACCCATCATTGTGCCGGGCAATATCCGAGCTAAAACCATGGCACAGGCCTTACAAAAGCATGGGTTTGATGTGCGACCGATCCTTTCTCCTACTGTAAAAGAAGGCTCCGAAAGGCTGCGCATCTCTATTCATACACACAACACCGAACAAGAAATCGCCGAATTGGTAAATCAAATCGCATTATTAGCATGAAAAAATATTTTGTAACCGGCATAGACACCGATAGCGGCAAGACCGTAGCCTCGGCCATACTAGTAGAAAAACTAAAAGCAGACTATTGGAAACCCATCCAAGCAGGGCAACCCACCGACTCTGATACGGTACGAAGCCTAATCAGTAACGACAAAATCATCCACCCTGAGGGCATCGTATTGGACGCACCTATGTCGCCCCACGCAGCGGCTCAATTGGAAAACATAGAGCTCAAAGCTGCGCAATTTCAAACCCCAGAAACCAACAACACACTCATCATAGAAGGGGCAGGCGGGTTGCTCGTCCCAATCAACGACAGCGAGTTTGTAATAGACCTAGCCAAGCCATTCGACGCCGAAGTAATCCTTGTCTCACGCAACTACCTCGGGAGTATCAACCACACCATGCTATCTATCAACTATCTGCAAACCAATAATTTTAAAATTGCAGGGATCATCTTCAACGACACACCAAACCCTGCAACAGAAAGCTTCATCCTCAACTATTCTAAGTTGCCCTGTCTTGGCCGTATAGAACCATTAACAGAAGTGAACAAGTCGGCAATCCAATCTCAACTACAAAACATATCTCTATGAACAGCGCAGAAATCACACAAACAGACAAAGATCTAATCTGGCATCCATTTACCCCTTTGGTCAACCCCTTTGGGCATATTCCTATCAAATCTGCCAAGGGAGCCAAGCTATTTACACACGAAGGCCAAACGATCATCGATGCAGTGTCTTCTTGGTGGGTGAATATCCACGGCCATGCCAACGAGCAGATCGCAGATGCCATCCACAAGCAAGCGCTAGAGCTAGAGCACGTGATATTCGCAGGATTCACACACGAGCCAGCCGTGCGACTGGCCAAAAACCTAATGACGATCCTACCAGACAATTATTCCAAGATCTTCTTTTCAGACAATGGCAGCACGTCGATCGAAGTGGCCTTAAAAATGGCCTTCCAATATTGGTACAACCAAGGGAAAGAACACAAAACCAAAATCATAGCACTCGATGGCGCCTACCATGGCGATACTTTTGGGTCTATGTCTGTGAGTGAACGAAGTGGCTTTACGCGCCCATTCTTTCCTTTTCTATTCGACATAGAATCGCTAGACTTTCCTACAGAAGAAAACTTTGACAAGGTACTGGCGCACTTCGATGAACTGACCAATGACGAAGCCTGCGCGGCATTTATCTTCGAACCATTGGTGCAAGGCGCTGGTGGCATGCGCATGTATTCGCCAGAGATGCTACAACAACTCATCAGCTTAGCCCAATCACGCGGTGTGATCTGCATCGCCGACGAAGTGATGACGGGCTGGGGACGTACAGGTACTACTTTTGCCTGCGATCAAATCGAAGCCAGTCCTGACATCACTTGCATCTCCAAAGGTATCACGGGTGGGGCACTTCCACTTGGCATCACGGCTTGCAACAGTAAAATAGAGGCCGCCTTTCAGAGTGAAGAGCTCTCGAAAGCCCTCCTCCACGGACACTCCTACACGGGCAATCCCATGATCTGTGCTGCGGCCAATGCCAGCTTTGAAATCTTCGAATCTCCCGAATGCAAAAACAACATCCAGCGTGTACACAACAAACACCTCAAGTTTGTAGAGCAACTCAAGACCTTCGACAAAGTAGAAAACATCAGACTACAAGGCACTATAGTGGCCTTCGATCTCAAGGGCTTTGGCGAGACGGGCTACGACAGTGACGCCCGCAAGAAAATCTACCCCTATTTCCTCGAAAGAGGCGTGCTGATACGACCACTAGGCAATGTGATCTACCTCCTACCGCCCTACGTGATCACAGACGATGAATTGGACTTGGTGTATGAGACGCTCCTTGAGTTTTTGAGAAATGAATAATGGCAGGTGACTTATCCTTTAGATAAGTGCAGTGTTTTAGCTACTTCAGCCACTGTCTTGGTGATTAGTTTCAATTCGATGCATTTTTTTACCACGGTTTCAAAATATGCTGGTGAGCAGCCATGTTTGGAATAATCATCCTGTACATCATGTGTATAAAAAATCAACCAGCCTCCATTTTTTTGATGCGCTTCGAGCCAAGAGAATATGGTTTCCAAAGGATTGAAATTTTCGTACAAACGAATGGCTTTTAAATTGTAAGTATCCACTTGCCCGCTATTGATCCCAGGATCAATTCCCCTACAGGTAAGGAAATGTTTAGACATTACTTTTTTGGCTTGCCAGGTTTGCTCACCATATGGGTATGAAAAGTTTAAGAACTCACAATCGAAAGGTAAAGCTTCGAGCACCTGCTTATTCATCGCTATATCTTGTTCAATAACCTTATTTTCTTTGGTTTCAAAAAGATGAATATGACTATAGGTATGGCAGGCGAGTTCATGCCCTTGGTCAACACAATGCTGCAAATCTGCTATGTTGTACAAGTCCGAATTTTCTGATCTACCCTCTAAAAAAGAAAGCGCAAGGTAGTAAGTCCCTTTTATCTGATGCTCGTCGAGTACCTTCTGTGCATTGACAAAACCGCTTTTTGGCACATCATCGAAGGTAAAGCTGACGGCCATAGGAAGAGAAGGGATCTCCACCATTTGTCGCAATGAAACATCTGCTATTTTCTTTTTGAAATAGTTGAAATACTTAATCATTCTAAAGAAAAAGCTACTTGCCTGTAATTGTTTACTGCACCAACAAACTTAAAATTCCATTGCTCATTGATACATTTTTTGAAGACCTCTAAGGCCTCAAATTCATGGTCATGACTCGAAAATTCATCAAATATCAGTATATCCCCTGTTTTCAATTTAGGATGCAGATGAAAGAGCACGTAGAGTGTCGATGAAAACAAATCTGCATCTAGATGATACACACAGCGTTTATCAAACTGACAGTTTAGCAATTCATTATATACCGACTGTTGGAACCAACCTTTGACAAACCTGACTCTGGCGTCTTTGATGTCTGGAAAATTGCCCGCTTGATCAAAATGCCCCTTGCCTTTACCTTCCCAGCTTTCAGGCAATCCTTCAAAGGAATCAAACCCTACGAACTGAGAAGTTTCGACTTGATTGACCGAAGACCAGTGCCGGATCATGTCTCCATTGGCCACTCCAAACTCGTAGTAATAAATAGCTTCATCCTTAAGATCTGTCAACAGCTTGTCATGCAACTGGTATCTATTTTCGTATTTCGCAGCCCCATAGTAGTAGTCATTCACGAGCCCCTTGCCTTTATTTTTACTTGCAAAATCAAGATAGGTCATGTATTTATAGACATGATGAAAAGGTCTGCTCACCCTTGCTATAAACTTGTACAAGTTGGTCTTGATCAAAAAAGGATGTAAGGGCATGAGTTATTTGTTTGTAATTGATATGATGTGATCATCAAGAATATCTTTGTCCTGACTAAATTTCAGTTCTCGCAAAGAACCTTCTTTTTTTATAGTTTCAAAACCAAAATCTTCAAAAACCTGAGCTGAAAATTTATTCTTTTCTGTGTGGTTATAGGTTACCCAAAAATCGTCCTTTTCAAGATACTTTTTGAGCACATAGGTGAGAAAGGCGTGTTCTACCCTTTTGCTCTGCACCCTACAGCTAAACATTAGATCGATCAATCGATTTTCTGTTTTTTTAATAACTCCAAATGCGATAATTCCATAATCACCAAACCGGTCCTTACACTTGAGCACATAGGCTGCCAGATCCGCATTCTTATGAATGGCTTCAATATCTTCTTGCTTATATCTATTGCCCGAAAAATTCATTTGGTTGGTTCGCTGGGTGAGTTCGTACACCCTATCAAAATGCTCAGCCTGGAGCTCTAATATCTCTAATTCTATATGACAAGACTTTAGAAACTCGATATACTCGCCCTCATAATCATCTGAAAATTTGCTTCGCTTCACCTCATTGAGATAAAACTCTTTTCTCTTTTTGCTTTCTGAGGTAATGGGAATTTGAAGTGCTTCGAGGTCTAATATTTCACGATAATCTACCGCATCCATCAGCCGAACCTGCGGCAAGACATTTTCGACTTCCTTTCTCTCAAAAATAGAATCATCGACAAACATGAATGTATTCAAGTTGATATTCAGATCCATCGCTATTTCTCTGATTCCTTTACTTTTAGGAAGCCACGATATTTTAGGGTATAAAAAGAAATCGACCAACCCAAAATGAGCCAAAGCTTCCATTCCCAGTTCGGGATTGTTTTTACTAACTACCGAATTGATAATTCCTTTTTGTTCTATCGTGGCCAAAATTTCCTTGATCCCTTCTTTCAATTTGAGGTTTTCTATGCCATCTTCCACGAGTGTACCATTCCAGATGGTATGATCCAAGTCCCAGACGATACACTTGAGTTTGCTAGCCTTAGTGTTTTGTTCATAATTATTCAACTGAACAAAATCCATCACGCCAAAATACAGAGGTATTTTGCTATTGATATTTTCAGGAATTAGATTGATTCTGAATGGCAGCTCTGTTTTTACGCTACGAGCAATCTCTTTGAATGGAATAATTTCTTTATTGTATCCTGGCTTTAATTCCAACCGATATTGGAAGGGAAGCTTTCCATACTTCTCGTCATCATTTCTGACAATTATCCCCAAATATAGCGTCTCACTAGAAGGGTTGTATACATCCAAGAGAAACGCATCTGGGAGTTCTAAGCTTTGGTTTTGTGTTTGTATAATTTCATTTTTTTTGACACTATACCTTTTTTGACTCAACTTCTTTCGAAGAAATTTTGGTTGAGCTAGCTGTATCAGCTGGGCAATTTTATGATCCTTATGTTCCTTTTTTTCAACCTCTTCAGGGTCGTGCAGTTCATGATTGCCCTGAGTAGCAAAAACGCCCCACTGTTTAAATTGTACTTTCAGGACGGGAGATGTATCGTTGGGATTGACAGACTTCACTTGTTCTATTCCCTTGACGAAACGCTGACATTTACCATCGATCCTAGGCGAATAAAGATCGCATGTAGTAAAACAGGCGGGCATGGCGCATTCGGTACAATGCTCCGTCCAATGCAAGACGCTTCTTTTTTTAATACTTTGCTGAGTATCGAAGAAGCTCTCCCAAACATCCGAAGGCAGGTTTTCTGTTATAGATTTTAAATATATTTCCGTCTCGTACATATAAATGACATCTCAAAAGCCTAGTATAGACCACGCACAAAGGTCTATAAAACTATGCGATTTATAATGGGCTTTGTTTTATCCTTTTCATTAGGATAAGGCCTTCGTAAGATTTCTCTAAAATTATAATACTTTGGTCAGAAAGGTCTCGACGAATAGTTACTCAGCAGAAGACTGTATAGCCTCGCTGACCTCAAAGGTATCGCTGATAGACACGGCTTTGCCTTCAGAAGTAAATCCCTCAATGAGTATTTGAAAATCACCTATAACATCCGAGGCATAAAATTGGATGTTGATCGACTGCTTTTCATCTACCTGCAATAAGGGATCCCAATACAACTGGTCTCGTTGATCGGGTCTTTTCTCAACAACTCCCGATTGATATATAGGAAATTTATAATGCTTTGGCATAGCCAATTGTTTGACTTCGGTACGCACATAGTTTTCATCCAACACAAATCCACCTAACCCTGCTTCTTTGGTTTTGAAGCTTACCACTCCATCTGCGACTAGCGGACCCAAATAATACCTATTATTCAAAACACTGATGCTTTCCACCTTATAGGGGCTGAAATCCAATACTTGATCTTCGGATACAGGGATGCCATTGAGCAATAGCAGCCGAGGATACTCCACCTGCGTATTGGTATACTGAGGAAGAAACACTTTGATTTTCGGATCTCGGCCTTTTCGCACGTTGACTGTAGTCACAAATTCGGTGATAGTTTCTTCTATGGTTCTAAATCTAACATACTCATCCAACACATAATGATAATTGTATGATACTTGGGGGCGCCACTCATTCACCCTTAGCAGGGTATCACTAGAGGGTTGATAGTATGCATTTTCTATTTGATTTCGAATGCTTCGACTTATAATCTCCTGTATCTGTATACTGTCTAATTTTAATTGTTCGTAATTAAAATCTGGCGCTGTCGCTAAAAAAGGATCAGCCACTTTCAACTGATAACTAGCATCAGCATCTAATACCGATAAATATCCCTCTGCGTTAATTATGGTACTTTCGAAGGGCAGGCTAAAGGTTCCATCAGCTTTAGTTTTCGCCACACGCACCTGAGATACTTCACCTGGAATGGATAATGCCACCAGTACCCCACCCATAGGAGCACCAGAGTCTTTGGTAAGGAGACCATCCAAAAATTCTTCTCGATATTCGGGCAACAAAGACACTTGCGCATAAATCGAATCTATTTGTTCGTCGTGATAAACCATCAGTGTTGTAGGCGGAAGTAGAGAAGCCCATAGTTCTTCTGGATCTACTACAAACTCCAAATTAGGTGCATGCCATTTAGACCAAACCGCTCGGTGATGACGATAGGGTAAGGATTCACTTTTTTTATTCACAGAGACCGAATAGGTACCCGCAGCCAACTCCGTTTGAATCTGAACTTGCTGTCGAGGTCGGTATTTTTCAGCTAAAGGAAAATCCAATGTACTCAAATGAGGCAGGCTCCATTCGGCATATACTCGCTTGGGGTTCGAAGTATTTACCATACCTGCACCCAACACTTTTGGCAATTCATAAAACTGAAACTGCCCACTCTTATCCTCTAAAAGGACGCGGTAATGTTCCCCTAATTTCGGAGTTATTTCAAATTGTCCAACACCGAAACTATCGTGTTTAGTCTCCAGTTCTATTTCCCCAGCAGCACCTAATATTTTTATTTCAAACCCCTCCTCCAGTTTTTCAGGAGCACTTTTCAATCTAAAACGCACTGTATTAGTCACATCCGCGGTCAAAGTCAACCCTTGTGGGTACCAATTGATTAATGTGCCCCCTTGGGCTAGTGTATCATCAGGTTGTTCATATTCCTTGAAGGGGTTGACAATCGTAAGAGGCAACTGGCAATACTTCTCAAAATTCTTCATCCATCGAGTATAGGCCACCAGTTGGTACTTTCCCGTACTCAGATGAGAGGCAACGAAAAACTCGCCATGACCTCTGCCATCCGTTAGGCTTATTTTATCCTGATGTACGACTCCATCCGCTCCAAATATCTCTATATACAGCACCTTACTAAGCGGGGACATTTTTTGTGTTTTGTCCGAAAGACAAAAAACGGAAAAGTTTAAAGTCTCACCAGTAATCAATGTCTGATTATTGAGATGTACGTAGACACGTTCCTCTATATTCTGCTGGCTCTTCACTTGTGTGGGCCACATCAGCACTAGCCAGAGCAGCAGCATTAGAAATATATTTTTTTGCGCTCCCTCCATTAGTCTGTCCAATAATCAGGTTTTATAAGAGAACCATAAGAGCTGCAATCCATACAGTAATCAGTCCCCATAGTGGCCTGTGGATCGGATTCAAGGTTTACATCCATTATCTGTAAAGATGTATTTAAATTCATATAGATAGCAATACTATCTTCGGTAGTCTTGACCAATGGCTGCCCATTACAAACATATCGGAAATATGGTAGAGAAAACTGATCATCCAAATCAGAAAAGGAAAAGAACGTTCTGAGTGAGTTGACTCCAGACACCTCGAAATAGCCTAATACGGTCTTGTTTATATCGTTTTTTGCAACAACATTGCCTACGATCGATCCTTTCTGCATGTCAAACAAAGATCCACCAGACTCCTGGCTTTTCTTTCAACTTTCTATAGTAGCTATAAGCAGCTTCGCTAATCGCATATTGCCTTACCAAAATCGTATACCGAGACCTCAACACATCTGTATTGCCACCAACAAAACGAATCGGAAATTCTTGAAGCCGATCGCTACTATTGCCTACGGTATTGCCAATCAGTAATGATTGAGAAATGTGTCCTGCATAACAAATGTTATTCAGTTTTTCTCGCCACGAATAGGTAGCTGTAGACCTATTGTAGTCGTAATAGGAGACAACAGGCGTTATTATTTTATACTGATCCTCCCACTCATAACGGAAATATTTAGCCTTGCCAGAAGGATCATGTGTATCTAAAAAAAACTGAATTCCACCAAGGTTACTTGTAGATCCATCTAAAGCTAATTCAGCATATCGATCATATATACTATCAATCGGTGGGGATTTGGTAAGTGATGACGGTGAAGAAAGAAACTCTTCCCCCTCTTTCGTAGTGAAAAACAATTGATATTGTTCTGATTCACTTGCCGAGAAAGGCACTTCAGATTTATAAATCCCTGGGGTTTGTTCTGAAAAATCGATCTGTTGCTCATCGTGTGTCACCCATACAGTAGCTCCTTCTACAGGGTGATCATCAGAAGTGCCTATGGGATAGGTATAATGCAGTTTGATTTGATGTGTTTTTAATTCATCCGTGATCAATCCATCCACTACGATGACAGATTCAAAATCAAATGACTCCGCATCGTATGGCTTGACACAACTGACCACTATCGCCCAGCCAAATATCAAAAAGAACAAAGAGTATAATCTATACATCAAAATCTAAAGTTATATGTGATGGTAGGAATAGGCGTGGGGAATACCACCAGCTTGTAGCCATTGACCTGACCATCTCTGACATCAAAAAATATAGAATACGGGTTGTCTCGACCTAAAACATTATAGATCGAAAATGACCAATAAGAATGTGCGAGTTGAGCTATTTTATGACTGGCCTCTAGGCTCAAGCCTATGTCGAGTCTAATATAATCGGGCATTCTAAATGTATTTCTTCCAGAGTAATGGACAGCCTGCATGCCTTTGAAATCATATATACCTACTGGGTAGGTCACAGGACGTCCCGTATTATAAGTAAAATTGCATGAGAAGCTCCACCGCTTGGTGATTTTGTAATTAGCCACCATATTCACTGTATGTGGCATGTCAAAATTTGCAGGATATTCGTTACCATTGTTGATCCTCTCTTCTGGGTGTGACGAATCCAATTGTATAAAACTCCGAGCAAAAGCGTAATTGATCCACCCGTTGAGTTTGCCAGATTTTCTTACTGAAAACTCAACACCATACGACCTCCCTGGCCCTTGCAAAGCCACCATTTCTATGTTAGGATTCAATAAAAACTGCGACCCTACTTTAAAATCAATCAAGTTGTCCATGTCTTTGTAATAGACCTCTACAGACGTTTCGATCATATTGCTTTTGAAATTTCTATAATAACCTAATGTATACTGATCCGCGACCTGAGGCTTGATATACGTACTCGATAAGCGCCATGTATCTGTAGGAGACAACGAGGCACTATTAGTCAGGGTATGAAGATACTGCCTGGTCCGATTATAGCTGGCCTTGACTGAAGACTCATCATCTAGCGCATAACGGGCATTGACCCTAATCTCACCCCCATGATAAAACTGCACAGGATCTCCATCATCATATACCGTCTCCCCAATGACCGTATCTGGGTTTTTGACAGTCTCAGGCTGGTAATTCTTTACCGTCTGGGGTCCATAATTCGTAAAAAATGAATACCTATATCCACCATAAAGTGTCAATCGATCGGACAAAATATACTCATCAGACAAAAATAGAGTGGTTTCCAATGCGCGTTCTTTATCAATAGATACTTCTGCCACTAGTGACTCACTTGTTTGTGGGGATTTTGTTCCTGGGTTGATCTGATATCCTTTCAGCTGCGCGCCCCCTCTTAGGGTATGTACCTCATCTGCATAATAAGCCAAATCAGCTACAACAGCGGCTTCATTGATTCCAAAATCCTGAACAAAATTATTGGGAGGAGATTCGTCGTAAGACAAATCATAGCCATAAGCACTATACACGGCAGAAAGCGAGCCATCAACTTGATTGCTAAACCGGTGATTCCACTTCACAGAAGCATTGCCATTCTTATAGGAAAAATTAGAAAAAGAGAACACCGTATCAGACGAAATTCTAAAGTTGTCACTACTGTAGTATCCACTAACTTCTATGTCGTTGTTGTCATTGATTTGGTGATCGTATCTCAAGATACCATCAGCAAAAAATACTTCATTTTCACTAAAATCTGCATTGCCTACTTTCTTCAACAGCCAATTAGAATAGGTGGTTCGTCCGCCTAGCATCAGCCCCGACTTGCCTTTAATCACTGGCACTTCTACCGTGAGCTTGGCCGTGACAGGTGAGATCCCTCCCTCTCCTTTGAACTTGTCTACGTCTGCTTTTTTAGACTCTACGTCGAATACCGAGGACAGTCTACCACCATATGCGGCAGGTATCCCACTTTTATATACATCCATACTCTGAATGGCATTAGAATTAAAAACCGAAAAGAAGCCAAAAAAGTGAGAGGCATTGTAAATCGTAGCCCCATTGAGTAGCACCAAGTTTTGATCAGATTTACCACCTCGGACATTGAACCCTGAAGAGCCTTCTCCCATGGTTTGCACTCCTGCAAAAGTAGCAGCGATCTTCATGATGTCGTTTTCACCAAGCACCAATGGCACATTTTTAGTCTCTTGTACATCTATCTTGCTCACTCCGATCAGTACGTCTTCCACATTGGCAGCACTTTCGGACTCGATCATCACTTCCTGCAGTGCGATCACATCTACCACCATATCGATATTAAGCTGGCCATCAGAATAGAGCACGATTTTTTGCTTGGTGGTTTTCATGCCTACATACTGCACGATCAGTTCTCGTTTGCCATTAGGAAGTGTGATGCTAAAAAAGCCATTCATATCTGAGGAAGATGCTACAGAAGGATCTTTCGAATACACTACTACGCCTGCTAGTGGCTCGTTGGTTTCACTGTCTTTGATATACCCTGCTATAGTAGAGGAAGCCCTGGGCTTCAATTTGTTTCTATCTCCTACCTCCACTATAGACTGGCCTATTTCACCCTGATTTTCCATATTGAGATATTCACGAGCGAAAAGTAAGTCTAGCTCAACATCTGTTACGGTTTTGCCTTGTTGGTGCAGCGCCTGACTAATGGCTGGTTGATCGATAATTTTGACCCCTTTGGTTAGAAAAATACGATGACCAGACATATAATATTCTAAACTTGTAGACTCTAATATTGAAAACAAAACCGAGTCCACTGACGTCTGATCAAATGCTCCTGAATAGGTCAAACTATCTAGCCAAGAAGCCTCGTAATAAATAGCATATCCTGTTTGATCCTCTATCGTTTGAAGCACGGCAACTATAGGCTCATTGTCGAAAGTGGCTTTTACCTTTTTGTTTTCCTGCCCCAGCAATCCAAATGGCAACAGAACAAAACACAGCCATATCATTTTGCTTTTCATGGGATCAGTTGGTTATCAAAATATTCTATCAATGTGGCAAAGGACTTTTCTCTTTTAGGGTTGAGTTTTTTTATCTTATGCTGCTTGGCATAGATCTTAAGCTTTTTTGCGTGCTCCTTGTAGCGCTTCTTTACTCCAGATAGACTCTTTACTCGCTCTATCTGGTCACCATCTCTCAAATAGTACCTATTAAACTCTTCATAGGTCAACTTGGCCTCATCATTAATTTTAAAAATTTTGCTTCGTTTGGCCAATAGAGAAACAACCTGCCCTTGGTATAATACTTCGAAAAACCCGGTACTATACACATCCACTTTTTGATCGATGTATTCAAAATCCGCCTCCATGAAATGAAATGAATCCACATCTGCACTTATTAACTGAATAGGATCCCCTAGCAGCACTCCCCCATCCGTCGCTCTTTTAATAATCAATGCATCTTGCTCTATGTTGTAAATCATTAACACATTGGAAAACGACTGATCTCGATAAACCAGATCCCCATTCTTCCATTGGCCCGACTTATAATAAGGATGAGAAAGTGATGTTTTTCGAGAGACATCTATCATGATACCCGTCTGCAGAGTACTGTTATCCTGACCAGCTTGGCCATCGTACCAGCTTTGTACTTCTTGTGACAAGTCTAACCCAGCCAGGGACACCTCTTGCGCCTGACCGACACTAGGCAGTAGCCATATAAGGCTCAAGTATGTAGACAAGAAAAGGCCTAGTTGAAAGTAGTTTTTGGTCACTCGTTTTTGGTCTATCGTTAGATTGGTAGACCAAATATAGTTTCAAATTATTCGATTTTCCTAATGAATTTTAAATACATACAATCGTAACTACTCTCGATAAATCAGAAAGATGATTCCTTTTTTTTCACTGATTTATCCTAAACTCATCAGATGTTTTCTGATAAAAATTCATCCGTTTTTATCAGAAAAACCATCCACTACATTTTTACGGAGAAAATAGCATACTTCTTTAATCAACGTTTATAGCTTTTAGTTACAGAAAGATTAAGCCAGAACTAAGTCATGTATTTGTCGTGCAAACGACAACGGAGACTAGGCATTTTTTCACCCCATAAGCCTTTTCTGTCAAAAACAGAAGAACCAGCCTAAAGGCTGGTTTTTCATACTATATTTCATCTGATAAATTACTTGGCATAACTGATCGATCTCATTTCACGAATCACTGTCACTTTGATTTGCCCAGGATACTGCATGTCGTTTTCGATCTTTGAAGATATATCGAAAGCCAAATCACCCGCAGACTTATCTGTCACTTTATCTGCATCTACTAGCACCCGAAGCTCTCTTCCTGCCTGTATCGCATAGCACTTGTGTACGCCATCAAACCCAAGTGCCAAAGCCTCTAAATCTTTCAACCGTTTGATATACGACTCCATAATTTCTCTTCGAGCACCTGGCCTAGATCCTGATATGGCATCACAAGTTTGTACGATCGGAGAGATGAGTGTGGTCATTTCGATCTCGTCATGGTGAGCGCCTATGGCGTTGCACACATCGGGATGTTCTTTGTATTTTTTGGCCAATTCCATACCTACAATGGCATGTGGCTGTTCTGCCTCCTCTGGCCATACTTTTCCGATATCGTGTAGCAATCCTGCCCGTTTGGCTTGTTTGGCATTGAGCCCTAGCTCAGATGCAAGTGTAGCGCACAACTTAGCCACTTCGCGTGAATGCTGCAGCAGATTTTGTCCATACGACGACCTGAACCTCATACGGCCTACCATCTTGATTAGCTCTGGATGCAACCCATGAATACCTAGATCTATGACTGTACGTTCCCCAATTTCTACAATTTCTTCTTCTATGTTCTTCGTAGTCTTTGCCACGATCTCCTCTATACGAGCAGGGTGAATCCTACCATCAGTCACTAGACGGTGCAGCGATAGTCTAGCTACCTCTCTACGCACCGGGTCGAATCCAGAAATAATGATCGCCTCTGGGGTGTCATCTACGATAATCTCTACCCCAGTAGCGGCTTCAAGTGCTCGGATGTTTCGTCCTTCTCTCCCTATGATCTTGCCCTTGATGTCGTCGCTTTCAATATTAAAAATAGACACACAGTTTTCAATGGCATGCTCAGTAGCAGTACGCTGAATTGTCTGAATCACAATTTTCTTAGCTTCCTTCGTGGCAGTAAGCTTAGCCTCTTCTATGATGTCTTTGATGTGTGATGAGGCCTTGGTTCTGGCTTCGTCTTTGAGTGTTTCTTTGAGCTGATCTATAGCCTCGTTGGCCGACAGGTTTGAGATTTTTTCTAGAATAGAAGTCTGCTCCTGTTTGGTTTTTTCTAGTTCTTCTTTTCTGCGTTTTACGATTTCCATCTGGGCATCCAGATTCTCTTTCTGACTCTCTAGCTCAGCTTCGATTCGCTTATTTTGTTCGATCTGCTTAGATACATGACTTTCTCTTTGCTTGACCTTATTTTCATTAGCGATGATCTGATTTTTCTTTCGATTTGCTTCTTCTTCGTATTCTGACTTCTTTTTCAAGAAATGCTCTTTGGCTTCTATGGCCTTTTCTTTTTTGATGTTTTCAGCATTGATCGTAGCCTCTTTGATGATCATTTCGGCTTGACCTTTGGCTTCAGACAATCGCTTGCCTTCTGCTCTTTTGACCATCATCTTGCTGATGCCAAAACCCAGAGCAAGTCCGCCCAAGGTAAATATTACTATAAGTAGTGTATTGTCCATGATTTATATATTTATCATGGCACGGGAGCATTGAACGCTAGCAGGAATGAATATTATAGTTCAGCAGAGACTAATCGATTGAGTTTTGAAATCTGATCCATGGCTACCTCGTCTGTGGTCTGCCGGAGCTCCATAGCCCTCAACTTCTCCACAAAACTATCTATGGCCACCATGGCTAAGAGGTCTTGTTTATCGTCAATACCAAACTGACTTTGAAAAGACTTTAACTTCTCATTTATTTTTTTACCCGCTTCTCGGATGGTTGCTTCTTCACTAGCTGCCACCTTCATTGGGTATTCTCTGTTGCCTATTTTTATTTTTATTGATAACTCTGTCATTGAGACTTTATTTATTCGCTCAATTGAGCAATGCACTTATCAACTTCAATTATATATTCATTCAGCATGTGACTCAAATCTGCAGCACTATGGTTGCTGTTCACTACCATGCCATTCACAATTTTACTAATTTTATCTTGTTTTTGAAAGCCTGAGATTTCCTCTGCTTTCCTGTTGATTTGCTCTCGCAACTCAATATTTTCATTCTTCAGCACCTTCAGTTCCTCCCTCATTTTTTGGTGATCACTGATCAACAAAACAAGTTTCCGTTCTAATTGGCTGAGTTCTGAGCGTAAAGGATTGTCTGACATTCTTATTTTCTAATTATTGCGTTTAGGTCTTTTTCAAAACTGGCTATCAGCCCGTTCATCGTTTTGTCTATCGCTTTGTCATTGAGTGTTTTGTTCTCATCTTGTAAGATGAAACTCAAAGCATATGACTTCTTCCCTTCTCCAATACTATCTCCCTGATAGACACTGAATACGTTGATTCTCTTTACCAACTTCTTGGACTCACGTTTGGCCAACTCCAAGATCTGCTGGAAGTTAACCTGCTCGTCTAGCACTAGAGACAAGTCTCTACGAACTTCAGGAAACTTAGGTACGGCTTTGTATAGTATTTTTTTACCATACTTTTTCAGCATTTTGGCCCAATTGAACTCAGCATAGAATACATCTTGGGATACTTCTGCTACCTTTTGCACCTTACGGTTCACTTTTCCCAAAGACACCAACAGTTGTCCATCTTTAGAAATATCTAAACCATAGTCAAAAACTGGATTGTCGGTTGGTACAGAATCGAATTCAGTAATGCTAAATTTATCCAAAATTTTATGAACCGTAGATGATATGCTATAAAAATCAATCGACTTTTTATCCACACTCCAGCTTTCATCTGTCTGATCCCCAGTCAGGAATAAAGCCAATTGTTCTTTCTCCTGATATTCACCATCTGATGTGGTATAAATTCTTCCAAATTCGAAAAACTTGAGATTGGTCTGTTTCCTATTGATATTATACTTCAAAGATTCCATCCCTGAAAATACCAATGTTTGTCTCATCACGCCAAGCTCTTCGCTCAACTTGTTGAGTACTTCCACATTGAGCGCAGGGTCCCAAAGTTCCGTTTTGGCTACATAGTCTGGGTTGGTCAAGGAGTTGCTAATGATCTCGTTGAACCCTAAAGCTGCTAGAAAATCTGTGGTTTTAGACTGAATTTTATCTTTGTCTGGCGTAGGAAAAGCAGCCAAATAATCAGCTCCATAGTTTTCCTCTAATTCAATATTATTGTACCCATAGATGCGAAGAATCTCTTCTACGATATCGGCCTCTCTGGTCACATCCACACGGTACGGAGGCACTGTGGCTTTAAAGCCCATTTCGGTTTCGTCAGATAAAACAATATCAAGATCTCCTAAAATTTCTTTGATCCGGTCGTGAGGGATTTCTTTGCCAATCAGACGATCGATATTTTTGTACTTCACGTCAATTTCAAAATCAGCGATGGGCGATGGGTAGATGTCTATAACCTCAGAGCTAATCTCTCCGCCTGCTACTTCTTTGATTAGCATGGCTGCATATTTGAGCGCATTTACTGTCATGTTGGGATCAGTGCCTCTTTCAAATCTAAACGAAGCATCGGTTTTGATGCTGTGCCTTGTGGCCGTATTTCTCACCCAGTCGGCTGAAAAATAAGCTGATTCCAAGAAAATGCTGGTCGTGCTATCTTTCACTCCAGAGTTGATACCTCCAAACACGCCGCCAATACACATGGCTTTAGTGTCGTCACAGATCATCAAATCTTTGTCTGTCAACTCTCTTTCTTTTTCGTCGAGAGTGGTAAACTTGGTTCCACTCGCCAACGTTTTTACTACTACTTTTTTTCCGCTGATCTCGGCCAAATCAAAGGCATGTAATGGCTGTCCCAATCCATGCAACACATAGTTGGTCACATCTACAATGTTATTTATTGGCGCTAAGCCAATGCTTTTCAGTCTATTGGCCAGCCACTTTGGAGAGGCTTTTACCTCCACATTAGAAATGGTCAACCCTGAATATCTCGGGCAAGCCTCTTGATTTTCTACACTTATTTCTACTGGATTCGACTGATTGTCGACCTTGAACGTACTAAGATCTGGAAAGATGGTCGGCCTTCTAAATGCCGCTTTGAGGTCGCGAGCCACACCGAAGTGCGAAGCGCCGTCTGCACGGTTTGGCGTCAAGCCGATTTCTATGACCTGATCAGTTTCTGGCTTGAAATAGTCTTTGGCTGGGGTGCCGTTTGGCAAATCGGTATCGAGTACCATGATACCATTGTGCGACTGGCCTAGGCCTATTTCATCTTCGGCACATATCATACCTTCGGACACTTCGCCTCGTATTTTAGCTTTTTTGATTTTAAATGGTTCTCCTCCAGCTGGATATAATGTAGTCCCTACAGTGGCCACAACTACTTTCTGCCCCTGAGCTACATTGGGTGCTCCGCATACAATAGGTGCTGGAGCATCGGCTCCTATATCTACCGTGGTCACGCTGAGCTTGTCGGCATCTGGGTGTTTAGCACAAGTCAATACTTCTCCAATCACCAACCCTTCGAGTCCTCCTTCGATTTCTTCGAATTTCTCTAAACCTTCTACTTCTAACCCTGTGTCTGTTAATACTTTAGAGATAACTGTCGCATCTTCTTCAAACGCGATAAAATCCTTCAACCAATTCAGAGAAATCTTCATTAAACTACGTGCTTTTTAGTCTGGATAAAACAAGCCGTAAAATTATAAAAATAAGGGAGGATGACGCACGCTGATGCGTTTAATATTTGCAATTCAACATGGAGTGTTTAAACGACTACTCACTTCGGTTTTGATTTAGGTTTTCTGTTGGTGCGATTTCCAAACAAAGTGTTGTATAGAATAATAGCCATCCCGCATACCATGACAAGATAAAACCACTTGGGTGTGCCAGCTTCATAGGAACGTACAAAATGCAACGAGGCTAGAAAAATGAGAACAAAGCCACCTATGATTCCATAGCGATTCAGCTTTTTAATATTCATGACAGCTCTATGGTTCGTTCCCAATCCTCAAATTTTTCGATGTCTTCTTGTACACTTCTATAAATCCAGAAAATGATAGAGATATCATCGGTAAGCCCCAGAACAGGAATAACATCAGGTATCATATCGATCGGTGTGATGAAATAGATCAGTGCTCCCACCATCAACAATATCGTGCGCCATGGAAACTCCCGATAGTCTCCAGCCAGATGTGCCTTCACCATTCGTACCATCACATATACTTTATCAGAAAAATCCTTTAATCGTTCATTGCTCGACAGCACTTCTACTAGCTTTTCTTTGGTAGAGCCTAGTAGAGATTGTACACGCTCATTGTCCTTGAGTACTTCGGCTGCCTTTTCTTGATACTTCTTGAATTTTTCTTTTTTGCTCATAATCTCTATTTAGAATACCTGCTGAATTTCGTTTTTGATAAACGACAATGCAGCATCTGTGCCCAACTCTTGTTTTTCTATCACTTTTTCGAACACCTTTCGTGCCAGCTCTATACTCATGCCCTCAGGGTTTAGATCGCCAGCAGATTCATTGATCAGCATCACAATTTCTTCCATGGCATTTTTAACCATGTTCCAAGATTGCTCAGACATATATACCTGCTGAGACAGATTGTGACCAAACTCTTCGCGGATTTCGTGCAATAGCACCTGCTGAAATTCGCCCACGGTCATCTCCCCAACATTGAGCCTAACGATCAAGTTTTTAGGCGAAATTCGCTCTAAAAACAAACACAATCGTTCATAGGCCTGGAGCCTGACGGGTAGTACGGTTTCGTTGTTTTTGATTTTAATTTGAATCAATTGTTTTTCATATTCTTTGTTTAAGAACATGCGTGTAGTCAGGAACATGGCGTATAATACTGCTCCTGCTGGTAAAATGATTTTTCCGAATTCTATCAGTGCCTCCAAGGTTTAATTTTTAATTTGTGTAATCCAAAAATAAGTATTTTTGCCATAGAATAATGGAAGATAGAAAAATGAGTCTGGAACCAGTAAACATTACCCCAAAGGCTGTAGAAGAGGTCAAAAATATCATGTCTAATAAAGGCATCCCTGAAGATTATGCCCTTCGAATAGGCATCAAAGGCGGGGGCTGTGGTGCGATGGGCTATATGCTAGGATTCGACAAACCCAATGACTCTGACATTACCTATATACACGAAGAAGTACCTGTAGTCATAGAGAAAAAACATGTAATGTACCTAATGGGGCTTGAAGTAGATTTTCTAGAAACCGCCGAAGAACGAGGCTTTTGTTTCAATAAAGAAGATTAAACCAGCCTGAAGTTGAGTCTTTGAAGAAAAAACTCAAAAAGGAGTAAAAATTCAATCTCAAATAAAAGGTCTATTCTTTTCTATTTTTAAAAAAGCGATGACCTTGTAAGATCATCGCTTTCCTTAAAATCTGTTCCAGAATTAATCAATGGCTATAATCTGCCACATCAAACCAAAGTCTATTCGTTACCAAATCATTGGCTCCGCCAAATTTGGCTCCTGACCAACCTGCCGCATTGAGTGTCTGCTCTACTACGGGATAGGTATATCTCACAGGGAAGCCCGACTGCGCCGCCGTAGGCACTGGCAAAGTAGGGTAATCCAAACGTCTCAAAGCAGTCCAGGCATCAAAGCCCCTATTGTACAAACCTAGCCATCGCTGCGTGCCTATTTTCTCCTGCCAAGTGCCAGTGGCTGTAGTATAAGCTACCGCTGGCTGAGCCAAATAAGTGGTAGCCTCAGCTGCCGTGCCACCCCAATGCACAATAGACGCTGTGATGGCCGCATTGTAGTGACTCTCTGCGGTACTACCACCTACATTATAGCCTCTCTCGGCTCCTTCGGCAAGCAACCATTCCGTTTCGATATGATCGAAGATCACACCTGGTTTGGTTGGCGTTTTAATAGACGCCGCAAACGTACTCCAGTTTTGAGCTGGGGTATTTTGATTACCTACCACACCACCTACATATCCTCCTCCAGAGGCTTCTGTAAAGTAATCGTCCATACGAGGGTCGTTTAGCCCTGCCATCATATCTATGATGGTATTGGTAGCTACATAATCTGAGCGACCGCTCAATACCAAAGTAACATGATCTGGGTTGGTATTAGGCGTAGAACTGAGGTAGTAGTAATTGGCATCCTCGTCGGCAGTCATAATCAAACCTACTGGATCGGCTACTGCTTCTTCTACTACCGTCTGGGCAAATGTATTGTCTACATCTGCATAGAGCATACCCATTCTCAACTTCAATGAATTGGCAAATTTGAGCCAGCTAGCCACGTCTCCCTGGTACATATTGTCTGCTCCTGTACTAAAGGATCCATGCGCAGGGTCTAGTGTAGCAATGACTGCATCTAACCTATCAAGCAGATCTCGATAGACGGCATCTGCATCGTCATATTTAGGATTGAGCACATCTATATCTAAAGCTTCTTCATATGGCACGTCTCCAAACGTCTCCACTAATATGCTATAGCTATATAGCTGCATCAACTCTATGATCTGAAGTTTATTTTCCTTCACAGCAGGGTTTTCTGTAGACGGGTAAGTCGTGTCTGTAATGATTGCTTTAGCCTCTTCGAGGTTTTTCAAAGTATATCTATACATTCTACTCCAATGCCCCTGAGGGATAGATCTGGTCACCAGATCATAATTGGTCTCGTCGCGATACTGTGTCTCACAGGCATACTGGACCCAAAGCCGGGTATTGTTCCAGTTCACATGCTGCTTAGCTACTTGGTCTACCGCCTCTTTTTGTGCTGTGGTAAAGAGTGATTCTCCACTCACTTCCAGCGGATCTTTGGTGTTTTTATTCAGCTCATCTAGGTTTTCTGAACATGAAACCAAAAAGATCGCTATTAATATTACTAATATATTTTTCATGTCTTATGGATTAAAAAGTAAGCTTAACATTGAACCCAATCTCTCTCACTGAAGGCAGTGAACCGATGCTATACCCTTGCAGGTTGCCAGAGCCTAGGCCTGATTCTGGATCGGCATGGGGCAAGTGTTTTTTGAGAATGGCCAGGTTAGAACCAAACACTCCTACAGTAGCCGATTGAATGAAGATATTGCTAAGCAAAGAAGAAGGCAGGTCATATGTCAGTGATACTTCTCTCAGCTTGATATACCCTGCGTCGTACACATGAGCTCTGTTCGGTCCTCCACTCACATACCCAAAGGCACCAAAATGATCCCCTTGATGTCTGACTGTATTGACACTACCATCGGCCTGCACACCTTGATTGATGTATCCGCCGCCATCGGCTAAGGTATTTCTCACAGGATTGCCCAAGTCATTGATATAATCAGTCTCTGCATACAGACCCGTGGCTAAGCCATACGCTTGATCTAGTGAGAATATGCTACCTCCATCTTGGATATCAATCAAAGCACTCAATGTCAATCCTTTGAATTTAAAGGTATTGGTAATACCCGCTGTCCAGTTGGGGTTTACGTTACCTATAGAATTGTCGGATGTGGGGGTAACTACATAATTGCCACTGGCATCCACCAAACGCTCACTGTCTTTAGGATCGTCTGGGTTTAGATAAGTATAGTCTGTACCAAACAGCACACCATATGGCTCTCCCACACGTGCATTCATAGTAACACCGTCGCCATAAGATCCAAGCTGTAAGTTTTCCAACCCATCAGTGAGCGACAACACTTTGTTTCTATTTCGAGTAAAGTTTACACCAATATTCCAAGAGAATTCACTGGTGCGAATCGGTGAACCATACAAGGCCAATTCCACGCCTTTGTTTTCAATTTCACCAGCATTGATCACCTTATAGAGGTAGCCTGATGACTCAGACACTCGCACGGGTACAATTTGATCCTTAGAGTTAGATTGATAATAGGCCGCATCGAAACCTACTCTACCATCCAAGAACTCCATTTCCACCCCTAATTCATAACTAGTCGTGGTCTCGGGCTTAAGCTGTGCGTTTTTCTTCGTATTGCTTAGTGCCGTGCTCGGATCATTTACTGGCGTATTGATCACGTAGCTGTCTAGCAAATAATCAAACGGCGCACTGTTGCCCACCTGAGCATAGTTGGCTCGTACTTTACCAAAAGAAATAGCGTCTACATTCAAGAGATTGGAAAACACAAAACTGGTGGACAAAGAAGGGTACCAGTACACATTGTCTGTAGTAGGCAACGTAGATGAATAATCTCTTCTCAAAGTCGCATCAAGAAAAATCATGTTTTTGTAACCAAACGAAAGGCTACCAAACATCCCATTGACTCCGATCTCAGAATCTAGCTCCTTAGACAATGGCAACGGCCCTTGACTGTTTTGCAATGAATACACACCTGGCACACTCAGTCCACCATTCGTTGCATTGATCAATCGGGTGAAAGAAGTTCTTCTACGGTTGTACCCGAGCAAACCTTTGAGATTCAAATCCTCTGTCAGGTCTTTGTCAAAATTCAGACTAAAGTCAATGTTGTATTCACCAGAAGTAATATCTCTTCTCAAGTATCCAGATGTAACAGCCAACTGATTGATACTACCATCAGCTCCCTCGCCGATACCGAAATTTTCTGCATGGCTCCCTACAGCTTTTCGCTCTTCTTGCAATTCGCTATAAGTATCTGCGGCCACTCTACCCATTACACTCAGCCAATCCGTGATCTGATACGTCAGCATCATGTTGCCAATGAACCTGCTTCTGTTGTCGCTTTGATAATTTTCGTATGCGTACCAATAAGGATTGTCCCAATAGGCTGGTGATGGATCTGGAGGGTTGCCATTAGAAGCCGCTGAATTGGGGTTCCAGGTCACATTTCTACCTGTAGAAAAATAAGCATCTCTCTGACGCTTGACATCCACGTTGGTCTGCCACCACTGTCTATAACTGGTCATGATGTTGGCATTGTAGCCTGTGGCATTTCTACCTACTGCATCTGTTTTGATGTAGTTGGCAAATGAAGACACTTTCAGTTTTTCAGATACGTCCATTTGCGTACCTACAGAAAAATTATGCCGCTTGAGCGAACTATTAGGCATGATGCCCGACATATCCGTATTGGTATAGCTCACACGTATAGAACCATAATCTCCCCCGTTGGTTATGGTCACGGTATTGTTCCAATTGACTGGCGTTTCGAAATATGTGATGGCACCATTGGGCGAGTTCACCCAAGGTCTAGCCTGCTGAAAGCCTGGCATATCTGGATCGATAGAATCCCAGTGATAAACTGGGTCTCCAGTAAATTTAGGTCCAAAAGACGCATCATCTCCCAACCCTACAACTGGATCATCGTCTACACCATCTCCGTCTCCATCGGCCAAGCCAAAACCCTCGCCTCCGTAACCTGCCCCATAGTTGGTCTGATATTCTGGAAAGGTACTTTTAATGATCGATCCAACAGCCACAGATGAGTTCAAAGACACCCCAAATCCTTTTTTACTTTGATTCCCTTTTTTGGTTGTGATCATCACTACGCCATTGGCTGCTCTGGAGCCATAGAGCGCTGTAGCTGCTGCACCTTTCAGTACGTTTACAGATTCTATATCGCTAGGATTGATATCAGATACTGAGTTACCATAATCATAGCCTGCACCATCCTGAGATTGCCCGCGAGTGTTGGTATTTCTGTTGGCAATCGGCACCCCATCGATCACAAACAAGGCCTGATTATTTCCATTGAGCGAAGCGCTACCTCTCACTATCACATTGGTAGACCCTCCAAAGTTGGTTGTTCTCTTAATGTTGACTCCAGCCACTCGGCCAGAGAGCGCATTCACAAAGTTGTCGGATTGTACTTTACTCAACTCGTCTCCTTCTACTTCCTGCGTAGCGTAGCCCAACGACCGCTTTTCTCGAGAGATCCCCAAGGCCGTGACGACCACCTCTGTAAGCTGCTGAGCATCGGGTTGCATCACGATATCTATCACGCTGCGGTTGCCTACTTCTATTTCCTGAGAAGCCAAGCCTACAAACGAATAGACGAGAATCCCACCACTAGCAGGAATGGATATTTTGTAGTTACCATCCAAATCGGTGGTACTACCAGACGTGGTTCCTTTCAGCACCACAGTTACACCTGGCAAGGTTCCGTCATCTTCAGCGGACGTTACCTTCCCAGAAATTGTGCGTTCTTGTGCTTGCGCTCCATAGAGGATCACCAGCGAACACATCATACTAAGTAAGTGTTTTTTCATTGTCTTAGTTTTTAATGATAAAATATGTTTAACTGCCATGTAAAAGGACGAGTCTATTTTACCCTTACAGTACTAAGACAAAAAAAATGAAAGGTTATTTAGCGGACATTTGAATAAGAAAAGGAGATTATTAGGTAATAAAGAGATCTATGGATTTTAAATCTTTATGGATTGGATATTTCCGAAATTTTAAACTCAATCCGTCTGTTTTTTGACTGGTTTTCCAAATTATCATTGGGAGCTACTGGTTCATCCTGCCCATAACCCTTGTATGAAATTTGTTCTGACCGAATCCGCTTAAAGATTAAAAAATCATAGACAGCTTTGGCTCTTTTTGTAGACAATTCCATATTATATGCTGCCGAACCGATGTTATCCGTGTGTCCAGATATCTCAACTTTCACGTTTGGGTTTTCCTTCAAAAAATCATATACCTCTTTCAGCTCAGAAATCGATTTTCGCTGCAGCGTAAACTCATTGAAGTCATAAAAAATATTTCCTAACACGGTAATGGCTCCTACCTTAACTGGTTCCATTTGGATATCGAGCAGATTAGAATCGAAGGCATTGACATCATTAAAGGCAAATGAAAAATCCTGAAATAAATACCCAGAACAGGATATATAGAGTCCGTATTCATTGGACTCGGAAAGCACGATCGTATAGTCCCCAGTCTTCTGGTCTGAGGTCAATTCAGAATAATACTCTTCGTTGTCGAGTTTGTACATTTTGATATTGGCTCGGAGTGGTGCGCCCGTATCGGCATCGGTCACGGTGCCTTTCAGGTATGAGCTTTTATTGGATACCTGAAAACTATCTGGCAAGTCGAAGCTATACAATTTGCTTTCGAACATCCCTCGATATTTTTTCTCTATAGTATAGTACCCCTTATCTCCTTTTGATGAGATATATAACGACACCTGATCATGTGCATCGTTGAGCGGGTAGCCTAGGTTGACTGGCTCAGACCAAGTAGAGTCCGCCAGCTCGCTCATGTATATATCCAACCCTCCAAGACCTGTTTTCCCATTAGAAGAATAATAAATCGTCTCTCCATTTGCGTGAATAAATGGAGAAATTTCGTCTTTATTTGTATTGATTTTCCTACCGAGGTTTACTGCTTTCTCCCACTTCCCTTTTTTATTTTTACGCGCGGCCCAGATGTCCTTGCGTCCCATACCACCTTGACGATTAGATACAAAATAGATGGTGCGCCCATCGGCTGAAAGCGAGGGCTGTGCTTCCCAAGCTTCAGAGTTAATCATATTACCCATGTTTTCTGGCTCAGACCAGTCGTCGCCTACCTTATATGATACATAGATATCGCAGCTACCATACCCCCTGCGCCCATCACACGATGTAAAGACCA
This sequence comes from Reichenbachiella carrageenanivorans, assembly GCF_025639805.1. Classification (NCBI taxonomy): domain Bacteria; kingdom Pseudomonadati; phylum Bacteroidota; class Cytophagia; order Cytophagales; family Reichenbachiellaceae; genus Reichenbachiella; species Reichenbachiella carrageenanivorans. Next base: position 2,219,681 of record NZ_CP106735.1, on the reverse strand, counting down.
GCATACGTCCATCGGCCGATAGCGATGCTGCCCCTTCATTGTACTCCGAGTTGATATTAGGCGATATAGAGGCGGGTACAGACCAACTCCCATCTGGTTGCTTTTCACAATAAAATATATCTTCATCGTAGCGCACGTTCAATCCCTCTCGTCTAGTAAAATAGATCTTTTGCTGATCTACCGAAAGCACTGGAAAGTATTGCAATTCGAAAGAATTAGCATGATCTGGTAATATCTTGATGTTATAATCAAAAGGGGCCTCTATGGCCGCTAGCGCGTACTGGGCATTGTCCACAAGCACCTCAGCTTCTTCTCTTTTTTTAATATCAGTATTGTCTCTAGACAAATAGTGACCCAGATAAGCGATCGACTCTTTATAGTTTGATTGTTTGAAATAAATCTCTCCGATCAGAAAGTACGCATAGATACTTTTGGTATAATCAGGGTCTATCTCCAGCGCACGATGCAAAGCCACCAATGTGAGACTGTCTCGTCCCAAGCGATAATTGGCGCTACCCATGGCCAACCACACTTCGATAAATTCAGGGTCTTTGTTGATCGCATCTTGCAGCGGCTCCATTGCTTCCCTAAACTGGGATCGTTTCAGGTATTGGCGTGCTTCTTCGTAATATTTTTCTGCTCGTTTGTCGGTCGTATGATACTTGGTATACTGAGCAAAAACTGAAAAGAATGAAAAGAAAAGTAAGGTGGTAATGGCAATTTTCATAAGACTCGTTTTATGCAACAACGAAGATATTATGGAATATTGAGGTATTTGTGGGTTTGAAGTGAAATATTCCATTGAGCATGCGCTTTTGCATAGTCAATTATTTTTCCAGTCATCTGATCAGCCTTTCCCCATTCCGGCTGGAGATACAGCATACATCCTTTGCCTACTTGTGCGGCGTGCTCTTCGGCAAATTTGAAATCTGACTTGTTGAAAACAATCGCCTTGAGTTCGTGCGCTTGGCCATACACTGATTCGTGTGGAGCTTTAAATTTCTTTGGAGAAAAACAAACCCAATCCCAAGTGCCAGACATAGGATAAGCACCCGAAGTCTCAATATGTAGTCGATAGCCTGCCGCCTTCAGCTCACTAGTAAGTGCCGTGAGGTCATACATGAGCGGTTCGCCTCCCGTGATGATCAGCGTCTTGCAAGGATACTGGCTCAGTTCTTTTATAATTGCTTCGATGGTGAAAAACGGGTGATCGGCCTCGTTCCAAGACTCCTTCACATCACACCACACACATCCTACATCGCACCCTCCCAATCGTACAAAAATCGCTGGCTTACCCGAATAAAAACCTTCTCCTTGTATGGAGTAGAAGATTTCCATGATAGGCAGTTTGTCCGATATTTTGGGAGTAAAACTCAATATTAAAGTAAATTTTTCTGTGCTGCTCGAAGTGTATTGATCATCAACGATGCGATAGTCATAGGCCCCACTCCTCCTGGCACAGGGGTAATAAAACTAGCCAATGGTGCTACATCATCATAGACTACATCTCCAGACAATTTAAAGCCTGTTTTCTTGGTATCGTCTTTCACTCTAGTAGTACCCACGTCAATCACTACGGCACCTTCTTTTACCATGTCTTTGGTAATGAGTCCAGGAAGACCTACAGCAGAGACCAATATATCAGCTTGCTTGGTGTGGCTAGCCAGATTCTCCGTGTGCTTGTTGCAAAGTGTCACTGTCGCATTGCCTTCTTTCGAAAGCATCAAAGCCAATGGCGCACCTACCAATCGGCTAGCTCCCACGATCACACAGTTTTTACCTTCGGTCTCTATTTCGTATCGCTTCAATAGCTCCATTACGCCAAGTGGAGTGGCTGGCATGAGCAGTGGATAATTAGAGGTGATACTTCCAAAATTTTCATTGGCAAAACCATCCACGTCCTTTTCAGACGAGATACTCTCCGTTACTCTATCCACAGAAATGTGTGCAGGCAAGGGCAACTGAACGATAAAACCATCAATATCTTCATCAGTATTCATGTTGTGCACATGCTTAAGCAACTTCTCCTCAGAGATACTCTCGGCAAACTGCATCAGCGTATATTCAAACCCTACAGCAGCACAAGCCTTGATTTTGCCCCCCACATAGGTATGGCTAGCTCCATCATCGCCCACAATAATAATTGCCAAATGAGGCGCTCTTTTACCTTTGTTTTTAAGTGCGTCGACTTCCGCCTTAATTTCAACTTTGATATCCGAAGATATTTTTCGACCGTCTATAATTGTAGCCATTACTTATTTGGTTTTCCTATTGATTTGGGTCAATATTGGAAGTAAATATCAAATTACACATTCCAAAACACAAGCACCCTACTGTCTTTGGGTATATGTTTTTTTTGTAGACTGAGCGAAACTGGGCTAATCCAGTTTCAACACTGCCATAAATGCATCTTGAGGAATCTCCACATTACCTACCTGACGCATTCTCTTTTTACCTTTCTTCTGCTTGTCTAGCAATTTACGCTTACGCGAAATATCACCACCATAACACTTGGCCAATACATTTTTACGCATGGCTTTTACCGTCTCTCTAGAAATAATCTTAGTCCCTATCGAAGCCTGGATAGGAATTTCGAACATCTGCCTCGGTATCAATTCCTTCAGTTTTTCACAAAGTCGCTTTCCCCATTCATAGGCCTTATCTCTGTGCACAATAGCTGACAATGCATCCACAGGCTCTCCATTGAGCATGATATCCAGTTTCACCAATTTCGAAGTGCGCAAACCCGTCAACTCATAATCCAAAGAAGCATAACCTCTCGAGATAGTTTTCAACTTGTCAAAAAAGTCAAATACAATTTCAGACAACGGAATATCAAAGGTTAATTCAACACGTTCAGAAGTGAGATACACTTGATTTTGTATGGTGCCCCTTTTATCCATACATAGAGATATAATCGGCCCCACATAATCCGCCTTACTAATGATTTGAGCTTTGATGTAGGGCTCTTGTATCTCTTTGATTCTACTTGGGTCGGGCATTTCAGAAGGAGCATTGATGAAGGCTTCCGAACCGTCTGTCATTAGCGCTTTGAATTGCACCGAAGGAACTGTGGTAATCACAGTCATATCAAATTCACGCTCCAGTCGCTCCTGAATGATCTCCATGTGCAGCATTCCCAAGAATCCGCATCGGAATCCAAAACCTAATGCCATAGACGTCTCTGGCTCCCATATCAACGAAGCATCATTGAGCTGTAGCTTTTCCATCGAGGCACGAAGTTCTTCGTAGTCGGTAGTTTCCACAGGATAAATACCCGCAAATACCATTGGTTTCACGTCTTCAAATCCCTTGATCAGTTCCTGGGTCGGACGATCTACATGTGTGATCGTATCCCCTACTTTTACTTCTTTGGCTACTTTGATTCCTGATATGAGGTAGCCCACATTACCAGCTGATATTTCTTTTTGTGGTTTTTGCTGCAAACCCAAAATACCGATTTCATCAGCATCATAGGTTTTTCCAGTAGCCACAAACTTCACTTTATCTCCTTTCTTGATCGTGCCATTAAACACACGAAAGATAACCTCAATACCTCTAAAAGAATTGAAAACCGAGTCGAAAATCATCGCCTGTAATGGTTCGTCTGCCTTTCCTTTTGGAGCTGGCACCCTGTGTACAATTGCAGCAAGGATGTCATCTACCCCTACTCCTGTCTTTCCACTGGCGTGAATAATGTCTTCGCGATCGCATCCTATCAAATCTATAATTTGATCTGCCACTTCATCAGGCATGGCGCCTGGAAGGTCAATTTTGTTTAAAACCGGAATGATCTCTAGGTCATGCTCTAGCGCCAAATAAAGGTTGGAAATGGTTTGGGCTTCGATACCCTGCGAGGCATCTACAATGAGCAAGGCACCTTCGCAGGCGGCAATGGACCTAGACACCTCGTACGAGAAATCTACGTGACCTGGGGTATCTATCAAATTGAGCGTATAGTCTTTAGCCTCAAAATTATAGGCCATTTGAATGGCGTGACTCTTGATGGTAATCCCCCTTTCGCGTTCTAGATCCATGTCGTCGAGCAATTGCGCTTGCATATCTCGACCAGTCACAGTACCGGTTTGCTGTAATAAACGATCCGCCAAGGTGCTCTTGCCGTGATCAATGTGTGCAATGATGCAGAAATTTCTTATGTTCTCCATTTTTTTCAAAAACGAATGCAAAAATAGATAAAGTTTAGTTCAGATTTGCATTCTGGTTCAAAGATCAAAATGTGTTTTTGAATTAAAATTTATAGTGAAATCAAAAGGCAGTCATGACTGAGCAAACAAATAACATCTCTGAGTACATTATCTCCATCTACCGCAAAGAAGACCTGATGCGAGCGTATCATTTTGACTTGGAAAAATTTGGTACTCAAGTGATCAATTTCTTCCCTATCTCAGACAAAGAAAAATTGGCCGAAGTAAATCACTATGAGGAGTTTATGCAAAAAATGAAGGATCAGGGGATTACTGAAAAAGGTCATTTAAAAGAAGTGAATGAGCTCGTACAAACCTTAAGCCGGCTGCACGACCAGCTCAAAATAGATGATGATGACTACTTCGCGATATACCAAAAAGCACTGCCCTTTATCGAAAATAACATGAGCCACGCCAAAGGAGCGATCCGCGACGAGATTCAAATTTGCATCAACGGCATCTACGGTTTTCTCCTCCTCAAAATAGCCGAACGCATCATCGAACCAGAAGAACAGACCATGGTTGATCGTTTTGGGGATTTGCTTTCGTTATTGAGTTATAAGTATGAGGAACAGAAGGCTTCAAACTAGAAAAAAAAGAAGCCTGCAAACAACTTTCCGCAAGCGTACTCATCGTTTACAGGCTAACCAACCTAACCTGAAGGCAAGATAAATGATCTTTTGACTATCCGACACTTCTATCGACGAAAGCTCTGTTTTTCTCGGTCAATTCACCCTGGCTTTAGCCAGAGCAAACTTGAAGCTATTTGCTATTCAAAAAAACATTCTATTGAAGCTCATTGACTTCACTCATTAAAGCACCCAGCTGACTCCTTATCACGAGAAGAAAATTTTAAGTTGCACGCACTCAAACGAAGCATATTCTTATCTAGCCAAAAAATAAGGCTTAATGTCCTAAGAATCAGTCGACCTTTATATTTTTACAGTATATCATATTAACCCAATACGAACATGCAAGAAGTATATATAGTCTCGGCAGTAAGAACGCCGATCGGAAGTTTTGGCGGAAGCCTCTCTAGCCTCACGGCCACCAAACTTGGCTCGATAGCCATCACTGGTGCCTTAGAAAAAGCAGGTGTAAAAACCGAGCTAGTAGATGAAGTATTTATGGGCAACGTAGTATCGGCAGGACTAGGTCAGGCACCTGCTCGCCAAGCAGCTATAGGCGCAGGCATCAGCTACAACGTACCCTGCACAACAGTAAACAAAGTATGTGCTTCGGGCATGAAATCTGTGATGCTCGGTGCGCAAAGCATTATGCTCGGCCATGCCGACGTGATCGTAGCAGGAGGTATGGAAAGCATGTCTAACATTCCATTTTATGTACCAAAAGCCCGGTACGGCTATGGATATGGACATGGCCAGCTACTCGACGGCCTGATGCACGACGGCCTCTGGGAACCTTATCATCAGTTTCCGATGGGAAGTTGCGCCGACAATACGGCCAAGGAAATGAATATCTCACGAGAGGCTCAAGATGAGTTTGCCATCAATTCCTACAAAAAAATTGCCAATTCAGTAGCTAAGGGCCTATTCAAAAACGAAATCATACCCGTAGAAATCCCGCAAAGAAAAGGAGACCCTATTCTATTGACAGAAGACGAAGAGTATAAAAATGTGAAGTTTGACAAGATCCCATCGCTACGACCAGTATTCAACAAAGACGGTACCGTAACCGCAGCCAATGCTTCTACCATCAACGATGGTGCTTCTGCCCTCGTACTGGTGAGCAAAGCCAAAATGGAAGAACTCGGATTGAAACCACTGGCTAAAATCAGAGGATTTGCAGATGCTGCACAAGAGCCACTTTGGTTTACGACAGCACCTTCTCTGGCAATCCCCAAAGCGCTAAAAAATGCTGGCGTGGACAAATCTGAAGTAGACTTCTACGAAATCAATGAAGCCTTTTCTGCTGTGGCTTTGGCCAACATTAAAGAACTGAGCTTAGACCCTGAAACGGTAAATGTCAATGGTGGAGCTGTTGCACTGGGCCATCCTCTGGGTTGCTCTGGTGCCCGGATCATCACTACGCTCAATGCTGTACTCCATCAGAAAGGTGGAAACATCGGTGTAGCAGGCATCTGCAACGGCGGTGGTGGTGCTTCAGCTATTGTGATAGAAAAAGCATAATAAAAATAAGTAAATCGACCTAAGAGACTTTAGATTTGGGGGAACTCGAGTCTAAAGTCTTTTTTCATTTATGGCGTATCATTTGCTCTAGTCTCTAAACATTCATTTAATTGAAATATCACCAACCTTGTGATGTTTTTTTTTTAGAAAATGACACTACACCTGTTTAATCAGCTTGAAAGGTATATGAAGTACATTGTAAGTTTTGTAATCTTCGCAACTTGGTCACCACTGGCCATTGCTCAAGAGAAAAATCAAACCTATTATTCGGACGAACTCGGTTCATTGAAAGAGGAGTACTATGTAGTCCAAAAAGACACTGCCGTACTCGAAGGTCCCTACATAAAATACAGCATAACTGGCCAGGTGATAATCACAGGCCAATACCAAGATGGCAAACGTGTAGGTGAATTTGTGAATCTCTACGAAAACGGACAAATCCAGCGCAAGACACATTATGAAACTGGGTTGCGCCAAGGCCAAACCGAAGTATTTGATTCGGAAGGACGCCTCATACAACAAGGGACTTTCGTCAACGATTCTTTGGCTGGAGAGCTAATCACTTACTACCCTAGCGGCATTGTGAAAAACACCTCCATGTTCAAAGCAGACAGACCAGATGGTGTAGTAAAAGAATACTACCCAACAGGGGTACTCAAGGAAGAGGTAAACTATTCGAAAGGTAAACAGCATGGCTTGAATACAACCTACTACGAGTCTGGCTCGCCCAAGTCAAAAATCAACTACACGTATGGGGTAATCGATGGCATCATGATCAGCTACTACCCCAATGGGCAAATAGACACCGAAGCACACCAGTCCAATCATTCGCTACAAGGGGAATACACAAAATACTATGCGAATGGGCAACTCAAATTACAAGGCCAGTACATGCATGGCATGCGAAACGGCGATTTTACCTCATACTACGAAGACGGAAGTCTAGAAAAAAAGCTCCACATTGTAGACGATCACATGACTGGGGCTAATCTTACATATTACCCTGACGGTACACTGAAAATAAAAGCCAACTACTCCAATGATGAAAAAAATTGGACAGCAGAAGAATACAATCAAGCAGGAGTATTAATAGCCACTCGGCAATACAAAGACCAATTCAAATCTGGTACATGGAAGTATTTTAACGAAAAAGGAAAATTAGCCATCAAAGAAACCTACGAAACGGGTAAGCTCACAGGCAAACGTACCGAGTACGACGACAAAGAAAATATCATACAAACGACCAATTACGAAAAAGGTAAAAAGCATGGCGAGTCCATCGTATACTTTAACAATGGCAAAAAATCTGAAGAGTCGAACTACAAATTTGACCGCCTAGATGGCGCTTACGTCAAATACTACAAATCTCAAAACCCCGAGATACAAGGCCAATATACCCGTAACGAAAAAAATGGAGAGTGGCTCTACTTCGATAAAAAAGGCGAAATAGAGAAAAAAGAAGTTTATAAGTTTGGGAGATTGTTAAAATAAGAACGTCATAACTTTTCTAAAATTTGAAACTTTTGAAAAGGTTCGATTACTTACTTTTGTAGTATGACAAAAGGGCTTAAATCTACCAATTACAAATTCGAAGGACAGACCAAAAAATACACAGGCAAAGTGCGTGATGTATATGAGTTTGAAAATCAACTCGTCATGGTGGCTTCGGACAGAATATCAGCATTCGATGTGGTACTACCAGAACCCATCCCATACAAGGGACAAGTACTGAATCAAATCGCCGCAGGCTTCCTCAAAGCTACAGCAGACATCGTACCCAACTGGGTAGAGTCTGTACCAGACCCCAACGTGACCGTAGGCAAAAGGTGCCAGCCATTTGCTGTAGAAATGGTCATCCGTGGCTACCTCGCAGGTCATGCTGCTAGGGAATACAAAGCAGGCAAACGCATCCTCTGCGGAGTAGCCTTGCCAGAAGGCCTGAAAGAAAATGACAAGCTCCCTGAGCCAATCATCACCCCCACTACCAAGGCCCACGAAGGACACGACGAGGACATCTCAAGAGAAGAAATATTGGCACAAGGCATCGTAGAAGAAAGCCTATATGTGCAATTAGAAGATTACACCCGCAAGCTATTTCAGCGCGGCACAGAAATGGCCGCCGAACGCGGGTTGATTTTGGTGGACACCAAATATGAATTTGGGATGTTCAATGGTCAGATTATTTTAATCGACGAAATCCACACGCCAGACTCATCAAGGTATTTTTATGCAGATACTTACCAAGAACTGCAAAACAAAAATGAACCTCAAAGACAACTTTCAAAGGAGTTTGTTCGTCAATGGTTAATCTCAGAAGGATTTCAAGGCAAAGACGGACAAACCGTACCAGCAATGACTGAAGAGAAAATTAACTCCATTTCAGAACGCTACATTGAGCTTTTTGAAAAGATTACTGGAGACAAGTTCGACAGAGTGCCTACCGAAAATATCGAAGTACGCATTAAACAGAACATCGAAAAATCGATTAAATTACAGTAGAAGAAGAGATTAAAATAGAGACTATGAAGTTTACACTAGATAGAGAAGAAAAATACAATACATTAAAAGTAGATGAGGAAAAATTGGATTCTACCATTTCCCCCGATCTCAAATCAGAATTTTTGACTATTCAGGGTCAAGGCATCACAAACCTTATTGTAGATCTGTCTGATGTAAAATACATTGATTCTTCTGGACTCAGTGCCATTTTAGTGGGCAACCGCGTGTTTTCTGAAGCAGAGGGTTCGTTTATACTAGCTGGCGTATCGGATCATGCGATGAAGTTGATCAAAATCTCTCAGCTTGATAATGTACTAAACATCTTGCCTACAGTAGAAGAAGCTGTAGATGCCGTGTTTATGAACGAGCTCGAGCAAGGCCTGGCAGAGGAGGAGGATTAACCTCCTTCTACATCAAGCCCTAGCCACAACTTACCTAAACCCTCGCTTATTGTCATTTTCCCTACAAATATTAGGCTCTAATGCCGCTATAGCGGCACATCATAGACACCAAACGTCGCAATTGCTGACCATGATGCAAGTGCCTTTTTTGATCGACTGTGGCGAGGGCACACAGCTTAGACTCAAGAAATTTAAAATCAAGTCTCAGCGAATCGATCACATCTTTATCAGCCACTTGCATGGCGATCATTACTACGGACTCATGGGGCTCATTTCATCGATGCATCTATACGGCCGACGCAGAGAACTAAACATCTACGGCCCTCCTGGTCTAAAAGAAATCATAGCCATTCAACTGAAATACTCTCAGTCTACGCTGAATTACAAAATCAACTTCAACGAATGGACGCCAGGAACAAAGCGAATTACTCTTTGAAAACACAAACCTGACCGTGTATTCGTTTCCATTAGATCACCGCATTGAATGTTCAGGATTTCTGTTTCGAGAAAAGCCTAAAAAGCGTAGAATTAAAAAAGGAGTAATTGGTAAAGACATCTCGCCACTCAAAATCATAGCTCTCAAAGATGGCAAAGATGTACTAGATGACAACGGAGAGGTCTTGATGGAAAACATAAAATACACAACAGACCCTGCTCCATCTTTCTCCTATGCCTTTTGCTCAGACACTAAGTATAGCGAAGCCATACTACCTTACATCAAAAAAGTAGATCTACTCTATCATGAAGCTACTTTTATGGAAGACATGAAAGACCGAGCCGAAGCTACCCACCATACCACTACCAAACAAGCCGGTGAAATTGCAAAAAAAGCCAATGTAGGTCAGCTACTCATCGGGCATTTTTCTACACGATACAAAGAACTCGCCCCTATGTTAGAAGAAACCAAAAGCGTATTTGAAAATACAAAATTGGCTATCGAAGGAGAAGTTTTTAATGTGGAGTAGTTACACTCATAGTTACTTCTGATCGCAATTGCATTACAACCCAACCCACTTAAATTCAAATGATTTTATATTGCGCTACAAAAGTTGAATAAAATGAATAGCCCCTCCCTCGATCTACAAACAAAAAAAACAAACTTATTTTTAGTGCTTGCTGGTATATTTATCGCCAGTGCAATAGTAGCTGAGCTGGTCGGTGTCAAGATATTTTCAGCAGAAAAAGCTTTAGGTATATCCCCCGCTCAAATCCATCTATTTGGAGACTTCATACTGGATTTCAACCTGACCGCTGGTGTGATCCTGTGGCCTATAGTTTTTCTTACTTCAGATATCATCAATGAGTACTTTGGCAAGGCTGGAGTAAAAAAAATCAGCTATCTGACAGCAGCCTTGATATCGGTCGCCTTTATTGCGATCTACCTCATCACTATCCTCCCTCCTGCAGACTTTTGGCTAGACGTTAACGGGATCGATCCCTCAGGAAAACCATTCAATATCGACTATGCTTTCAAAGCGATTTTCCAACAAGGGCTCGGTATTATTTTGGGTTCGTTGATTGCTTTTTTGATCGGTCAGCTACTCGATGTTTTTATTTTTCAAAAACTAAGAAAATGGACTGGCTCTAAGATGATTTGGTTGCGCGCTACTGGCTCCACACTAGTATCCCAACTGATCGATAGCTATGTAGTCTTATTTATTGCCTTTTATCTACTATCACCACCCAACACCCAATGGCCTCTCGCACAAATAATGGCAGTGGGCACGATCAACTATATTTACAAATTTTTTGTGGCTATAATTTTGACTCCACTACTATACGTGGGGCACCATATCATAGATAAGTACCTAGGCAAAGAAAATGCTGAACGCTTGACTACCGAAGCAGCAGCATCCAGCAAATCCCTAATATAAATGCGAATCTTCCTTTAGATGATTGTTGTGTTTAATAAACGAACCTTTTGCGTATATATAAGTTGATGATTAATCTATCCGATTTCAAATAATTTCGATCAACACCTGATATTAAAGGATCAATTAAACTTGAGTGTTCCCAAATCCCAACTCAGGGTCTGGTTGTACACTACTTCTTCTCCTTGTATGGCTAGTGGCGAATGGATATTGTTGTCGAACAGCTGGCCTGTACCCAATCCTTGGTGCCCTACATAATCATACGCTGCGGTAAACTGACAAATGGCATTCAAACCAATATTTGACTCTAAAGCCGAAGTAATCCACCAACCTATTTGGTGCGCCTTTGCTATTTCTATCCATTCGGCAGTAGCTGCAAACCCTCCGAGCAAAGAAGGTTTAAGAATGACATAATCAGGTTTGATATCCTCTACTAGAGCTATTTTTTCATATTTATCAAACACCCCAATCAGCTCCTCATCTAATGCTATCGGTACTTGGGATTTTTCACACACCAGACTCATGGCTTCTGGTTGCCTAGGCATGATGGGTTGCTCTATCGAGTGCAAATCGAAAACCGCTAGCCTTTCTAATTTCTTCAGTACCTCTTGGGTAATAAAAGCACCATTGGCATCTACTCTAAGGATAAGCTGATCGGCAGGATATTGAGATCGGATATAGTCGAGCAATTCACACTCTGCATCAAAGTCTATCGCTCCTATTTTTAGCTTGATACATTTGAATCCCAATCTCAATTTTTCGTCTATCTGTGATTTCATAAAAGCCTTCTCTCCCATCCAGATCAAACCATTGATGGGAATACCACTACGCCCATAGTAAAAATCATTATCGAATAACTGAAACTGACCTCCATGAAATAAATCCAAAAGGGCTGTTTCCAAACCAAACCGAATAGCTGGCCGATATTTGGACACTTGCTTATTCACCAACTTATATATTTCAGGCACAGTAACTGGCAACTCTACTCCCAATAATGTTCCTTTCAACTCGTCCAATTCTGATTCAAAATCCACACTGTAATCAAAGCTCAACCGCTCTATGGTACTCACTTCTCCTAACCCAAAAGTCTTTGGTTTGCCCTGCTGGTGTATCTTGAGTATCCAAGCCTCCTTCGTTTTGAGTACGCCACGCGAAGTGCCTGCATCAAATTTAAAATTCAATTCGTGTTTGGTGTATTCTAAAATCAATCCCATATCCCTAGTTTAACTAGAATAAAATTAGCCATTCGCTCCACATTATGCTGATAATATTAGAATTTTGAATTTTAAAAATACAGATCACATGGCATCAGACTCCGCATCGCTGGAAAAATATCTATACGAACTCCCCGAAGACCGCATAGCCAAACACCCGCTGGCCAATAGAGACGACTCAAAACTTCTGCTCTATCAAGGAGGACAGATTCATCATGAATCCTTTAAACAAGTGGTGGATCTTGTGCCCGCCAACTCTCTACTTTTTCTTAACAACACCAAAGTTATTGCTGCCAGACTATTTTTTCAAAAAGCTACAGGAGCACAGATCGAAATTTTCCTTACAGAACCTATATTACCACATACCGAATTTCAGCAAGCACTAAAAGCAAAAAATACTTGCACATGGAAGTGCATGGTTGGCAATCTAAAAAAATGGAAAGATGAAAATGTGCTTTCGCTCCGACTCAATGATGAAATAGAAATAGAAGCTCGGCTGGTCGATCGAGAAAAGCTACATGTAACGTTTTCCTGGGCTGGAGACCAGCCATTTTTAGACGTCATAGAAGCGGCAGGCCACGTACCTTTGCCCCCATATCTCAACAGAGAAGAAGAAGCCGACGACAAAGACCGGTACCAAACGGTATTTTCAGAACTAGAAGGTGCCGTAGCTGCACCTACAGCTGGACTGCATTTCACGGATGATATATTGACCCAACTGAATACCAAAGGTGTAAAACAAGACAGAGTAACCTTGCATGTTAGCGCTGGAACTTTTCGTCCGATCAAAGATGCAGACTTCAAAAAACACGACATGCACAATGAACGGATCATTGTGAGCCGGACAAATATCGAAAATATACTTGGCGCTCAAGGTTTGATCATTCCTGTGGGCACTACTGCTCTTCGTACTTTAGAAAGTTTGTACTGGTATGGGGTCAAGTTGACGAAAGACAGCACGGCTCCCTTTTTTGTAGAAAAAGATGACCCATACAAGGCCGAATTCCAAGAGATACCCTTATCACACTCCATGAAAGCCATTATTGAAAAAATGGACCGAGAAAACATAACTGAGCTAAAAGGAGAAACGGAGATTTTCATCTATCCAGGATATAAATTCAGAGTAGCTACAGGTTTGTTCACCAACTTTCACATGCCAGCCTCTACGCTCGTTTTGCTAGTGGCAGCATTTGTGGGGGATAAATGGCGCAGCATTTACGAAGAGGCACTCAGCAATAGTTATCGTTTTTTGAGCTATGGGGATACTTCACTGCTTTTGCCCTAGGTCTACACATTCATGCATCTTTAGACCCTGTTTAGCAGGCTCGTTACATGGAGGCGACAAAGCCTTTTTTATTTATTCAGCTTTTTAATCAGCTCATCTACTTTGCGACTTAGGGCTTCGATCTGTACTTGAGACTTTCGATGTTCAGCCAATATAATTTCCGCTTTTATTTCTTCTTCATCCTTCACGTCCTGCATGTGTAGTTCGTTCATGGTATTGACTACGATAGCAATAAAAATATTGAGCGTGGTATAAGTCGCTATAAGAATAAATGGAATAAAAAAGAGATACGCATGTGGAATCACTTTCATCATAGGTCGAGCGATACCCGACGACCAACTCTCCAAAGTCATAATCTGAAACAGCGTAAACATGGAAGCTCCCATACTACCGAACCATTGAGGAAAGTCATTGCCGTATAAATTGGTAGCCAGTACAGCAAAAATATAAAAAACCGTAACGAGCAAAACCATGATCCATCCAATACTCGGGATAGACTTGATAAGTGCTTCGATGATGACTCGCAGCTTGGGAACATTCTTGATCAAGCGTAAGGTACGTAAGATCCGTATCGTACGAAATACTGAAAAGGCACCTGCAGCTGGTATCGCCGCTATAGCTACAATTAAGAAATCGAAAATATTCCAAGCACTCTTAAAAAATCGGAATCCAAAAGCATAAATTTTCAACACTACCTCCAATACAAATATGCCCAAAATGATCTCATCTACCTGCTCGAATATAGCCCCATAGCTATTCATCCATGACTTGGAGGTTTCCATACCAATAGTGATGCTATTGAGAACAATCAATGAGACGATAAAATGCTGAAATTTTGTACTCTCCAGAAATGCTCCGAGTTTTTCTCTGTGATTGGCCATTTTCAAGTTCTAATTCAATCTTTTTTAAAAAGTTAGGTAAATATAGGATACCACCCAAATAGGTAACACTCTTTAGATTAGAATTTGATTAGAATTCACTGAGAGCCATTAAAAGCCATTTATGCTCACTATCCATATTATTATAAAAATTATCAGAAGGTTAATATTCTTGATCCTTGTTATATTTGACTGCAAACTACCACACTATACTAAACTCTCACTCAATGGCTAAGTCCATCATAAAAAACGCTCTCTTTTTTTTATTACTAATTCTATGTCTGATCACTCAAGCGCAAAAAGGGGATTTCTTGCTTTCTCACTACTCCCTAGATGTAGAGGGGCTCGATAATCTCAACTTCCAACTCAAGGTAAATGACGATGGTCAGCTCTGTATAGCCAACCGTTCTGGTGTACTCTTATACGAAGGCAATAACTGGGATTTTAAATCTACTCCTAGTGCTGCCTTGTCGGTCGACTTTGACTCGCTCGGCAGCTTATTCGTAGGTTGTGTGGGCAACTTTGGGAAATTTGGATTTCTGGACGGCAAGTACCAGTTTATCTCTCTCAACCCAAACAAATCTGATGAAAGCCTTTATTTTAAAACCATAGTAAAAGATAGCAGTGTATTTTTCATTAGTGAGAGTAGTCTCATTCGACATCACGTCTCTCAAAAGAAATCATACCTATCCTATCTCGAAGACCGAGACGAATATTTCACTAACCTATTCGAAGTAGATGATCAAATCATGGTGCAAACCAATAAAACCATCTATCGCTACGAAAATGACAAACTACTCTCTGATTATGATTGGCAATTGCCTGAAAATGCGCAATTTTTGTTCTTCGACAAGCACCCGACTAGAAAGCAATATGTAGCTGGCACCACAGACAATAAAGTCTATATCTATCGAAACAAGAGGTTTTTCGAATGCAAGATGTCTAATTTTTTGACCGCTGAGGAATCATTTGTGAACAATGGTGTGTGGGTAGACAAGGATCATTTTGCTCTCAGCACTTTAGAGGATGGGATTATTCTCTATAGCAACCGGTATTCAAAAATCGTGGACGTGATCAACCATGACAAGGGTCTGCCCGATAATGAAATATATACCATCGGCAGAGATCATGAAGGGGGGCTTTGGATCTCTCATGAATTTGGCTTGTCAAGGTTAGAAATCGGAGTGCCCTTTAGGAGCTTCACCAATTACCACGGCCTAGAAGGCAACCTCAAAGACATATTCTGGTTTGGCAATCACTTATATGTATCCACCAGCAAGGGAGTGTTCTACCTCGAAAAACGAGACAATTACAAAAACACAGTACACTATGTGCCAGTAAAAGGAAGCGGATCTAACCAAACGAATAACAACCACTCTAAGAAGAAAAAAAGTTTTAGTCTATTCGGCAGCCACACCAAAGGCCCTACTTCTGGAGAAGGGAAAACTGACAAAACGGTAAAATATGTTCGAAAAGTCAAAAAAGAACTCGTCAACTCTGGCTATGAGTTTACCAAAGTAGAGGGCATCGATGCGAAATGTGAAAAGTTTATAGAATATGAAAACAAACTACTGGTAGCCTCATCCAACGGCCTATATGAAATCAAAAAAGAGTATGACAAAGTAGAAAAGAAGCAAGTCCATGAAGCCGAGCTCGTAGTGCATGAACCCATTCGTTTTACTTTTATTGAAAATCATGAAGGCCGACTAGTTATTGCCAATCATTACAATGAGATTAAGCTATACGCCCAAGAAGACGACATTTGGGTAGAAGAAGATCAAATTGATTTTCATGGAGAATTGGTACTCAGTGCCCTTCATCAATACAACGGCATTACGTGGTTTGCCACACCTAGCCACCTCTACCGCTACGATTCGCTATCATCGACCTACCAAGATTTCAAAACCTATAAATATCAAAATCAGTTTATCGACGAAGTAAGGATAGCGGCTATAGCCAACGAACTATACTTGATCAATTCCATTGGTTATTTCTATCTCGATGGTGGCAAAGACACCATACTAGAAGACACCACGCTTATGAACGAGATCGGGCGCCCCATCAAACATCTACAAGAGCATGGTGGTCGTGTATGGGTAAATAATGGAGAAAATTGGTTTCAGATCAATCGCGACAAAAAAGTAATCAAAAGGGAGATTTTTGGACTTTTTCCCGACATGTCTTTTATCACCAACTATCACAACAATATTTGGCTAATCGATAAGTCTCACGAACTACTGAAGTACTACCCTAGCCAAGACGATTCGTTGATCTGGAGAAACCACATGTATTTCAGAGAAGCCAGGAGTAACAAAGGCGACGTCAACTTAAATATTCATGGCCCTGTGACATTCGAACATGACGAAAACTCATTCTACTTCGAATTGGCCAGGCCAGACTACAGAGGACTGCTTCAAGTGGAGTATCAGTACAAACTCAGTGGACTCAACGAAAGTTGGTCTGAATGGTCTCCCAACAATCAGATTAGTTTCAACTATTTGCCTCCTAGTCACTACAAACTATCCATCCGTTCTAGAGATTCCTTTGGGCAAATACAGGATGCGCAGACCGTAGATTTTATCATCAAGCTCCCCTACTGGCAGACGCCGTGGTTTTATGGCTTACAAATCATTTTTATGACAGGGCTAGTGATGGGCTCTATCATTATGAACCGCAAGGCTCAACAAAAATATGTGATCGTAACAGAAGGACTAACCATTCTCACGATCGTAATGGTCATCGAATTTTTGCAAACCGTAGCTGGAGAAACCTTGGGTATAGAAAGCACGCCTGTGATCGATTTTGCCATCGACGTATCTATTGCTCTATGCGTATTTCCTCTAGAACAATTCCTCAAAAAAATAATGAAGGTGAGCAAAGAGGGGTCAGGATTAAATGGCAAGGCATTTTTGGATTTACTGAAGTTTCCTAAGAAAAACCCTCAGACTGTAAAAAGTTAAAATATAGAAATATACAAACAAGAAAAGGCCAGTGTAAACACTGGCCTTTTCTTGTTTGTATATTTCTTACTTACAGCAACTCATTAGCCAAGTTGGCCAGCTCTGAGCGTTCCCCTTTTTCCAAGTTAATATTGGCAAAAAGCTCTTGACCCTGTAGGCGATCCACGAGATAAGACAAGCCGTTACTTTGAGAATCTAAATACGGCGTATCGATTTGATGAATATCTCCAGTAAATACAATTTTGGTGTTTTCTCCTGCACGTGTAATAATTGTCTTCACTTCATGAGGAGTCAGGTTTTGTGCTTCATCTACAATAAAATAGATATTAGACAAACTCCTCCCTCTTATGTAAGCCAACGGTGTAATCAAAAGCTTTTCTTGATTCACCATATCGGTGAGTCGCTTATATTCCTTATCGGTTTCTTTATAGTGGTTTTGAATAAACTTCAAATTGTCCCACAGTGGCTCCATATAAGGATTGAGCTTAGACTTGATATCACCTGGCAAGTAGCCAATATCTTTGTTGCTCAAGGGCACGATAGGGCGCGCCAAATAGATCTGCTTGTACTCCCGTTTTTGCTCCAATGCACACGCCAGAGCGAGTAGTGTCTTGCCTGTGCCTGCCATACCCGTGATGGCTGCTAGGCGTACGTCTGGATTCATCATACAATGTATCGCAAAAGCTTGCTCAGCATTTCTCGGTTTGATATTATATACTGTCTTTTTTTCTACATGTACGATCTTCTCTGTGACGGGACTATAATAGCTCAACGCAGAGTTTTTAGGACTCTTTAGTATATAGTAGCCATTGTTTTGAAACTCGTAAGTCTTAGATATCTTCTTAGGCTCTACCCATCCCGTTTTGTACAACGCGTCGATGGTTGCAGCTGGCACTTTGGATACTTCATACTTGCCAGTGACCAACTCAGAAGCATCTTTGATCTTGCCCGTTTCGTAATCTTCGGCCAGTATATCCAATGACTTGGCTTTAAGTCTAAGATTAATGTCCTTGGACACCAAGATCACCTTACGACCTTCTTCCTCCTTTTTGAGACGGAGTGTAGCGTTTAAGATTTTATGATCGTTTTTCCTATCTCCGAATACCTTTTCAGCATCATACTTTGGTTCTACATCTGAGTGCATCAGCACTTTGAATTTGCCTTTGGTTTTTCCGTTGAGTGGAATCCAATCTTGAAGCATATGATCCTTGGCTAAGCCATCCAGCAATCTCGCAAACTCACGTGCTTCGAAGTTGATTGTATCGTTTCCTTTTTTAAAATTATCCAACTCTTCTAACACGGTGATAGGGATACCAATGTCGTGCTCTGCAAAGTTCATGATCGAGTCATGTGAAAAGAGGATTACAGATGTGTCAAGTACAAATATTTTTTTCTCACTACCTTTCTTCGCCATATCAATGTAGAATTAGTTCTTTAGTAAAATGGAAAATTTTACTTTAATCTACAAGTGAAAGGATCGAATATCCCTGATTTAATATGAAGAAATGTTTACCATTTTTTGACCCGCCAGAACCCGGCATTTCCCCATGTTCTGGCGGGTGATTTTCTATTTATTTACCCAAGCTTTGCGCAAAGCCAATTGAGCCTGAGTAGGCTCTTCCATCAACTCAAGTGTAGCAGGCACTTTGCGATCAATTGCAACCGCTTTTGCTTTCAATTTTATTTTTTTAGTCTTTCCATTCTCATCTGTACGAAGTACTACGGCACTAATTTTATCACCTGCTTCATGACGATCTGTAAATGCCATAAACTCTTCTTCATAATTTTCAATATCAATATCTACTTTATCGAATTGGTAAATGATGTCTCCCTCTTCATAGCCCATCTCCTGCCCGAAAGTGTTCATCTGATCGATAGACTGGATAACCAGCCGATTGTCTTCATCATTGACTGAAAAGCTGATATGTCCAAGCGACAGTTCTTTTCTAGTCGTAGCAGCAACGTGTGCCACGCCCACTTTGGCAAGAAACTTATCATACGGTATCGGGGTAGTGCCTTCTACATAGGAAGCAAAGAAAGATCTGACTTCTGGATAGGTCAACGCCGTAATCGTATCAAAAAGTGTATCATCTTTGAACGATGCTGTTTTACCATATTTTTTAGCCAAATCATGCATCAGCTCTTGCAAGCCATACTGGCCACCAGACAGCTCTCTGAGTTGAATATCCAATGCCATTCCTATCAAAGCTCCTTTCTGATATACATTTCCATACTGAGCAGCCGTTTGATCTAGGCAGTGTAAGCTCAGTTCTGTGAAAGACAACGTATCGTCATACTGTGTTTTTGAATCATGTATTTTACCACTAATCACCTCTAGGTAATCCGGCAATGACATTTCACCATATTTCACTTGGGCCAAACCAGCAGCATATTCAGTAGTACCTTCATACATCCACAAATGTTTAGACATTTTGGGGTTGATAAAATCAAAATCTCCGATTTCTTCAGAATGAATATTGAGTGGTGTAAGAATATGAAAAAACTCATGTGCTGCCACATCTCTTATGACCTGTGCCAGTCGAAAGGGATCCACTTCGGGCAAACTGTAAAACGAGGAGTATGAATGCTCCAAAGCTCCCATTTTTCCCGACATGGGGTTTGTATCAAACAAATAAATAATAAAAGCATATTTATCAACTGGTAGTTCTCCAAGGTATTGACTCTGTGCCTCTAGTGTGGGTTCGATTTGCTCTTTTACAAAAATCGGATCTAGTACTTTGTTGGGCGAGTAGATCGATATAAGTATCTCTGCACCTCCTACTATAAAAGTAGCCGTGTCTGGTACTGCATACATGATAGGTCCATCTGCAAGGTCGAAATAATTCGCTGCCATAAACACATCAGAAGAATCATTGACCATCACTTTGTCCAACGCCGATGCCCCATACATACCCGCTGGGTAGTCCACCTTGAGCTCATACGAATAGTCTTTCATACCTTCGAGATATCCAAAAAAACCAAAGGTATTGATCACAAAGTTTTTCCCCTCCTGAATGTTGGTACCCGCTGGTTCGAAAATAACCTGCTCTTGATCTGAATCGAAAGTATCATCTACCCAATAAGATATAGTATGCAGTTTTCCGCTGTTTTTGATCAACCTCCGATTGTCAGACAGTACTTCCGTTTCTAGTTCTCCGCCATCGGTATCGTAAGCCTTGAAGTCTAGTATAAACCTTCCAAAATCAGAGATAGAATAAGTCCCTGGTACGATCTTCGGCATTCTAAATTCAATTTCGTCTACAGCTACAGTTGGCACTAGACAAGTCACTTGCACCCTGTCGCCTACTACTTGGTTCAGATCTACAGAAATTTCATACTTTTCTTGTGCAAAGATTGAGGCAGACAAGCCCATGAGCACAACTAACAAACTGACTTTCAAATTCATTATATAACTTTTATTTCAAAATATATGATTAGTAAAAAAACACGAGCCAAAATTATACGAACGGTATCGAAGTACTGGAGCGACTCAAAGCTACAGTATCCACCCAGATCACTTTTCATAAAAATAACCTAGTACGATATTCAGAGGATCGAGTACAACATCGTCGGGATTTTCACATGGTATTTCTATGGTCTGCGCTCGCTGGTTGAGAACTACTCTTTTAATTTCGAAATTCATATTTTGAAACTTCACTTGTACATCCAAGTCTAGTAGAAACACCTTGCTCGTCAGCTGCTCGAAGTCTATGACCAAGCGATCCTTCTTATACTTCCATTTATAATTTACACGAGGCATGTCTGGTGTATAAAACCATTGCTGAAAAAAGGGCTTCAAATCCAACATTGAAATTTCTTCCGCTACTTTTATAAAATCCTGAGTACTCGCATTTTTGAATTTATATTTTTCATAAAACGTAAGTACAATTTGTCTAAAGGTTTCTTTTCCTACCTTCTGATAGAGCATACGCAGTACCCAACCCGCTTTTTCATAAGTCAATGCGTTCAGTATATCTTCCAGATTATCGATATTCATCTGTACTACGATTTGATCAGGATTTAAGCGCTGATAGTCTCTGATTTTAATTTCGTCTATATCTAGCTTGGCCTGCAAACTATCCTTTCCCAAGGCCTCATTTATCCAGTAATACTCCAAGAAAGTAGCGAACCCTTCGCTAACCCATACGTCTGTCCAATCTGACTCACTTACGGAGTTACCAAACCACTGATGTGCAATCTCGTGAGCAATCACTGGGTTCATTCGGTGCTCTCCTGTCATGTTTTTTTCTGGATAGAAAATATTACCTGCATTTTCCATTCCTCCAAATCTGGTAGTAGATTCTACTTGATCACATTTGGTAAACGGATACTCGCCAAGAAAATCTCTAAGCACGCCGTAAATAGCTGGGGCATCTGCCAAGTCCTCTTGAGGAGCACTACCTGCATTTTTGTAGGTCCATGCCGTTATATTTTTTTCATTATCCAAAGAGCGTTTTACAAACTCGGCTACGCCAATAACCATCACCTTGGCGGGAATAGGCTGGCTCATTTTCCAATGTGTCTGTTTCAATCCATCTGCTAATATCTGCTCGTTTTGCAAATCACCATTAGAGACCACCTGATATTGGCCAGGAGCCGTCACAACAAACTCGCAAGTTGCTTTCTCAGACGGGTGGTCTATCACAGGCAGCCAGCGATGCGCTCTATTTGGCCAATGTTCTGCAAAGATGGTACGGTCGCCTTGTGCTGTTTGCCCGAACACCAGCCCCATATCAGGTATGCCTGAATAAGAAATACTCACACGTACGGTATCGCCTATCTGCACCGTTGCTGGCGTAGCCAATTTCAATTGATCTGCATCATGTGTATAATTAATCGTTTGTTCATTAAACTTTAGTTTATCCACGAGCATACCCGTTGCATCAGTAGGGCTAGCCAGATCTAAAATAGTTTGGGCTGGGATGCTGTCTAAATACAGGATAGTAAGCTGAGCAGTCACAGCCACCGCATTGGTGGTATCATTGAGTTGCACATCAAATTGATAATGAAGGACATCGAATGGCTCAGCCGACCGACGTTGACCATAACTAAGTGTAGAACAGGCGAAAAACAGAAGAAATAATAAGCGACTGAATTGAAATTTGGGCATATGGTATGGTTTTTCACCAAAAATAGACTTTAATGATGATTCCTAAAAATTGTTTTGATCAACGGTCGATAGAGAAGTTGGGATCTATTTGTTTTGCCCGAGCAACTGCCTGCTTCATCTCCGTTTTTTGTCCTAGTCCATGATAGGCCAAGGCTTCAACTTGAAATTGGATCAAGCTATCTGGCCATATATCTTTGGTCCAAGATACGGCATCCACAGCCTCCTGATATTGTTCTAAATTGAGATGGGCTTGTGCTACTTTCATGTAGATATGATAATGTACCGCTGGCACCATGCTGGCACTGATCACGATGGGGTAAGCCTTACCGATAGTCACTTCATATTCAGACGAGGCCATCTCTGCCCCTATTTTATAATAGTTGAGTGCCATCTCTAAGTCTTTGATCCCGTCTTCGTACAGCTGCCCCATTTCCAAATAAAAACTCGTCGTTCGATAGCCGTATAGGTGCATCAACTGAAAAACTTCTAAAGCCTTTCCTACTTCTCCCATACCTTGATAGGCCGCTGCCATTTTCTTTAGATACGTAATAGAGTTACTCACAGCAAAGTCTTTTAACAAATCATAGTGAGCAATAGCTTGCTCATACGCCCCTGCTTCAAACAATTGATCTGCCTTATCCTTGATCTCTACAATCAACGACTCTTTATAAGCTTGCATTTCGCCCTCTTCTGCTAAAAAATAGCCCATATCTCCCAAAAGATGAAGACTCTTTCCTAAGTTTCCTTGATCATGAGCAGCCTTCACTTGGTCAAACAATAAGCGGCGAGCAGCCAGCAACTCCGCTCTTTCCTTCGCCTGATATTCATTAGAAATATACATAGCCGTTTTCATGATCAAGGCAATGCTAAAAGCGATGAGAAAAGCATAGGCAGTTGCTCTGAAATTGCTCACTTGGGGACGATAAAACTTCCGGGCTTGAGGTGGTCGCCGTGGTCTATTATACTGCTGATAGGTTGGCGAAGGGCTACTTGGAGGTAGCTCTCCATAGCGAAGCATCATGTCATGATTAGATCTTTTATATGGATTAGAGAGGATTTGATAAGCTTCGTTGACTTGCTTAAAAAGCTCTTCCATATTTTTATCACCATTGTGCTTGTCTGGATGAAAACTCAGCGCCTTCGACTTATATGCCGATTTGATCTCGACAGCCGTAGCATTCGGCGATACGCCCAAGATGTGATAATAATTGATCATTTCATGGATTTGAGTATCAAATAAAACGAAGGATAACAATAAAAGGTACTACTTGCTTCTATTTTTGCCTCCAATGGCCGATCAGGACAAAATCATATTACCTGAAAAATATTATCTCGACAACTTCAAATACGTCCTCCAATTTGTTTTGGATAAATACAAGCCGTTGTTGTCTGACACTGAGCTGCTGTTTATCCACGACTTCATGGCTTTGTCGGAAGACAGTCAGTGCCTCTACGTGAGAATTAGCAATCGAAAAGGACAGTTTTTCCGAAAGGAAAAATTGAACTATCCAGAAATCAAAGATATAGGCATTGCCCATTTAGACCTGCTCGATCGTCGATTTATAGTTAAGAAAACCGCACTAGAAATAGACGAGTGTTTTCAACTGATCAATAGCTATAACAAGCCCGAGATCGTCCAACGCATCAAACCACTGGATTTGTCTATAGACAAAAGGTTAAAAAAGGATGAGTTGATTCTGACTCTGCTAGAAATTGTAGATGGAAATCAGCTCTACGACACATTCTACACGGACGACATCATCGCCCAAGGTGGTCAGGTGGAGCTGGATATGATCAAACTCTTTTTCTTTGGTCACAACCATGGCGACATGTCGGATTTTGTAGTTCGGGATATTGGCCATGTCAAATTCCTAACTGTAGATGAAACGCAACTAGGCAGCTCATTCGACTCACGCGAAGAAGCCGAAGCGATCATGCACCTCTCTCAGCTCCACAAGGAATATTACCTGCTCGAAGAAGCATTGACACCATTAGCCATCTATGAATGGTTCGCTCAGATCGAAATCAAATACTTTTTAGCACTTGACAAAGCCAGACCACAAACAGAGAAACTGATACACAAAGTGGGCTACCACCTAGAAAAACACAAGCACTACGACGAGGCACTCACCCTCTACCACCTGACCACTGCCTCTCCAATGCGAGAACGCAGAATCAGAATCTACAACAAGCAAAAGGCCTTTGACTTATCATTGAATACTGCGCAAGAAATCCTCAATCACCCGAACGACAATAAAGAATACTACATCGCGCAAGACGTGATAAATAAACTCGACAAAAAACTAAAGACAACCACCATTCGCCAGAAAGAAGGACTGATGATTCTGGTAGATTACAGCTACGTACAGCAAGTCGAGCAAGGCGTCTTAGCCTATTTCGAATCACAAGGCTACTCAGGCTATCACAGCGAAAATACCATCTGCAGAAATATATTTGGGCTGTTCTTTTGGGAGGAGATATTCGACCCACAATACAACAGTCTGCACCAGCCACTACAGCGCTCACCATCGGACATCTACGGCAAGGACTTCTACACTAAACGTAAGGAGGCGATAGAAGCAAAACTTAGCAGTACCAAAAGCAAAGCGCAACTACGAGCCATTCTCAATCGCAGTATTCAGACACACGATGGCGTGGCCAATCCATTCGTGTATTGGAATGAAGACATGATAGCAGGCATGTGGCAGTTTTTGGCATTCGCACAGTTGAAACAGATTAAAGCCCTGCTCGCTACCATCGCTATAGACCCAAAAAATAGATCGACAGGCTTCCCTGATTTATTCGTCTGGAAAGACAAAGACTACGCCTTCTATGAAGTAAAATCTCCTAATGATCACTTATCAGAAAAACAGCTCTTTTGGCTAGAGCATTTCGATGCTTGGGGTATCAAAGCTGAAATTGCATTAGTAGAATGGACGGGCAAAGAATAACGACACGAGAGCACTCAGCAACTAACCAATCACCATCTGCATCAGCTTAGTCATCGTTTTCCAGTTGCGAGTCGTGGCGGCTACTTTGAGCTTCCGCTCAATGGCATTGTGATCGAGCTTGGACCGGCCAGCGCCATTCGGGTATAGCAGATATAAGTTCAAGCCTTCTTTGATGAATTCCTCTGGGCCTTTGTGAAAACTTTTCAATGCCTCCATATTTCCCTCATCAGGTTCTTGCGACAGCAAGGTCACATAGCACTTTTCAATGGCTTCTTGTCGCTCGTTGATGAAAGGATTGTTTTCGAAAGCCTGTTTCCATTCCTGCTGCGACCTCACCAATACGGGTACATCAAAACCAAAAGTGTCTAATATGTTTTGGTGGATTTCGTCCTGTAGCTGTACTTGATCCATACACACAGACTCAAAAATCACATTCCCACTCTGAATGTAAGCTTGGATATGCCCATAGTCGAGCTTGGCAAGTGAGGTGCGAAGCGCATCCATTTTAATGATTTTTTGACCGCTCACGTTGATCCCGCGAAGCAAAGCGATGTATTTGGGCATATTTTCAGATGAAAAGTTTTGAGGAATAGCTGTACCGATTTAATAAGGAATGCCTATTTTTATGTAAATGAAGTGCATGAGCCAAGCGGGTCCTACCAGCAGAAACTGAACGTCTTTGATGAAGGATGGTTTTTTCCCTTCCACATTATGCCCATAGAATTGTCCTACCCAAGCTACTACAAACACCACGAGGCTGACTTGCCACACAGGCGCCACTCCTAGCTGCTCTACAAAAAGCGTAAGGTACAAAAAGCCCATCACTGCAATGGCCATTCCCACAAAGAGCCAAAAGGACAGCGTGAAATAATACAGTAGCACAGCCACCAAAACGATTGTAGCCCAATTCAAAAATGGGCTCGCCACATTCGGGAAAGCAGATACCAAAAAGCCGCTAGGTATAGACCAAAACAATCCGACAATACTCCAAAAAATAGCCGGCACACAGATCCAATGGATCAATTTGTTGGTAGGGTTTTGATGACTCTCGCCATATTCTGAAAGCAGCTGATCTATTTTTCTCATGGGTCTGATGTTTTTGTTCGTTTTATAATATTAATGAATTTTGATTTGAAGGCCTCCAATCCCATTTGTAATTTATAAGAGTCCCCCCAGAGGGAAAGTAAAGTGACAAAATTAATAATGTGACCTTAAAACATCCCATGCCATTCCTTCACCAATCGTTGATTTTGATTTAATTTTGCGCCCGCCTGTCGGCTGACAGGGCTTCTAAATAATTGCAAAATGATTCTAAGCGAACAGGAAATTAACAGACGCCAAATCAGAGAACAACTGATCCAATCTGGCATTGACCCTTATCCATCTGATACCTTCGAGGTAAACGTGACTACCAAAGATATTCACGAGAACTACGAAAAACAGAAGACAGACTATAAGGCTATTTCAATCGCAGGGCGACTAATGAGCCGTAGAATCATGGGATCGGCCTCGTTTGCCGAACTCCAAGACTCCACTGGTAGAATCCAAATCTACCTCAGACGTGATGACCTTTGCTCTGGTGAGGACAAAAGCCACTACAATGTAGTCTTCAAAAAGATGATGGACATTGGCGATATCATTGGCATCAAAGGCTATGTATTCACCACAGAAGTAGGAGAAATCTCTATTCATGTAAATGAACTGACGCTCTTGACGAAGTCGCTGAAGCCGCTTCCCATAGTGAAAGAAGCCAAAGACGAAGACGGCAACATGAAAACGTATGATGCCTTCACCGACCCTGAAATGAGATACCGTCAGCGCTATGTGGATCTGATTGTAAATCCAGAAGTACGCGAGACCTTCGTCAAAAGAACACAATTGGTGAATTCGATGAGAAACTTCCTAGCCGAAAAAGGATATCTCGAAGTAGAGACGCCAATCCTTCAGCCGCTATATGGTGGAGCTGCCGCTCGCCCTTTCAAAACGCACCACAATACGCTCGACATGACCCTGTATTTGCGTATAGCCAATGAATTGTACCTCAAAAGACTCATCGTAGGTGGATACGACGGCGTATTTGAATTTTCTAAAGATTTTAGAAACGAAGGCATGTCTCGTTTCCACAATCCAGAATTCACACAAGTAGAACTATACGTGGCCTACAAAGACTACGAATGGATGATGGAACTGACCGAAGCCATGGTAGAGAAAGTAGCAATAGATCTACATGGCACTACTAAAGTACAAGTAGGCGAAAACGTGATCGACTTCCAACGCCCTTGGAAACGATACACCATGTTTGAAGCCATCGAGCACTTCACGGGAATCGACATCTCAGAAATGGGTGAAGACGAACTCAGAGAAACGGCTAAAAAACTAGATATCCCTACAGACAAATCAATGGGCAAGGCCAAACTAATCGACGAAATATTCGGAGAAAAGTGCGAAGGCCAGCTAATCCAGCCTACTTTCATTACTGAATATCCAGTAGAAATGTCGCCACTGGCTAAGAAGCACAAAACCAAGCCAGGGTTGGTAGAAAGATTTGAGGCTGTCGCCAATGGCAAAGAAATCTGTAATGCCTTCTCTGAACTGAACGATCCTATCGACCAACGCAAGAGGTTCGAAGAACAGCTAGAATTGGGCAAAAGAGGCGACGACGAGGCCATGGTGCTCGACGAAGACTTCTTGAGAGCACTGGAATATGGCATGCCGCCTACGGCGGGTCTAGGTGTGGGTATCGATCGTCTGTCTATGATGATGACCAACTCCAAGTCTATCCAAGATGTGTTGTTCTTCCCTCAGATGAAGCCAGAGCGCAAAGTACAAGCCCTGACCGAGTCTCAGTACGAAGACCTAGGAGTAGCCAAGGATTTGATTCAGATTCTTCAAAAGCTAGGTATGCTCACCAAGGAGCAATTTGCAGAAGCCAAGGACAGCAAACTCTTCAACGACGTATGTGGCACTCGTAAAAAACTAAAGCTCAAAGACGTGAAAAACCCAGCATTGGAAGACGTACAGGGCTGGATAGAAAAAGCTAGCGTTTAAAAAAAACGTTCATTAAATCCGACAAAAAGCCAGCACAAAATATGCTGGCTTTTTTTACACCTGCTACTTTAGTATTTCTATTTATTAGACTGGGATAACACATTCAAGTTTATAAAAAAATCGATTCCTACAAATCCAATAACATATATGGTGGCTTAGCTACTTATAGTTATTTTTAGCTCCTAAGATTAGATTTGCTATGCTTAAAAAAGTTTTCAAAAGAAAGCGTCGCACCTTGATACTAGGTATCCATGGTTTGAGTAACAAACCACCTGCACATCAACTGAAACGCTGGTGGCATAGTGCCATAAAAGAAGGACTGAGAGACCTAAAGGACTCGCCCACTACCTTTGATTTTAAAATGATCTATTGGGCAGACATTCTCTATAAAATTCCACTCAATTCTAAAGAGAAAGATCCAAATCACCCCCTCTTTATTGAAGACCCTTATTTATCTAGAGACAAAATAAAGCGAACACAGCCTGTCACTTTTTGGCAGCGGGTCAAGCACAGTGGACAATATGTGAAAGAGGTAATTTTTTTGAGTAAAATAGGTTTGAATAATTTCCGTAAGCCGTTCAACTTCATTGTTAAAACTGGCTTTCGTGACTTAGACATCTATTTCAATGAAAAGATTCCCATGGATCAACAAATGGCGAGCAAACCTGTAAAAGCGCAAATCAGGTCTCGAATGATTGATTTTCTACTTAAGCATAAAGACAAAAACATTCTGATTTTAGCGCATTCTATGGGGTCGATTATCGCCTATGATGTACTCCATATACTAGGAGACAAAATTGATGGTGTCACCTTGATCTCTATGGGCTCTCCCCTTGGTTTACCGCTGATCAGAGAAAACATCATGAAAGACCACAACCTTCCGTTTGAAGAAGAGGCTTTCCCTCCTACACCAGAATGTGTGGATGCTTGGTATGACTTTCTAGATGATGACGATAACTTGGCCGTCTTCTACAATCTTGGAGACTACTACCTACCCAACTCCAAGGGTGTGAAGCCTGTAGAATCACACGTAGAAAACGATTACAAACATTGGGTAACAGAGAATGCACACAAGTCGTTTGGCTACCTGAGGACTCCCGAATTAGCTCAAGTGGTTTGTAATTTTCTACAAGCAGGCCGGTCTTCATTTTTGGAAAAGAGCAAACAGTTATTTAAGAGAAAGGGCAAACAAAAACCGCAAGGATAATTCCCTGCGGTTTTTAATGATTTCCGAACGGGTTCGGATGAGTATTATTTAGCCTGTGGAAAACGTGCCGTTTCGCCTAGCTCTTCTTCGATTCTCAACAATTGGT
Source organism: Reichenbachiella carrageenanivorans (assembly GCF_025639805.1). Taxonomy (NCBI): domain Bacteria; kingdom Pseudomonadati; phylum Bacteroidota; class Cytophagia; order Cytophagales; family Reichenbachiellaceae; genus Reichenbachiella; species Reichenbachiella carrageenanivorans. The sequence goes on along the minus strand of NZ_CP106735.1, from coordinate 2,189,796 downwards.
TGTACTTAGCCATTCTGTCTGACCTAGACAATGATCCTGTTTTGATCTGACCTGCGTTAGTTGCCACTGCAATGTCCGCAATAGTAGAATCCTCAGTCTCACCTGATCTGTGAGAGATCACAGCTGTGAAGCCTGCTTTGTGCGCCATTTCGATCGCATCCAAAGTCTCAGACAAAGTACCGATTTGGTTTACTTTGATCAAGATAGAGTTAGCAGATTTTTCTTCGATTCCTCTTTGCAAGAATTTCACGTTGGTCACGAATAGATCGTCACCTACCAGCTGACACTTGTCGCCGATTTTGGCAGTCAAAGCAGCCCAAGCAGCCCAATCCTCTTCGGCACAACCGTCTTCGATTGAGTCAATTGGATATTTCTCTACCAATTCAGCCAAATACTCTACTTGCTCATTCATGTCTCTAACTTTACCGTTAGGTCCTTCGAACTTAGCATAATCATATTTGCCATCAACGAAGAATTCAGAAGAGGCACAATCCAAACCAATCGTGATATCAGACCCTGGCTTGTAACCAGCCGCTTTGATCGCATCCAATACGCTCTCCAAAGCTTCTTCAGTACCCCCAGTGAAAGCTGGAGCAAATCCTCCTTCGTCACCTACTGCAGTACTCAACCCTTTTGCTTTCAATATTTTAGCCAACGCATGGAAAGTCTCAGCCCCCATTTGCATCGCTTGAGAGAAAGTCTCCGCGCCGACAGGTCTGATCATAAACTCTTGGAATGCGATAGTCGCATCAGAGTGAGATCCACCGTTGATGATGTTCATCATAGGCACAGGCAAAGTGTGGGCGTTAGTACCACCGATGTATCTGAATAGTGGCAAGCCAAGCTCTTCAGCAGCAGCTCTAGCTACAGCCAAAGACACGCCCAAGATGGCATTAGCTCCCAATTTAGATTTGGTGTCAGTACCATCCAATTTAATCATCAACTGATCGATATACCTTTGATCAAACACAGACAACCCGATCAATTCTTCTTGAATGATGTCGTTTACATTGTCCACTGCTTTCAATACTCCTTTACCTAAGTATTTGCTTTTGTCGCCGTCTCTTAATTCCACAGCTTCGTTTACGCCCGTAGAAGCTCCTGATGGAACTGCCGCTCTACCCAATACGCCACTTTCAGTAACTACATCTACCTCAATGGTTGGGTTTCCTCTTGAATCAAGTATTTGTCTAGCAAATACACTTTCTATCAAACTCATTTTTTCTTGTGTTTATTAATTAATTGAATGAAGTCATCGAATAAATATCTAGAATCGTGTGGCCCCGGAGAAGCTTCAGGGTGGTGCTGCACTGAAAAGGCAGGTTTTCCCTTCACACGTATACCAGCTACTGTGTTATCATTCAAGTTAATGTGTGTCAGTTCTAATGTTTCAGAATTCTCTACAGATTCTCTATCTACAGCAAATCCATGGTTCTGCGAAGTTACTTCACTCAAACCAGTAATTAAGTTTTTGACTGGATGGTTCAACCCTCTATGCCCATGATGCATTTTAAAAGTTTTCACACCGTTGGCCAAAGCCAAAATTTGATGTCCTAAACAGATGCCAAATACAGGTCTATTTTCTTCCAATATTTTCTTTACTGTCTCTACCGCATATTCCATACTAGCAGGATCACCAGGGCCATTTGAAATAAAGTAGCCGTCTGGATTGTAAGCTTTCAGCTCCTCAAAAGTGGTCTTTGCTGGAAACACCTTACACTCTACCCCTCTGTCAGTCAAATTAGTTAAAATTGACTTTTTAACTCCAATATCCAAAACCGCCACTTTACTATGTGCGTTTTTGGCTTCTAATATATAAGGTTGGCTCGTCGTTACTTTAGAGGACAATTCTAGATGATCCATACTTGGCACCAGGTCTAACTCTGCTTTGAGTTTTTCAACTTCAGCAAACTCTGACGAAATAATGGCATTCATTGCTCCTTGGCTTCTGATACTCTTCACTAATTTTCTAGTATCCAAGTCAGCTATACCAACAATATTATATTTTTTAAGGTACTCATCGAGTGAGCTATCAGCTTCGAATCTACTATGTATGTAGGAAAAGTCGTTGATAACTAATCCTTTGATTTTTGGTCCATCAGACTCTTGCTCTCTATCTACGGCACCATAGTTCCCAATGTGAGAATTGGTATTAACTACGATTTGACCATAATAAGATGGATCGGTATACACTTCTTGATAACCAGTCATGCCCGTGTTAAAGCAGATCTCTCCGCCACTCGTGCCTTCACTTCCAATCGATGTTCCTTCAAACCATTGGCCGTCTGCCAGTAATAAATAAGCCTTCTTCTTTTCTTGTATTTTCATAATTCGTTTGGTGCAAACTGTGGGCTAAAATCACCGCAAATTTTAATAAATTTTAGACATAAAAAAAGCCATCCCGAAACTTATCGAGATGGCTTATATATCTTATGAACTTTTATTCACTTATTCTTTGTCTTCTTTCTTAGAATCGTCAGCAGAATCTTCTTCTTTCGCCTCAACTTCAGGAGCGTCAGCAGCTTCTGCTTTCACTTCTTCGGTAGCCTCAGCTGCTGGTGTTTCTTCTACCACTACAGCCTCAGTAACTTCTACAGCAGGTGCAGCAGAATCACTTCCACCTTTACCTCTTCTGCTTCTTCTAGTCTTAGCTTTAGCTGGAGCCGCATCTTTCAACATCAACTCATTGTAGTCTACCAACTCCATGATACACATTTCTGCGTTATCACCTAGTCTAGCACCAGTTTTCAAAATTCTAGTGTATCCTCCCGGTCTGCTAGCTACTTTCTCAGCTACCTCACCGAATAGGGTAGTTACAGATTCTTTGTTTTGCAAGTAAGAAAAAGCAACTCTTCTAGAGTGAGTAGTATCGTCCTTGGCTCTAGTGATCAAAGGCTCTACATACTTTCTCAAAGCTTTAGCTTTAGCTACAGTAGTAGTAATTCTTTTATGCAAAATCAAAGAAGAAGCCATATTGGACAACATTGCATTTCTATGCGATGCTGTTCTGCTCAAATGATTAAATTTCTTCCCGTGTCTCATTTTACTCTTCGTCTAATTTATACTTTGACAAATCCATGCCAAAAGTAAGGTTCTTGTCTGCTACCAATTGCTCTAATTCTGCCAAAGATTTCTTACCGAAGTTTCTGAACTTCATCATGTCAGAAATCTCTAATCTTACTAGGTCTCCTAGTGACCTTACATCAGCAGCTTTCAAACAGTTGTAAGCTCTTACTGAAAGATCAAGATCATTTAGATTAGTCTTGAGCAACTTTCTCATGTGTAGTAATTCCTCATCTACAGCCTCTGGCTCGCCCGCATCGTGCGTATCGAGGATCATAGTCTGGTCTGAGAATAACATAAAGTGCTGTATCAAAATATTAGCGGCACCTTTCAAAGCATTCTCTGGGTGAATAGATCCATCTGTTTCTATGTCCAATATCAATTGTTCATAGTCAGTTTTTTGCTCTACCCTAGTGTTCTCTACAGAATATTTCACATTCTTGATAGGCGTAAAGATGGCGTCGATTGGAATAAAACCGAAGATTTGCTCTCCTGGTCTATTGTCCTCTGCAGTCACATAGCCTCTACCTTTTTCAATAGTCAATTCTATTTCGAACTTCACTTTTTCGTCTAAGTGAGCGATCACGTGATCTGGATTTAGCACCTCAAATGCTGAAGTAGCACCTCCTATATCACTCCCTTTGAATTCTTTTTGTCCTGATATGCTTACAACAATTTTGCTTTCAGCTACATCAGCGATCTTTTTGAATCTCACCATTTTGAGATTCAAAATGATTTCTGACAAATCTTCTACAATACCTTCCATTGTAGAAAACTCATGCAATACTCCAGGGACTTTAATACCTGTAATGGCATATCCCTCTAGTGAAGACAATAAAATTCTTCTCAATGCATTACCGACGGTAACTCCGTAGCCTTGCTCTAGTGGTTTGAAAGTAAATAAGCCATGAAAGTCATCAGCCTTCTCCATCACCACCTTTTCAGGCATTTGAAATGCTAGTATTGACATAGTTAATTCTTTAATATAAAATTTATAGAAATTTATTATTTAGAGTACAATTCAACGATCAATTGCTCTTTTACTGTTTCAGGAATTTCTTCCCTAGATGGTAAAGTGGCGAATTTTCCCGTCAATTGGCTAGAATCCCATTCTAACCAAGGATATTTGCTTACTACTCCTCTTGACAAACTTGCAGTCACCACTTCAAGTGATTTTGACTTCTCTCTCACAGCAACCAAATCTCCAGTTTTCAAAGAATAAGAAGGTATGTTTACCAACTCACTATTGACTAGGATATGCTTGTGCAATACAAGCTGTCTAGCAGCGCTTCTTGTAGGTGCTAAACCTAGTCTGAAAACTACGTTATCCAATCTTGATTCCAATAGCTGAAGTAACACTTCACCAGTGATACCACCTTTTTTAGAAGCCTTTTCGAACAAGTTAGAGAATTGCTTCTCTAGTAACCCGTACGTGTACTTCGCCTTTTGCTTTTCAGCAAGCTGGATGGCATATTCAGAAGGTTTTCTTCTTCTACCACGGCCATGCTGTCCCGGAGGATATGCCTTTTTTTGCAAAGTCTTGTCTGGGCCGAAGATAGGGTCGTTAAACCTTCTAGCTATTTTCGTCTTGGGTCCGGTATATCTTGCCATTTTATATTAATTCAAAAATATTATTAAACTCTTCTTCTCTTAGGTGGTCGACATCCGTTGTGAGGAAGCGGTGTAACGTCTTTGATCATCGTCACTTCGATTCCTACATTTTGGATAGTTCTAATGGCAGATTCTCTACCCGCACCCGGTCCTTTTACAAAAACCTCTACTTTTCTCAACCCTTGATCGTATGCCGCTTGTGCGCAATCCTGAGCTGCAACCTGAGCTGCATAAGGTGTGTTCTTTTTAGAACCCTTGAATCCCATTTTACCTGCAGATGCCCAAGATACTACCTGACCAGTAAGGTTGGTCATTGAAATAATGATGTTGTTAAACGAAGCTTTGATGTGTACTTGGCCTATTGGCTCAACTACTACAACTCTTTTTCTTCCTTTATCTTTTCTTTTTTGTGCCATCGTCAATTATTATTTAGTAGCCTTCTTTTTGTTGGCAACAGTCTTTCTCTTTCCTTTTCTAGTTCTAGCGTTATTTTTGGTATGCTGACCTCTAACTGGAAGACCTTTTCTGTGTCTCAATCCTCTGTAACATCCAATATCAAGCAAACGCTTGATGTTCATCTGAACTTCTGATTTAAGTACACCTTCAACTTTGAAGTTTTCACTGATAAGCGTTCTTACTGCACCCGCTTCATCATCACTCCATTCATCAACTTTTTTGCTCCAGTCTATGCCTGCTTCAGACAATATTTTTTGTGCTGAGCTACGGCCCAAACCAAAAATATAAGTAAGTGCAATCTCACCTCTTTTGTTTCCTGGAATATCTACTCCTGCAATTCTAGCCATAATTATCCTTGTCTTTGCTTGAACCTAGGGTTCTTCTTGTTGATTACGTAAACTTTACCGTTTCTGCGGATGACTTTGCAGTCGGCACTCCTCTTTTTTACGGATGCTTTAACTTTCATTTCTATTTAATTTTAAACCTACACATCTCGACAAAATCGAGACATATCAGCGATTCTTATTTATAGCGATAAACTATTCTTCCTTTAGACAAGTCATAAGGAGACATTTCCATCTTCACTTTATCCCCTGGTAAGATTTTAATGTAATGCATTCTCATCTTACCTGAGATATGTGCAATAACTTCGTGTCCATTTTCCAATTCAACTCGGAACATTGCGTTAGACAATGCCTCTTTGATTGTACCGTCTTGCTCTATAGAAGCTTGTTTTGCCATTCTTAATTTAGATTATGCTACTGCTATATTTTGAGATCTACCCTTCAATTTACCAGACTTCATCATGCCCTCGTAGTGTCTCATTAATAAATAGCTTTCAATTTGCTGAAGTGTATCCAATATCACACCTACCATGATAAGTAGTGAGGTGCCTCCAAAAAACTGAGCAAAGTTTGAATTGACACCAGCCATCTGTGCAAATGCTGGCATGATAGCGACTACAGCCAAGAATAATGATCCTGGGAATGTTACTCGTGTCAATACTGTATCAATAAACTCGGAAGTTGCTTTACCTGGTTTAACACCAGGGATAAAACCTCCGTTTCTCTTCATGTCATCAGCAATCTGGTTAGGATTAACCGAGATGGCTGTGTAAAAGAAAGTAAACAACATGATCATCGTTGCGAAAGTCAAGTTATACTCCCAAGACTGGAAGTTTGAAAATGTAGTTGCAACATATTGCGCTACATCGCTTGTCTCAGCAAAGTATCCCCCCACCATAGATGGTAAAAACATCAATGACTGCGCGAAAATAATAGGCATTACACCAGCTGAGTTTACTTTCAAAGGAATGTATTGACGCTGTCCTCCATATACTTTATTGCCTACTACTTGTTTGGCATATTGTACTGGAATTCTTCTGACTGCCTGTGTAAGTAAGACTACTGCCATCACGACAAAGAACAATCCTAACACTTCAAGCAAGAAGAATAGCGCTTCACTCATTCCTCTAGTCACAGCTTCCTGCATTAAACTACCTGGGAATCTTGAAATAATACCAATCATGATCAACATGGAGATACCATTTCCTATTCCTTTATCAGTAATTCTCTCTCCCAACCACATACAGAAGATGGTACCTGCCGTAAGGATTGTCAATGAAGAAAGTGTGAATAAAAATTTATTTTCTAAAACAATCGCATCTGCAGGAATAGCTCCTGCCAAATAAGCACTGCCTTGAGCGAATGTGATCGCAATAGTCAGCACTCTAGTGATTTGATTAATTTTCTTTCTACCGCTGTCTCCTTCTTTCTGTAATTTCTGAAAATAAGGAACAGCCATTGTTAATAACTGGATTACAATAGATGCAGAAATATATGGCATAATACCTAAGCCAAAGATAGACGCATTACTAAATGCGCCCCCTAGCATGGTGTCAAGTATACCTAATATCCCTGATACGTTGTCGTCTAATTTAGAAGGATCGATACCAGGAAGAACAACAAAAGAACCCAGTCTAAAGATGATTAAAAAACCAACTGTATTGAGGATTCTAACCCTTAGATCTTCTATAGTAAATATGTTCCGTATGGTACTAAAAAACTTCTTCATAGATTACAATGCTGTAGCTTTGCCCCCTGCCTTTTCAATGGCAGCGATAGCTGTTTTAGAGAAGTGATGAACTGTAACGTCCAACTTAGCTGAAAGCTCTCCTCTACCCAATACTTTAACTATATCGTTTTTGCCTGCCAGACCATTTTCCATCAAAGTTTCGATGGTAATAGTAGCTGCTTTTGTTTTATCAGCCAACGCTTGTAGCGTATCTAGATTGATAGGCTTCGTCTCTACTCTGTTAGGGCTAGTAAATCCAAACTTAGGCACACGTCTGTATAAAGGCATTTGACCGCCTTCAAAACCACCTTTTCTTGAATAACCTGATCTAGATTTAGCACCATTGTGACCTCTTGTAGACGTCCCACCTCTTCCAGATCCTTGACCTCTACCAATTCTCTTGTCAGATTTTATAGATCCTTCTGCAGGCTGTAGTGTATTTAATTTCATCTTTCTATGATTTCAGAATAGTTCTAAAATTATTTATTCTCAACAGATACTAAATGACCAATTTTTCTGATCATACCTGCAATTTGTGGCGTCAACTCTTTCTCAACAGATCTGTTGATTCTACCCAATCCTAAAGCTTTGATCGTTAGCTTCTGATCGTTAGGTCTTTTTATGACACTTCTTTTTTGTGTAATTACTACCTTAGCCATCTTCTTATCCGTTAAAAACTTTTGACAATTCGACTCCTCTTTGACGAGCAACAGCATAAGGATCTCTCATTTGGCTCAATGCATCGAAAGTAGCCTTTACCACATTATGTGGGTTCGAAGAACCTTTAGATTTAGCTAGTACATCATGTACTCCAGCACTTTCCAACACTGCACGCATAGCACCACCAGCTATTACACCAGTACCCGCAGCTGCAGGCTTCAACAACACGTGTCCACCACCAAATTTGCCAATGGCATCGTGAGGAACAGTTCCTTTAAACACAGGTACTCTTACCAGATTTTTCTTAGCATCGTCGATTCCCTTAGTGATTGAGTCGGTTACTTCATTGGCTTTACCCAATCCATATCCTACCACACCGTTTCCATCGCCTACTACTACGATAGCAGAGAAACTAAATCTTCTACCACCTTTAACAACTTTAGCAACTCTCTTAATAGCAACTACTTTTTCTTGTAGTTCAATTTCGCTTGCTTTGATTGCTCTTATATTTTGCTTAGACATAACTCAATTAAAATTTAAGGCCTCCTTCTCTAGCACCATCAGCTAAAGCTTTAACTTTTCCATGATATGGGTATCCACCTCTATCAAATACAACAGAAGAGACGCCACTACTTGCCGCCTTTTCAGCCAACTTCTTGCCTACTTCTTTAGAAATTTCAATATTAGCATTGGCCTTTCCGATTTCAGCAGATGAAGTAGCCGTCAAAGTATGACCGTTTACATCATCAATCAATTGAACGTATATGCACTTGTTGCTTTTAAAGACAGACAATCTTGGTCTTTCGGCTGTACCAGTAATCTTATTTCTGATACCTCTTCTTATTCTTAGCCTTCTTTGTTCTTTAGTAATTGCCATGTCTCTTATTATTTAGCAGCAGTTTTACCAGCTTTTCTTCTAATAATTTCACCAACAAATCTGATACCTTTTCCTTTGTAAGGTTCTACTTTACGTAGCGATCTGATTTTAGCACAAACCTCTCCTATCAATTCTTTGTCCGCAGACTCCAATGATACGATTGGGTTTTTACCTTTTTGTGTTTCAGCACTTACACTTACCTCTTTAGGAATCTCCATAAAGATGTTGTGTGAATACCCTAGATTCAATTCAAGAATTTGACCTTGCATAGCAGCTTTATAACCTACACCTACAAGTTCCAATTGCTTCTTAAATCCATCACTCACGCCTTCTACCATGTTGTTCAACAAAGAACGGTACAAGCCGTGAAGCGCTTTATGTCTTTTTTGTTCAGTTGGTCTCTGTACGGTCAGTACACCATCCTCGATAGCAAGTTTAAAATCTGAATCGATTTCTCTAGCCAATGTTCCTTTTGCTCCTTTTACTGTTACCGATCCACCGTTGATAGTTACTTCAACGCCTGATGGTATAGCAATGGGCTTTTTTCCTATTCTTGACATTTTATTCTAATTAATAAACGTAACACAATACTTCGCCGCCCACATTGTGCTGTCTGGCTTCTTTGTCAGTAATAACGCCTTTGGATGTAGATAATATAGCTACTCCTAGACCGTTCAATACCCTGGGTAATGCGTCAGACTTTGCGTATTTCCTTAGACCTGGCTTACTCACCCGCTCTAATTTTACAATCGCAGACTCCTTCGTCTCTGGATTGTATTTCAATGCAATTCTGATTTTCCCCTGGACACCATCCTCATCGAATTTAAAATTCTTGATGAACCCTTTGTCTTTCAGTACCTTAGTCAACTCCTTCTTCATGTTAGAGGCAGGCACTTCTACGATTCGATGATTTGCCTTGATGGCATTCCTCAATCTTGTTAAATAATCTGCTATCGGATCTGTCATTACAGTATACTTTTTCCCCCATTTCTTTACGGGGGTGCAAAGTTAGTTAATATTTTATATTTTCAAAAACTCTTTTTACCAGCTTGACTTAGTCACGCCTGGAATCTTTCCATCGCTAGCCATTTCTCTGAATGTAACTCTAGAAATTCCAAATTTTCTCATGTAACCTTTGGGCCTTCCAGTCAACTTACATCTGTTGTGAAGTCTAACTTTAGAAGAGTTTCGAGGAAGTTTGTCTAGACCTTCGTAGTCACCAGCAGCTTTTAATTCAGCTCTCTTAGTGGCATACTTAGCTACCAATCTTTCTCTTTTTCTTTCTCTGGCTTTTATTGCTTCTCTTGCCATATCAATTATTATTTTTCTTTACGAAAGGCATTCCAAACGCCTTGAGTAGTTCATAACTTTCTTCGTCAGTCTGAGCAGTAGTCACAAATGTGATGTCCATTCCAGAAATCTTATTGATCTTATCGATACTGATCTCAGGGAAGATGATTTGCTCCTTCACACCTAAAGTGTAATTTCCACGTCCATCAAAACCTTTGTCTTTGATCCCTCTAAAATCTCTAACTCTAGGAAGCGCTACAGTCATTAAACGATCTAAGAATTCGTACATCTTGTCTCCTCTCAATGTTACTCTAGCTCCGATTGGCATTCCTTCTCTCAACTTAAAGTTAGAGATAGAAGTCTTTGCCAATGTTGGTACTGCTTTCTGTCCAGTGATCTGAGTCAATTCGTCAACTCCAGCATCTACCAATTTCTTGTCCGATACAGCTGCTCCAATACCTTTGTTGACAGAAATCTTCTCTAGTCTTGGTACCATCATTACAGATTTGTACTGAAATTTTTCTTTTAGAGCAGGCACTACGTCCTTCTCGTAAATATCTTTTAATCTTGGATTAGCCATTATTGATTACCTCCCCTGTTTTCTTTGAAAATCTTTGCAATTTGCCGTTTTCGTCTAGCTTACGTCCTACTCTAGTAGCTTCGCCAGTCGCAGCATCAACGAGCATCAAATTGCTCATATGGATAGAAGCCTCAACTTTTTTGATACCTCCCTCAGGGCTCTCTGCAGATGGCTTGGTGTGCTTAGTCACCATATTCAATCCTTCTACGATCGCTCTGTATTTACTTGGAAATATCTCAAGTACCGCTCCGGTTTTTCCTTTCGAGTTTCCTGAAAGTACTTTTACGGTATCTCCTTTTTTGATGTGAAATTTCATGATCTAATCTTTTTCTACGCTATGATAAAATTACAGCACCTCTGGAGCCAACGAAACAATTTTCATGAACTGCTTTTCTCTCAGTTCTCTAGCTACAGGGCCGAAGATACGAGTTCCTCTTGGCTCACCATTCTCAGACAACAACACTGCTGCATTATCTTCGAACCTGATATACGAACCGTCTTTCCGTCTTACTTCTTTCTTTGTTCTAACAACAACTGCTTTCGAAACAGTACCCTTTTTCAGGTTACTAGATGAAATCGCTGATTTTACAGTTACAACAATTTTGTCACCAACAGAAGCATATCTCTTGCCAGTTCCTCCTAATACGCGGATACATAGCACTTCTTTTGCACCACTGTTGTCCGCTACACTAAGTCTTGATTCTTGTTGTACCATCTCTTATTTAGCTCTTTCAATTATTTCAACCAATCTCCACCTTTTGTTCTTAGACAAAGGTCTTGTTTCCATGATTTTTACTGTATCACCGATACCGCAATCATTATTCTCATCATGAGCAGCAAATTTCTTTGTCTTGATCATGAATTTTCCGTACATCGGGTGCTTTACTTTACGTAATACCTCTACAGTGATTGTTTTTGACATTTTGTCACTAACCACTTTTCCGACACGCTCTTTTCTTAAATTTCTGGCTTCCATCTCGAACTAACTTATTGTTGGGCGATTTGTTTAGCCCTGATTTCAGTGTTTAACCTTGCTACCAATTTCTTAGCTTCTCTCAATCTCATTGGATTTTCGATCGGCGTGATAGCGTGTGCAAATTTCAATTTTGCAAAACTTTCTTTCTCAGCTGTCAGCTTGCTTTTCAATTCATCAAGCGATAAGCCTTTGATTTCAGAATTATTCATAATTTCCTGTATTTAAAGGGGTTACCCTTGTGCTTGAAAATCTCTTCTAACAACGAACTTTGTTCTATTAGGCAACTTTTGCTGCGCTAACCTCAAAGCTTCCTGAGCCACTTCTCTACTCACACCAGCTGCTTCAAACAAAATAGTCCCAGGTCTTACGACTGCTACCCAATATTCTGGCGCACCCTTACCTTTACCCATTCTTACTTCAGCAGGCTTTTTAGTCACTGGCTTGTCTGGAAATATTCTAATCCAAACTTGACCTTCCCTTTTCATAGCTCTGGTCATGGCAATCCTGGCAGCCTCAATTTGACGACTAGTAATCCAACCTGGCTCTAGGGACTTAATTCCAAAAGTACCGAAGGCTAAAGTGTGTCCTCGCTGAGCAAGTCCTTTTACTCTACCCTTTTGTTTTTTCCTGAACTTCGTTCTTTTCGGTTGTAACATCTCTTAAATATTTTGTACCTCTAAACTGAGGGATTATTGTCTTCTTTTTCTTCTAGGACCTTCGTTCCCACCTCTTGGCCCACGGTTACCACCGCCACCAGTTCCTTGGTTGCTCATGCCGATGTTAGGAGAAAGATCTCTCTTTCCATAAACTTCGCCTTTGAAAATCCAAACTTTGATTCCGATCTTACCATAGATAGTATGCGCTTCAGAAATCGCATAATCAATATCAGCTCGCAAAGTGTGCAATGGAATTCTACCTTCCTTATACTGCTCAGTTCTCGCCATCTCAGCACCACCTAGTCGGCCAGCTACTTTGATTTTGATTCCTTCTGCTCCTACTCGCATAGTAGAGGCAATCGCTTGCTTCATCGCTCGTCTGTAAGAGATTCTGGCTTTCAACTGCTGAGCAATAGACTCACCCACTAATGCAGCATCTAATTCAGGTCTTTTGATCTCGAAGATATTGATCTGCAAATCCTTTCCAGTAAATGCTTTCAGTTCTTCTTTGATTTTATCAACTTCAGATCCTCCTTTTCCAATTACCACACCTGGTCTTGCTGTGTGAATGGTCAAAGTGATTCTTTTAATCGTTCTTTCTACAACAATTTTAGAAATACCTCCTTTAGGAATTCTGGCTTTGATATACTTTCTGATTTTGGTGTCTTCCACCAATTTGTCAGGAAACGTCTTGCCACCGTACCAGTTGGAATCCCAACCTTTAACAATTCCTAATCTTAGTCCTGTAGGGTTTACCTTCTGTCCCATTGTTATTTGTTTTCTGAAGTTTCAGTATTCTTTTCTGCGCTCTCTGCGTTGTGACTATCCACAACCAATGTCACATGATTAGATCTCTTTCTAATTCTGTGTGCTCGTCCTTGCGGAGCAGGTCTCAGCCTTTTCAAAATTCTTGCACTATCTACAAAAATTTCTTTCACGTATAGATCCGCTTCTTCAAGCTTGGCATCTTCGTTTTTAGCTTCCCAGTTAGAGATGGCAGATAATAGTAATTTATCTAGTCTAGCAGCACCTTGCTTTGCCTCAAACTTTAATACGTTTAACGCATGGTTTACTCTTTGGCCTCTTACCAAATCAGCAACCAATCTCATCTTACGAGGAGAGGTAGGTACGTTTTTTAGTTTTGCTACAGCTTCCATAGTTCAGCTAATTATTTTCTTTTGTCTTTTTTGTTAATATGACCTCTGAAATTTCTCGTAGGAGAAAATTCGCCAAGCTTGTGGCCAACCATGTTTTCAGTTACAAACACAGGGATAAACTTATTTCCGTTGTGCACTGCAAATGTATGTCCTACGAAATCCGGAGATATCATCGACCTTCTTGACCAAGTTTTGATCACTGATTTCTTGCCTGAATCATTCATGGCTACGACTTTATTGTCAAGTCTGAAATCTATATAAGGTCCTTTTTTTAAAGATCTTCCCATTGCTTATTTCTTCTTTTTACCAATGATCAACTTGTTAGAATATTTCTTAGGTGCTCTGGTCTTTTGACCTTTAGCAAAAATGCCATTACGAGATCTTGGATGACCTCCTGATGACTTACCTTCACCACCACCCATTGGGTGATCGACAGGGTTCATTGCTACACCTCTTACTCTAGGTCTTCTTCCCAACCATCTATTTCGACCTGCTTTACCTAATCTCACATTCATGTGATCAGCATTAGACACGGTTCCGATAGTAGCTAAACAAGTAACAAGCACCAATCTCATTTCTCCAGATGGCAATTTCACTGTTGCATATTTACCATCTCTTGCCATCAATTGGACATAAGCGCCAGCGCTTCTCGCCATTGCAGCTCCTTTACCAGGCTTCAACTTCCACGTTGTGGATGATGGTACCTAAAGGAATCTCAGACAACAACAAAGTATTACCTACCTCTGGCGCAATACCAGGGCCTGACAACAATGTATCTCCAACTTTCACTCCAGCTGGAGCGATGATGTATCTTTTTTCTCCGTCTGCATAAAACACCAAGGCAATTCTTGCTGTTCTCATCGGATCATACTCAATAGTCTTCACAGTAGCTGGTATTCCAAACTTTTCTCTCTTGAAGTCTATTTCTCTATATTTTCTCTTGTGACCTCCGCCTACATTCCTGATAGTCATTTTACCAGTATTGTTACGTCCACCGTTTCTATGAACAGATTTGGTCAAAGATTTTTCCGGAGTAGAGCTAGTGATCTCATCAAATACAGGTGCAACCCTATATCTGGTACCCGGCGTCATCGGTTTTAATTTTCTTACAGCCATTTTCTAACTATTTATACTCCTCCGTAAAAATCAATTATATCTCCTTCGGCCACTTGCACGATTGCTTTCTTAAAAGAATTAGTTCTTCCAGAAACTACTTTCGATTTAGTGTACTTGGTTTTTGCATTACCTTGGTAAACCATTGTGTTTACTCGCTCAACCGTTACTCCGTAAGTTTTTTCTACTGCCTTTTTGATTTCGACTTTATTAGCATCTTTATCTACTATAAAGCCATATTTTCCACTTTCATTAAGCGCAGATACTTTCTCGGTAACTAGTGGTTTTCTTAGTATACTCATCTTCTTATTTAGTTAATAAGTTCTGAATCTTTTCAATTGAACCTTCACAAAGTATCAAGTTATCTGCGTTTAGTAGATCATAAGTATTGATCTGCTCTGCAGTAGTTACTTTGGTTTTCTGAAGGTTGTTAGACGACAACACAATGTTCTTGCTGTCTTCTCCCAATACTAGGAGTGTCTTCTTACCATTCAATGCAAGGCTAGACAACAAGTTTTTGTATTCCTTAGTCTTTGGTGCTTCGAAGCTAAAATCTTCCAAAACTGAAATGCTCTTGTTAGTTGCTTTATAAGTCAATGCTGATTTTCTAGCCAAAGCTTTCAATTTCTTGTTTAGCTTGAAAGAATAGTCTCTTGGCTCTGGGCCAAACACTCTTCCTCCACCTCTGAACAAAGGCGATTTGATACTTCCCGCACGAGCGGTACCAGTACCTTTTTGTTTCTTTATTTTCCTAGTCGATCCAGCAATTTCTGCTCTTTCTTTCGACTTGTGAGTACCTTGTCTCTGATTAGCTAAGAATTGCTTCACATCTAAATAGATAGCATGATCGTTTGGCTCAATGCCAAAAACGTCCTTAGCCAAATCAACTTTTCTCCCGGTATCCTCACCGTTTTTATTTACTACGGATACTTTCATGACTATTTCTCTAGAATTACAGTTCCATTTTTAGGTCCTGGTACAGAACCACTTACTAATATCAGATTCTTCTCAGGAATAATCTTCAACACTTGAAGGTTAGTCACTTTGACTCTGTCATTACCAGTTCTGCCGGCCATTCTCATTCCCTTAAATACTCTCGCAGGGTATGAAGCTCCGCCAATAGATCCTGGTGCTCTTAGTCTGTTGTGCTGACCGTGAGTAGCTTGTCCTACACCGCCGAAGCCATGTCTCTTTACTACACCTTGAAAACCTTTACCTTTTGAAGTGGCTATTACATCCACAAAATCTTCTACTTGGAAAACATCTGCAACGCTCAATTGCTGTCCCAATTCTACACCTCCTTCAAACTCCACTCGGAAATCCCTGAACTCAATTAAGTGCTGCTTAGGAGTAGTTTTCGCTTTCGCGAAATGACCTTTCAAGGCTTTAGTAGTACGCTTCTCTTTACGTTCGCCGTAACCGAGCTGTACTGCCGTATACCCGTCAGTCTCTTCGTTCTTAACTTGCGTTACCACGCAAGGACCAGCTTCAATCAATGTGCATGCGACATTTCGTCCATCGGCACCAAAGATGCTAGTCATCCCAATTTTTTTTCCTATTATACCTGACATTTCAGTATTAAATTTCTTTAATAATTATCGCCTTTTCGTCCACTTACTCGGAAAAGGAGTGCAAAGATAGCAAATATTAAATTGCAGTCAAACAATTCCTAAACAAAATAGTAACAATTCCGTAAGGCACAAAAAAAGAACCACGCTCACACGTGGTTCTCATATTTTCAAAGTCTTAAGATCAGACTTTAATCTCTACATCTACTCCACTTGGTAATTCAAGTTTCATTAAAGCATCTACAGTCTTTGCACTATTAGAGAAGATATCTACCAATCTCTTGTATGTACATAGCTGGAACTGCTCACGAGCTTTCTTGTTTACGTGGGGTGACTTCAATACAGTAAATTTTTCTTTTACGGTAGGAAGTGGAATTGGTCCGCTTACTACAGCTCCAGTAGACTTTACTGCTCTTACGATCTTCTCAGAAGACTTGTCTACCAAATTATGGTCGTAAGATTTTAGCTTAATTCTAATTTTCTGATTCATAATCAATATGATTTAAACGGACTCTCCTTTTACCTTTTTAATAACTGCATCTGCAATGTTCTTCGGAACAGCATCATAATGTGAGAACGTCAATGAAGCTGTGGCTCTACCTGAAGTCATTGTTCTAAGGTCAGTGATATAACCAAACAACTCAGACAATGGCACATCAGCCTTCACTACTTGAGAATTTCCTTTCACGTCCATTCCTTTCATCAATCCTCTACGTCTGTTCATATCGCCAGTCACAGAACCTGTGTACTCATCTGGAGTAACTATTTCAACAGCCATAATCGGCTCTAACAATACTGGATTAGCTTTCTTAGCTGCTTCTTTGAAACCCATTCTAGCTGCCAACTCAAACGAGAGTGCATCTGAATCGACATCATGGAATGAACCGTGATATAGTTTCACCTTCATGCTATCTAAAGGATATCCAGCAAGTGGTCCATTATTCATAGCCGAAGCAAATCCTTTCTCAATCGCAGGAATAAATTCTTTTGGAATCACTCCACCTACAATCTTATTATCAAACTGCAAACCAGTCTTTTCGAAATCTTCGTCTACTGGAGATAGTTCGAATACGATATCAGCAAATTTACCTTTACCACCTGACTGCTTTTTGTATACTTCTTTGTGATCTACCAAAGACTGGATAGCCTCTTTATATGCTACCTCAGGAGCTCCTTGGTTGATTTCCACTTTGAATTCTCTTTTCAAACGATCGATGATGATGTCCAAGTGAAGTTCTCCCATTCCTCGCAGGATCGTCTGACCAGTTTCATGATCAGTGTTCACTACAAGTGTAGGATCTTCTTCTACCAACTTAGCTATCGCCATACCTAGCTTATCAGAATCTGCCTGAGTTTTAGGCTCAATTGCGTATCCAATTACTGGATCAGGAAAGACCATTGACTCAAGTACAATTTTGTGTTTTTCATCACAAAGTGTATCTCCTGTCTTAATGTCTTTGAATCCAACTACAGCAGCAATATCACCCGCATGGAATTGATCGATTTGATTCTGCTTGTTAGCATGCATCTGGAAGATACGAGAAATACGTTCTTTCTTATCTGTTCTTGTGTTCCACACATAAGAACCTGACTCTAATGTACCAGAATATGCTCTAGCAAAACACAAGCGACCTACAAATGGGTCTGTTGCGATTTTAAACGCTAGCGCTGCAAATGGCTCACTTGCAGATGGTTTTCTCACCGTTGGCTCTTCGGTATCAGGATTGATGCCTTCGATACCTTCTCTGTCCATTGGAGATGGAAGCAATTCCATCACATAATCCAACATGGTCTGAACTCCTTTGTTTTTAAAGGCAGAACCACAGAACATTGGTACAAAATCCAAGTTGATTGTTGCTTGCCTAGAAGCAGCAATGATCTCTTCTTTTGTAATAGAATTAGGGTCTTCGAAATATTTCTCCATTAGAGACTCATCATATTCAGCTACAGCTTCCAATAACTCTTCTCTATATTGATCCACATCATCAACCATATCGGCAGGGATTTCGATTTCCTCGAAAGTCATACCCATATCTTCTTCGTTCCAGATCATGGCTTTTCTTTCTACAAGATCGACCACTCCTTTGAACGTATCTTCAGCACCGATTGGCAACTGAAACGGAACTGCTTTAGTTCCTAATCTTTCTTTCACCTGAGCACAAACTTTCAAAAAGTCAGCACCAGATCTGTCCATTTTATTGACAAATCCTAAACGGGCTACTTTATAGTTATCAGCCAATCTCCAGTTAGTTTCAGACTGAGGCTCAACACCATCAACCGCACTAAACAAGAAAACCAAACCATCCAATACTCTCAACGATCTGTTTACCTCTACGGTAAAGTCCACGTGACCAGGAGTATCAATGATATTGATGTGATATTCTTTTTCTTTATATTTCCAGAAAACAGTGGTAGCAGCAGAAGTAATTGTAATGCCTCTTTCTTGCTCTTGTTCCATCCAGTCCATAGTAGCAGCGCCATCATGAACCTCTCCAATTTTATGACTCATACCTGTATAGTACAGGATACGCTCTGTAGTAGTAGTCTTACCTGCGTCAATGTGAGCAGCGATACCAATATTACGAGTCAATTTAAGATCTCTTGCCATTGTCTTCTACTATTAAAATCTAAAATGTGAAAATGCTTTGTTCGCTTCAGCCATTCTGTGAACATCGTCTTTCTTCTTCACAGCAGCTCCTTCACCCTTAGCAGCAGCAATAATTTCACCAGCCAATCTTTCCTTCATTGTCTTTTCTCCTCTGGCTCTTGAGTATGAAATCATCCACTTGATTCCTAGGGAAGTTTTCCTATTCGGTCTTACTTCTATAGGAACCTGAAAAGTTGCACCACCTACACGTCTACTTTTCACCTCTACTGAGGGCATGATGTTGTTAAGCGCTTTTTTCCAAGTTTCAAGACCATTCTCACTGGTTCTTTCTTCTACTAAAGCTACCGCTTCGTAAAAGATCGAATAAGCAATACTCTTCTTTCCGTCCACCATTAGGTAGTTCACGAATTTAGATACTAGCGTATCTTGAAATTTCGGATCCGGAAGAATATATCTCTTCTTTGGTTTCGATTTTCTCATCTTTCTTTTAAATTATTATTTTTTGTCTTTTGGCTTCTTGGCTCCGTACTTAGATCTTCTCTGAAGTCGGCCACTAACACCGGCAGTGTCTAAAGCTCCTCTAATGATGTGATATCTTACACCTGGTAAATCTTTCACCCTTCCACCTCTGATTAATACAATCGAGTGTTCTTGAAGATTGTGACCTTCACCTGGAATGTAAGCATTCACTTCCTTGCCATTGGTTAACCTTACCCTTGCAACTTTTCTCATCGCAGAGTTAGGTTTCTTAGGCGTGGTCGTATATACCCTGGTACATACACCTCGTCTTTGCGGGCAAGAATCCAATGCAGGAGACTTTGATTTTGATACCAATGTCTTTCTGCCTTTTCTTACTAATTGTTGTATAGTAGGCATTACTTAAAATTTATATATTTCAATTCCCTCCGAAATTTCGGAACGCAAAAATAGGGATTAAGTATTTCTCAACAAAATATCTTAACCCCTAATTATCTTATAATCAATCTAAACCGTTAGGCTTCGCCTACTGCTCCCCCAAAATTCATTGGAAATTTAGGAGAATCATCGACGTGTTTTATCGGTCCAAATGTCTGTTCATACTTATTGATGTTGTCCTGAAGTGCTGCAAAAAGCCTTTTTGCATGTTCTGGAGTAATAACCACTCTAGATTTCACTTTTGCTTTAGGCACTCCTGGCATCAATCGAATAAAATCAATAACAAATTCAGAATTAGAGTGAGCAATCATGGCCAAATTGGCGTATACACCCTCTGCTATTTCCTCAGACAATTCAATATTTATTTGATTGCTTGGCTGAGCTTTGTCTTGATTTTCTTCTTTATTACTGCTCATTAGTCTGATACTCTTTTGATTTTTCAAACTCTTCTTTCGAAGATACTAATGAATCATATTCCTCTTGAGATCCTACGATCAAGTCTTGGAATTGTCTTTGACCTGTACCTGCTGGTATCAAGTGTCCAACAATTACGTTTTCTTTCAAGCCATTCAATGTATCTCGTTTACCTCGAATAGAAGCTTCACTCAATACCTTGGTGGTCTCTTGAAACGATGCCGCAGAGATAAAACTCTGAGTACCCAAAGACGCTTGTGTAATACCTTGGAGGGTAGGCTTAGAAACTGCAGGCTCGGCACTTCTCACTACTACCAATTTCAAATCCTTTCGTCTTAAGCTTGAATTTTCATCTCTCAATTGTCTTGAAGTGATGATTTGTCCTTGTTTCAAGTTCCCAGAATCACCTGTATCTGTCACTACTTTCATATCAAGAATCGAATCATTCTCTTCCATGAACAATAGTTTATCTACTATCTGACCTGGCAAGAAGCTCGTGTCTCCAGCGTCTAGGATATTTACCTTCTGCATCATCTGCCTTACGATGGTCTCAATGTGTTTATCATTGATTTTCACACCCTGCAAACGGTATACTTCCTGAATCTCATTTACCAAATACTCCTGAACAGCAGTAGGTCCTTTGATAGAAAGAATATCTGCAGGTGTAATCGCTCCATCAGACAATGCATATCCAGCTTTCACAAAGTCATTGTCTTGAACCAGAATGTGTTTAGATAAGGATACTAGGTATCTCTTCTTCACGCCATCTTTAGATTCAATAAATATCTCTCTGTTACCTCTTTTGATACCACCGTATGTGACCACACCATCGATCTCTGAAACTACAGCTGGGTTAGATGGGTTTCTTGCCTCGAACAATTCTGTTACTCTCGGCAGACCCCCTGTAATATCTCTAGACTTACCCATTGTTCTTGGTATTTTCACCAAGATTTGACCTGCCTTTATTTTATCTCCTTCATCCACTGCCAAGTGAGCTCCTACTGGAATGTTGAACGTATATTCTTCATCCTTAGACTCTACTAAGATGGCAGGGTTTTTAGTCTTATCCTTAGTATCAATGATTACTTTTTCTCTGTGACCTGTCTGTTCATCAGATTCTTCTTTGTAAGTAATCCCTTCAACGATAGAATCAAATTTCACAACACCATCAGCAGCTGAAAGAATTGCTGCGTTATATGGATCCCAGTGACATAGCCTATCACCTTTCTTTACTTTCTTCTTGTTTTTTACAGCCAAGAATGCTCCGTAAGGCACGTGGTTAGTAATCAATGTTTTACCAGAGTCTGCATCTACAATTCTGATTTCTCCAGTTCTACCCATTACTACTTCTACTTCGTCTCCGTCAGCATTAGTTGTTTTGATAGCTCTCAAGCCTTCCATCTCTACTACACCATCAAACTTTGCCAAAATAGTTGCATCTACAGCAATATTAGAGGCTGTACCCCCAACGTGGAAAGTTCTCAATGTCAACTGTGTACCTGGCTCACCGATCGACTGTGCAGCAATTACACCGACAGCTTCACCTTGCTGAGCCATAGCGCCTGTGGCTAGGTTACGTCCGTAACATTTCGCACAAACTCCTTTTTTAGACTCACAGGTCAATACTGATCTGATTTCAACTGTCTCTATTGCACTTTCATCAACAGCGTCAGCCAAATCCTCAGTAATTTCGATTCCAGCTGGGATCATCAGCTTCTCAGTGATTGGATCATACACATCATGTACAGATACTCTACCCAAGATCCTTTCAGATAGTGGTTCAACGATGTCCTCGTTGTCTTTCAAGGCAGATACATCCAATCCTCTCAAAGTACCACAATCATCTTCATTGACTACCACATCTTGTGATACATCAACCAAACGTCTGGTCAAGTAACCCGCATCGGCCGTTTTCAAGGCTGTATCAGCCAAACCTTTACGAGCACCGTGAGTCGAAATAAAATACTCGATTACATCTAGCCCTTCTTTAAAGTTAGATAGAATAGGGTTTTCGATGATCTCCCCAACCGAACCTTGAAGGTTCTTTTGTGGCTTAGCCATCAATCCTCTCATTCCTCCCAACTGACGGATCTGTTCTCTAGATCCCCTTGCACCTGAGTGCATCATCATATAGATCGAGTTAAACCCTTGATCTTCTTCTTCGAGCTGTGTCATCAATGTACCAGTCAACATAGAGTTGATTCTAGTCCAGATGTCAATCACTTGATTGTAACGCTCGTTGTCAGTGATCAGACCCATTTGGTAGTTTTGCCATACAGCTTCTACTTCCTCTTTAGCCTGAGTGACCAACTTATCTTTTTCTGCAGGTATATTGATATCTCCCAATCCCATTGACAATCCGCCTTTGTATGCAGACTGGAATCCTAGATGTTTGATATCATCAAGGAACTGAGCCGTTCTAGCCATTCCTGATATTTTAAATACCGTAGAAATAATTTGTTGCAATTTCTTCTTAGAGAGCAATTCATCTACAAAACCAACCGCCTCTGGCACCAACTGATTGAATATTACTCTACCAGCTACTGTTTCGATGATTTTAGTTTCTAACTCACCACTCGCGGTACGAACTTTAGTTCTTACTTTGATGTAAGCATGCTTAGACAGCTGACCTTCATTGATCGCAATTTCTACTTCTTCTGCACTATAGAATGTCATGCCTTCGCCTGCAATCTTTTCTTTATCCGTGCTACGTTTTCCTTTGGTTACGTAATACAGACCCAAAACCATATCTTGAGAAGGAACTGTAATCGGCGCTCCGTTGGCAGGGTTTAGGATGTTGTGCGAAGCCAACATCAATACTGAAGCTTCCAAGATAGCTTCGTGCCCTAGAGGCACGTGAACCGCCATTTGGTCACCATCAAAATCGGCGTTGAATGCTGTACATGCCAATGGGTGCAATTGAATCGCTTTACCTTCAATCATTTTAGGCTGGAAAGCCTGAATACCCAAACGGTGAAGTGTAGGAGCTCTGTTAAGCAATACAGGGTGTCCTTTCAGTACATTCTCCAGAATGTCCCAAATCACAGGATCCTTTCTGTCAACGATTTTCTTCGCCGACTTCACAGTCTTAACAATTCCTCTTTCTATCAATTTTCTGATAACGAAAGGTTTGAAAAGCTCGGCAGCCATTCCTTTTGGAAGTCCACATTCATGCATTTTCAATTCTGGCCCTACTACAATTACAGAACGGCCAGAGTAATCTACCCTCTTACCTAGCAAGTTTTGACGGAATCGACCTTGCTTACCTTTAAGCATATCACTCAAAGATTTTAAAGCTCTGTTTCCATCAGATCTTACGGCGTTTACTTTTCTTGAATTATCAAATAATGAATCTACAGCTTCCTGAAGCATACGCTTCTCATTTCTAAGAATCACTTCTGGTGCTTTGATATCGATCAATCGTTTCAATCGATTGTTTCTGATGATCACTCTTCTGTATAGATCATTCAAATCCGAAGTAGCGAATCTACCACCATCCAATGGCACCAATGGACGCAATTCTGGAGGAATAACTGGTACCATTTTGATAATCATCCACTCAGGTCTGTTTTCGATACGAGTTTTAGCATCTCTAAATGCTTCTACTACTTTCAATCTTTTCAGTGCCTCCGCTTTTCTCTGCTGAGAAGTATCAGTGGCTGCCTGGTGGCGCAATTCGTAAGACAAATCATCCAACTCGATTCTAGACAAAGACATCTCTAACGCCTCTGCTCCCATCTTCGCAATGAATTTGTTTGGATCGTCATCGTCCAACAATTGGTTTTCTCTTGGTAATTTATCCAAGATATCTAAGTACTCATCTTCAGTTAAGAAGTCGTGACGAGCAATACCATCTTCTTCTTTTGCCCCTGGCTGAATAACCAAGTAACGCTCGTAGTAGATGATCTGATCCAATTTCTTAGTAGGAATTCCTAAGAGGTAACCGATTTTGTTAGGCAATGATTTGAAGTACCAGATATGTGCTACAGGAACGACCAATTCTATGTGACCCATGCGTTCGCGACGTACCTTCTTCTCGGTAACTTCTACCCCACATCTATCACAGATAATTCCCTTATATCTGATTCTCTTATATTTTCCACAATGACATTCCCAATCTTTTACTGGCCCGAAAATACGTTCACAGAACAAACCACCCATTTCAGGCTTGTAAGTTCTATAATTGATAGTTTCAGGCTGTGTAACCTCACCATGTGAGCTTTCCAGAATAGATTCGGGAGAAGCCAAACTTACTGTAACTCTCGAGAAGTTGCTGCTTAGCTTTTTGCTTTTTCTGAATGCCATAATTACAATCTTATATGTTAATGACCCGAAGGTCTTATGATCAATTAATTAGTCTAAAGTAATTTCAAGAGCCAAACCTCTTAATTCGTGAACGAGTACGTTGAACGACTCTGGAATATTTGGTTTGTTCATATTTTCGCCTTTTACAATGGCTTCATATGCTTTTGCTCTACCGATGACATCATCAGATTTGATAGTCAAGATTTCCTGAAGTACGTTGGCTGCACCAAATGCTTCCAATGCCCATACTTCCATCTCTCCAAAACGCTGTCCACCAAACTGAGCCTTACCACCCAGCGGCTGCTGAGTAATGAGAGAATATGGTCCGATTGACCTTGCGTGCATTTTGTCATCTACCAAGTGACCTAGTTTCAGCATGTAAATCACACCTACTGTAACTGGCTGATCAAATCTGTTTCCAGATAAACCATCGAACAGATAAGTTCTACCGTATTCTGGCAAGCCTGCTTCTTTCAACTCAGCAGCTACTTGCTCCATGCTAGCTCCATCGAAGATCGGTGTAGCATATTTTCTACCCAACTTCAATCCAGCCCAACCAAGAACTGTTTCGTAGATCTGACCAATGTTCATCCTTGATGGTACACCAAGAGGGTTCAAACAGATATCAACTGGTGTCCCGTCTTCCAAGAAAGGCATATCTTCCTCTCTTACGATTTTGGCTACAACCCCTTTGTTACCGTGACGACCCGCCATCTTATCACCAACTTTCAGTTTACGTTTCTTAGCCACGTATACTTTAGCCAATTGTACAATGCCTGCTGGCAACTCATCTCCTACTTCCAAAGTAAATTTCTCACGTTTGAAGATACCTCCAATATCGTGTCTTCTTTTGCCAAAGTTTTTGACTAACTCAAAAACCATTTTATTCACTTTCTCGTCAGTTGTCCAGTTGTCCAACAACAAGTCACCAATTAGGTTTACTTCTTCTTGTACATTGTAGTTAGACTCATCTCTATAGATATTCTTTTCTGGGAAAAGGTTCTCTTCTATGTTTTTAGCATTGAATTTCACCCCTTTAGACATGATCTCATCCCCAAATTTGTGTTTCACCCCTTGACAAGTCTTGCCACCTAGCAATTCAACCAATTTAGAAATCATTACTCCTCTCAATTCTTTCAATTCTTGAGAGTAGTTGTTTTTCAAAATTTCAACTTCTCTTTTGGTCTTAGCTCTTAGATCCTTGTCTTTCTTTGGTCTAGAAAACAATTTAGTATCGATAACCACACCTCTTAATGATGGGGAAGCTTTCAGTGAAGCATCTTTCACATCACCAGCTTTGTCTCCAAAGATGGCACGAAGTAGTTTTTCTTCTGGTGTAGGATCTGTCTCTCCTTTAGGGGTGATTTTACCAATTAAGATGTCACCTTCTTTGATTTCTGCACCAACTCTGATGATACCATTTTCATCAAGATTTTTAACAGCTTCCTCACTTACGTTTGGAATTTCAGAGGTCAATTCTTCTTCACCTCTCTTCGTATCTCTTACTTCTAGTTCGAACTCATCGATGTGGATAGATGTAAATACATCATCTCTTACAACTTTTTCTGAGATTACAATCGCATCCTCAAAGTTATAACCTTGCCAAGGCATAAAGGCCACGGTCAAGTTTCTACCCAAAGCCAACTCACCATCTTCTGTTGCGAAACCTTCACAAAGTGCTTGACCTTCTTCTATTTGATCCCCTTTATATACAATAGGTTTCAAATTGATACAAGTATCTTGGTTCGTTCTTCTAAACTTGATCAAATCATAAGTGATGTGCTCTTCGTCGAAAGACACAAGGCTTTCGTCATCAGACATATCATACTTAACAACAATCTTGTTTGCATCTACTTCTATTACCTCTCCCTTTCCTCTAGCGAGGATCAGTGAACGAGAATCCAATGCAACTCTTTTTTCTAGACCTGTACCTACGATTGGTGCTTGTGGCTTCAACAATGGCACTGCTTGGCGCTGCATGTTGGATCCCATCAAAGCCCTGTTCGCATCATCATGCTCTAGGAAAGGAATCATA
This sequence comes from Reichenbachiella carrageenanivorans, assembly GCF_025639805.1. Taxonomy (NCBI): domain Bacteria; kingdom Pseudomonadati; phylum Bacteroidota; class Cytophagia; order Cytophagales; family Reichenbachiellaceae; genus Reichenbachiella; species Reichenbachiella carrageenanivorans. The sequence continues at coordinate 2,163,439 of NZ_CP106735.1, read as the reverse complement.
GATGCTGCTACAGATACAATCTGGTTTGGCGCTACGTCCATATATTTTAGATCCTTAGGTCCTACCACAGGGAAGTCACCTTCGTATCTTGCTTTTACGGTATCGTTTACAAAGTTTCCGTCGTCCTTCAACGGAGCGTTTGCCTGTGCAATATTGTAAGTATCTTCCTCTTCTGCAGTCAGATATTTCACATTGCTGGTCATGTTTACTACACCTTCTTCTACTTCTCGGTATGGAGTTTCGATAAATCCCATGCTATTTACTTTAGCATGTACACACAAAGAAGAAATCAAACCAATGTTCGGTCCTTCAGGCGTTTCGATGGTACATAGACGACCATAGTGTGTATAGTGAACATCCCGAACCTCAAACCCTGCTCTCTCTCTCGAAAGACCACCTGGCCCAAGTGCTGACATTCTTCTTTTGTGAGTGACCTCTGCCAATGGATTCGTTTGATCCATAAACTGAGACAGCTGATTCGTTCCAAAGAACGAGTTAATGACAGAAGAAAGTGTTCTAGCATTGATAAGGTCAATTGGCTTAAACTCTTCGTTGTCACGAACGTTCATTCTTTCTTTAATGGTACGAGCCATTCTAGAAAGTCCTACGCCAAATTGAGCGTACAACTGCTCTCCTACTGTTCTTACTCTTCTATTGCTCAAGTGATCGATATCATCCACTACTGCCTTAGAGTTGATCAAACCAATCAAGTATTTTACGATAAGGATAATATCCTCTGTAGTCAATACTCTTGAGTCGTTGCTTAGGTCAAGCTGTAGTTTACGATTGATTCTGTATCTACCTACTTCACCTAAATCATATCTTTTATCACTAAAGAACAAGTTGTTGATGATATCCCTTGCCGTTTGCTCATCAGGTGCTTCAGTGTTTCTTAGTTGTCTATAGATTTGCTCTACAGCTTCTTTTTCAGAGTTTGAATTATCCTTTTGTAGGGTGTTGTAAATAATAGAGTAGTCTGTAATATTTACATCCTTCTTGTGTAGGATAATTGATTTAGCTCCAGAGTCTAGGATGGTCTCAATATCATCTTCAGTAATGATTGAGTCTCTTTCTAGTACCACTTCGTTTCTATCGATAGATACTACTTCACCAGTATCTTCGTCCACGAAATCTTCCGTCCAAGTTCGAAGAACTCTCGCAGCTAACTTTCTATCTACTATCTTTTTAAGTTCTTTGGCATTGGCCGGAATCTCCTCAGACAATCCGAACAAATCCAAGATATCCTTGTCAGAACCGTACCCGATAGATCTTAAAAGAGTAGTAACAGGGAATTTTTTCTTACGGTCAATGTAGGCATACATGACGTTGTTTACGTCTGTAGCAAATTCAATCCAAGAACCTTTGAAAGGGATAATTCTTGCTGAATATAATTTAGTCCCATTGGTATGCTTACTTTGTGCAAAAAACACACCTGGAGATCTGTGTAGCTGAGAAACAATTACTCTCTCCGCTCCATTGATAACGAACGACCCTTTGCCTGTCATGTATGGGATATTACCCAAGAACACTTCTTGCTCGATGGTTTCAAAATCATCGTTGTCCTCATCGTTACAAGACAATTTCAATTTTGCCTTCAAAGGAACAGAATATGTCAACCCTCTATCGATACATTCGTCCACGTTATATTTCGGTGGATCTACTAAGTAATCGATAAATTCAAGTACAAAATTTTCTCTTGAATCAGAAATAGGAAAGTTTTCTGAGAAAACCTTAAAAAGTCCTTCCTGAATTCTTTTTTCAGCGGGCGTTTCCAACTGAAAAAAATCTTCAAAAGATTGTAATTGAACTTTCAAAAAATCAGGATAATCAATCACTGATTTAATCGAAGAAAAATTAATTCTTTCGGATTTATTTTTACTAGCCAAGGCCGTACAATTTTATGTGATAATAATGTAAGTAATTGTCTCTTTTTTACAGAAACAGGAAAAGACCTGATCCCGATTCCGACAACAATCGGAATCAGGACAGGCCTAATTTTTAGACGTTTTTATTACTAAAAACTGTCAAATTTTACTTAAGCTCTACTTCAGCTCCAGCTTCTTCAAGCTGCTTCTTAAGCCCTTCAGCTTCGTCTTTAGCAACACCTTCTTTTATTGCTTTAGGTGCGCCATCAACTAGTTCTTTAGCTTCTTTCAATCCAAGTCCAGTCAATTCTTTAACCAACTTAACGATAGCCAACTTAGCTCCTCCTGGAGATTTCAAGATAACGTCGAAAGAATCTTTTTCAGCAGCTTCTTCTCCACCACCAGCAGCACCAGCTACCATTACTGGAGCAGCAGCAGCAGCAGGCTCGATACCATGCTCTTCTTTCAAAATTTCAGCTAATTCATTTACTTCCTTTACAGTTAGTCCGACCAACTGATCAGCGAATGCTTTTAAATCTGCCATTTTATTTTAGTATTTAATATTTAATAATTTGAAACCAATTTTAACGTTCTGACAACGTCTTGACCAATCCTGAAAGTGTTTGACCTCCGCTCTGAAGAGCAGAAACAACATTCTTCGCAGGAGATTGCAACAACCCAATAACTTCGCCAATAAGTTCGTTTTTCGACTTAAGTGTAGACAATGTATTTAGGTGTTCCTCACCAATAAAGAGATCGTAATCGATGGAAGCTCCCTTTAGTTTTGGTCTATCTGCCTTGTCAGATTTTTTAAATTCTTTGATGATCTTAGCAGGTACATTTGCATTTTCTGCTCCTGTGAACATCACCCCTGAAAATCCTGTTAATACTTCATCATTCAACGATGTGAAATCAGCGTCAACAGTTTCCAGAGCTTTTCTGATGAGTGTGTTTTTCACCACTCTGTACTCTACGCCATTATCGAAGCACTTTTGTCTGAAGTCATTTATCTCTGCTACTGTCAATCCAGCAGCATCAGTAAAATAGAAATTACTAGTTTCTTTAAACTTCTCAGAAAGTTCTTTAATAACAACGGCTTTTTCTGCTCTAGTCATTTTATTCTTTATTTAGAATCTTGCCGCAAGAGCGACATTGATTATAAAAGATCTTTTAAATTCCAGTTGAGGCTTTATCAATTGAAATACCAGTACTCATTGTGCTAGAAAGACTAATATTTCTCATATAAGTTCCTTTTGCACTAGATGGCTTCAATTTATTTACCACATTGATTAGCTCTAAAGCATTTTCTTTGATTTGCTCCGCTGTAAAGGAAACTTTTCCTACACTTGCGTGAATAATACCAAATTTATCTACTTTAAAATCAATCTTACCAGATTTCACTTCTTGCACTGCCTTAGCCACGTCCAATGTCACAGTACCAGACTTAGGGTTTGGCATCAAACCTCTTGGGCCCAATACTCTACCTATTCTACCTACTTTAGCCATTACCGTTGGCATCGTTACGATTACGTCGATATCTGTCCAACCTTTCTCGATTTTCGCGATATAGTCATCCAATCCTACGTGATCTGCTCCAGCATCTTTAGCTTCTTGCTCTTTATCTGGAGTACATAGTACAAGAACTCTTACTTCTTTACCAGTTCCATGAGGGAGTGTTGCTACTCCTCTTACCATTTGGTCTGCCTTTCTTGGATCAACTCCTAGCCTAATATCGACATCCACAGAGGCGTCGAATTTAGTTGTAGTGATGTCCTTTACTAGTTGCGATGCTTCGTCGATGGAATAATCCTTCGTCTTATCATATTTCTCAGCAGCTAGCTTTTGATTTTTCGTTAATTTCGCCATGTTAATTTAAAATTAATTAGGCCCAAGGGGCTTGACCACTTACTTTTATACCCATGCTTCGAGCTGTACCAGCTACCTGCTTCATTGCTGACTCTATTGTAAATGCGTTCAAATCTGGCATTTTAGTTTCAGCAATTTCTTTCACTTGATCCCAAGTTACGCTACCCACCTTATCGCGATTAGGCTCCGAAGAAGCCTTTTTCAGTTTTGCTGCGTTCAACAACAATACTGGCGCAGGAGGAGTTTTTATAACAAAATCAAACGACTTATCGGTATAAATAGTAACAAGTACAGGCAACACCTGTCCCGCTTTTTCCTGGGTTCTAGCATTAAATTGCTTACAGAAGTCCATAATGTTAAGACCTTTACTACCAAGTGCAGGTCCTACAGGAGGAGAAGGGTTGGCTGCGCCACCCTTTATCTGTAATTTTAAGTAACCACTAATTTCCTTAGCCATTTTTACTCTGTTTTTTCTACTTGTATATAATTAAGTTCTACAGGCGTGTTTCTTCCAAAGATTTTCACCATTACATTTAGCTTCTTTCTTTCTTCAAAAACCTCTTCTACTGCACCTGTAAATCCACTGAACGGCCCATCCATTACTTTCACAGTTTCGCCTACAATAAAAGGAGTATCTAGTTTTTCTTCAAACTCATCAACCTCTTCTACTTTACCCAAAATTCGGTTTACCTCATTTTGTCTAAGCGCTACTGGTGTTTTGGCAGGTCCGCCATCGTCGGCACCTAAAAAGCCAATAACTCCCGGTATTTTAGTGATGGTATGCTGTACTTCACCGTATTTCAGGTCCGCAGAAATCAGAATATAGCCTGGGAAGAAATTTCTTTCTCTCACACGCTTCTTCCCATTTCTCATCTCATACACCTTTTCTGCAGGTATCATGACTTGAGGAATGTATTCTTCTAGGCCCATCCTTACGATCTCAGTTTCCAAGTAGGCTTTCACCTTTTTTTCCTGTCCACTGACCGCACGAACAACGTACCATTTAAGTTCACTCATAATAGCGGGACTTTTAACTATTTATAGATTATAAAACCATTTTAATAGATTATCGAATCCGAAATCTATTATTCCAATGAATATTGCGAAGATCAGGGAAGCGACCAATACCAAAATTGAACTACTCTGAAGTTCACTATACTTAGACCACGTAACCTTATGGACCATCTCATCATAGGATTCTTTAAAAAAGTCAATCAATTTTGCCATTACTCAAACCTTTGCTTTAAACATTTGCACGGGTGGAGAGACTCGAACTCCCAACCAATGGTTTTGGAGACCACTACTCTGCCAATTGAGCTACACCCGTGTATCCTTCAGCCCAAAAGGACTGCAAAATTAGAATTATTTTTGATTATAAACAAATGCGCTTCATTAAATAATGAAACGCATTTGATAATCTTACTATATCTGTATTAGACCTTAGTCTAAAATTTCAGTTACCTGACCAGATCCAACTGTTCTACCACCTTCTCTGATTGCAAATCTCAATCCTTTTTCCATTGCGATTTTGTTGATCAAAGTTACTTCGATAGTAACGTTATCACCTGGCATAACCATTTCTACTCCTTCAGGAAGCATGATTTCACCTGTAACGTCAGTTGTTCTTACGTAGAACTGTGGTCTGTATTTGTTAAAGAATGGAGTGTGACGTCCACCTTCTTCTTTAGACAGTACGTAAACTTCAGCTTTGAATTTAGCATGAGGGTTTACAGAACCTGGCTTACAGATAATCATTCCTCTTTTGATCTGGGCTTTTTCAATACCTCTTAGCAAAAGACCAACGTTGTCACCAGCTTCACCTCTGTCCAATATTTTTCTAAACATCTCAACACCAGTGATTGTAGACTTCATGTCTTCAGCACCCATACCGATGATGTCTACAGCATCTCCAGTGTTAGTAACACCTCTTTCGATTCTACCTGTAGCAACAGTACCTCTACCTGTAATAGAGAACACATCCTCTACTGGCATCAAGAAATCCTTGTCAATAGCTCTTTCTGGTAGTGGAATGTAGTTGTCAACTGCATCCATCAATTCCTCAACTTTAGCTACCCACTCAGGCTCTCCATTCAATGCACCAAGTGCAGAACCAGCAATTACTGGAATATCATCACCTGGGAAGTCGTACTCAGAAAGCAATTCTCTTACTTCCATTTCTACTAACTCAAGTAATTCAGGATCGTCTACCAAATCTACTTTGTTCATAAATACAACCAAAGCAGGAACTCCAACCTGACGAGAAAGCAAGATGTGCTCTCTTGTTTGTGGCATTGGTCCATCAGTAGCAGCTACCACGATGATAGCACCGTCCATCTGAGCAGCACCAGTAATCATGTTTTTCACATAATCGGCGTGACCAGGACAATCTACGTGAGCGTAGTGTCTAGAATCTGTTTGGTATTCGATGTGCGAAGTATTAATAGTAATACCTCTTTCTTTTTCTTCTGGAGCGTTGTCGATAGAAGAAAAGTCTTTCATTTCTGCTAGACCCTTGTTCGCAAGAACTGAAGAGATCGCAGCAGTCAGAGTTGTCTTTCCGTGATCCACGTGACCAATTGTACCAATATTCACGTGAGGTTTCGAACGGTCAAAGGTTTCTTTAGCCATGTTTGAAAATTCCTATTTTAGTTAAATATTAAATTAAATATAAAAAAAGGCTACACATAAATATATAGCACAATCACTCAAACCAGTATTAGCCTTCTTAGCAAAAAGGCTTTCAGAGATATGAGCCAATGACGGGATTTGAACCCGTGACCTCTTCCTTACCAAGGAAGCACTCTACCCCTGAGCTACATCGGCTTGAAAAATTAAGAGCGGGAGACGAGGCTCGAACCCGCGACCTACAGCTTGGAAGGCTGTCGCTCTACCAACTGAGCTACTCCCGCTTAATCCTTTCACTGATTTAATCATAATTAAACCAGGCCAATGTGGGGGGAACAGGATTCGAACCTGTGAAGACATAAGTCAACGGAGTTACAGTCCGTCCCAGTTGGCCGCTTTGGTATCCCCCCTTGTTCAATAAAATTGAGAACATTCCTTGATCAAATTGAAGCATCATTCGCTCCCGTTTTTCTTAAGGAAGTGCAAAATTATATGCTTTTGATTCTTATTCAAATTTTTGGAAACTTATTTTCAACAATATCTATTTTTTTTCATCCACATGCTTTTAGCCCCGTTTAAAAGCCGTTTTTAATCTATAATCAAACATTTATTTTATTCATTCAAAGGATGATTAGATTTACCTATTTAACTAACAATATGAACTCATGATAAAAAAATTGACCTCTGGTCTTTGCTATGCTTTGTGTGCTATTTTGCTAGTGTCTAGCTGCACACCTGGAAAAGAATACCCTATCGTAATAGAAACTGATATGAAAAGATCCGACACCCATTCTTTTGCCCACCCAGAAGAAGCTGTTGTAACACACCTGAGCTGGCACGCTCGTGTAAATTTTGAATTGAAAAAAATAGATGCCACTGCTACGCTGACCATTAAATCTACGGCTGATGCCAAACAGTTAGTGCTCGACACCAAAGACCTCACCATCAAATCGATTACAAATGGTAATAATGAGGCACTTAATTTTTCAATTGGAGAGACACAACCTTTTTTAGGAGCACCACTGACTATAAATATTACACCCAAGACTAAAAATGTGCTCGTCAGTTATGAAACTTCTGAAAATGCAGAAGCACTGCAGTGGTTAGAACCAAGCCAAACAACAGATAAGAGCTACCCTTTCCTATTTACTCAATCTCAAGCGATATTGGCTCGTTCGTGGGTTCCTATCCAAGATTCGCCAGGCATACGATTCACTTACGATGCTCAAGTAGAAGTCCCCAAGGAATTACTTGCTCTAATGAGCGCGTCCAACCCAACGGAAAAAAATGAGAGTGGCATTTATACATTTGAAATGAAACAAGCCATTCCTGCCTATTTACTCGCCTTGGCTGTGGGGGATGTACAGTTTAGTGCTTTGGGCAAGCGAAGTGGTGTCTATGCCGAGCCATCTGTATTAGCTCAAGCAACGGCTGAATTTGAAGACCTAGAAAAAATGATCAGCGCGGCTGAAAAACTATATGGGCCATACCGCTGGGATCGATACGACTTGATTGTATTACCTTCTAGTTTTCCGTTTGGAGGAATGGAAAACCCACGATTAACTTTTGCTACACCTACCATCTTGGCTGGCGATAAATCGCTCACCTCACTAGTTGCACATGAGCTGGCACACTCTTGGTCTGGCAATTTGGTGACCAATGCCAATTGGAACGATTTCTGGCTCAACGAAGGCTTTACTGTTTATTTCGAATACCGGATCATGGAAGCACTTTATGGTAGAGAATATTCTGAAATGCTCGCTCTATTGTCTCTACAAGATTTGAAAACAGAAATAGAAGAGATGAAGGCTGCTGATCAATTTAAAGATACAAGCCTCAAATTTGATTTGACCAACAGAAACCCTGATGACGGTATGACTTCCATCCCTTACGACAAAGGGTATTTCTTTTTGCGTATGCTAGAGGAAAAAGTGGGTCGTGAAAAATTCGACGGGTTTTTGAAAGATTACTTTACCAGTAATTCATTTAAAACCATGACCACCGAGCAATTTACCAAAATACTACAAACGCAGCTTTTTGACGCTTATGACATGGATGTACAGCCTGCTCTATATGAAGCATGGATATACACACCTGGGCTACCAGCAGATTGCCCTAACCCTGTTTCCGACAAATTTGAGAATGTAGACAAAGCCCTTACGACTTGGCTCGCAAACCAAAGCAAAGAAGAATTGCAGGCATCATATCACAGCGATGACTGGAGTACGCATGAATGGTTGCGATTTATACGAAACCTGCCAGACACTCTATCGACAGATCAAATGCAAGCATTAGATCAAGCCTTCGGGTTCACAGCCACAGGCAACAGTGAAATTTTCAACGTCTGGGGTATTTTAATTATTGCCAACCAATATGAAGCTGGCTATGGTCGACTGGAGTCTTTCTTGATTCACACAGGCCGAAGAAAGTTCTTGATGCCATTATACAAGGAGTTTGTAAAAACCCCCGAGGGCATAGAAATGGCAAAAGCCATTTACCAAAAAGCTCGACCTAATTATCACTTTGTGGCGAGCAGCTCGATTGATGCGTTATTAGGCTTATAAATAGATAAAAAACAAAGCCGATTGAGCTATCTCAATCGGCTTTGTTTTACAATTCTTCATAAAAATCTAGCAACCTTGGGTCTTTTTCGTTTTCACGAATACTTTTCAGCATAGTGTCTACCCCCTCCATATCCGACATCAATACCAAAGCCTGATAAGCCGAAAATCGGACCATATAATTGGTGTGGTTTCGTGCCAATCTATCAAATTGTGGAATAGCCGCTTTTCTGTATTGCTCAGGAGCATCTAGCAATTTTTCGGCATACGCTTGTATGAAATAAAAGAGTGTATTGCCATCCAATCCTTTTATCCGTTTCTGAAACCATTCATACGAGTCCTTATGCTCTTGATGGTTGTAATAATCTGCCATCATCACCACCATATTAAGGTTGGTTTCCTGCTTTTGGCTCTCCAAGAATTTAGCAGGCAAGTCTACACCATTTCTGGTAAATTGGGCTATAGCTGCAGATGCCACTAAATAAGACGAATCATTCAATGCTCTATCAAACACCGAGCGATATTTTTCAAACCCATCCCTTCCCAAGTAAGCCAAAACATAGCTCCTTACGTGCGTGCTCGTATCTTTGAGTAGTTTCACAACCTCTGGCTCGTACTTTTTAAGCTTTACTTCTTCATCAATCAAATACTCTACAGCATACTGACGCACCATCGCAAACGAATCTTGAAAAGCCAATCTCAATATCTGGTCTATTAATTTCTTGTTTTTGAAACTATACAAACTATCCATTGTCTCAATGCGGCTATATAAACTACCATCTTTGACAAACTGAGTCACATACTCTTCTTCCGACTGCGGGTGATCTATCATGGCGAGCAACTGTCGCTCACTATCGAAGATGACCACATCTGGCTTTTCATCCATAGGAAAGTCATACGTTTCGTACGCTTCGTTGATCACCACAGGAAAACTGAATAGCTCTTCCCCTTTCCATATATCTATAAATACTGGCAATTGAAAAATCGGCGTCTCATCCACGGCTTGCACTTGAGCCACTGTCAGCGTCAATGTATCGTTTTTGTACTCATGCCTTACTTCCAACTCTGGATGCCCTGCAAAGAAATACCATTGATCAAAGAACCAATTTAAATCTTCCCCTGTTACTGCCTCAAATGCCATTCGCAACTGCGACAGCTCTACGGAAGTGTAGGCATTGTCATGTAAATAATTTTTCAGTCCCTCAAAAAACGCCTCATCTCCCAAATAACTTCTAAGCATATGCAATACTGCTGCTCCTTTGTTATAGGAGTGGGCATCAAACATCTCCTCTTGATCTTCATAATAATACCGAATCAGGTTTTTAGGATTCTCAATAGCTTCATCAAAATAAGTTTCTTGCTCTACCAAAAATGTATAATCGGCTTGGTCTTGCCCATACTTATACTGATTCCACAGATACTCCGCATAACTAGCAAACCCTTCATTGAGAGTCAGGTTAGACCAGGACTCGCAGGTCACTAAATCACCAAACCACTGATGCATCAATTCGTGAGCAATAATATCATCCCAGTTTTCATCGATCAAAGCCCGACGATTCACATTGAGTGCTTCATAAAAAACTGAAGCGGTCGTATTTTCCATCGCACCTGACACAAAATCCCGCACGACTACCTGGTCGTATTTTTTCCATGGGAATGAATAACCCAACATCTCTGAAAAAAAAGTGATCATCTCAGGCGTATGACCAAAAATATCTTTGGCGTACTGACCATAGCCTTTCTCCATCCAATAAGCAACAGGCATCCCATGCCACACATCTTTTACCACCTCAAATTCTCCTATAGCCATCATAAATAGATAAGGTGCATGAGGTTGATCCATCACCCATACATCTGTACGCAGCCCATGTTCTCGCTTGTATTGTTCTTTAAGCAATCCATTCGACAATGTTTTGAATTGGTCTTGCACTGTGATTTTCATCACCTGCGTACATCGTTCATTTGGTGCATCTATCGTAGGAAACCAGCCTGAGCTGGCCTCAGTCTCTCCTTGCGTCCATATTTGTTTGGGTTTAGATGCATCAGCACCATCGGCATTGATAAAATATACCCCTCTATTTTCTTCTATCGCCTCGCTACCACCTACTTCTCTTTCGTAGGGTTTCGCCACGTAGTCAATCGTAACTTGCAATGTATCTTTTCGTTTTGCGGCTTGCTCCAATGTGATTTCGATGATCGAGCCATCGTATTCGAAAGGCACGGTACTCCCCGCAATAGCCACGGCTTTGATCTCCATACCTTTAGCATCGAGCACCAATAGCTCCTGCTCATAAAAATAGGGCTTCAAATCTAACACTGCTATGCCATTCAAATACCTGTTGTCCCAATCGAACGAAACAGACAATTCGGTATGAAGTAGGTCCCAACTACGAGAAGTAGATCCTCGGTATTGAAGCACTTCCGATTCCATCAGTTCTTCGGAAACCGTAGCTCGCTCGGTATTAGATTGTGAAAAAACACTCCGTGGCAAAGCCACTGCGAGTCCAATAATCAAAAAAATACTTTTCAAAATATTCATACTACCTGATTTAATCGTTTCATTTTCAGCGCCCCAAGTTAACCTTTATTAACGTTTTGGTTTGACCAAATATGACTATTTTCGCCAGTTAAATTTCCATTTTTTATGAGCGACTACAACAAACTAAATAACATAACTGGCTGGATCATTTTCATTCTAGCCACTACCGTATACACCCTCACCGTAGAGCCTACAGCCAGTTTTTGGGATTGTGGCGAATTTATAGCCGTGTCTTACAAACTAGAAGTACCCCATCCTCCAGGGGCTCCCTTCTTTCTTTTACTTGGTCGATTGTTCTCCTTTTTGGCCATGGGAGATGTGCTTGAGGTAGCCTTTTGGATCAATATGCTCAGTGTGATCAGCAGTGGGTTTACCGTACTGTTTCTCTTTTGGTCGATCACTCATTTGGCTAAAAAACTAGTAACGGCAGACACCGAATATACCAACCTAGTAGTGATAGGCAGCGGCATGATCGGTGCTTTGGCTTATACCTTTTCAGATTCTTTCTGGTTTTCTGCAGTAGAAGCAGAAGTATATGGTATGTCGTCATTCTTTACTGCATTTGTAGTATGGGCCATGCTCAAGTGGGAAAACATCAAAGATCCATCTGACGAAAACAGATGGATGATTTTGATTGCCTATATGGTTGGACTTTCTATTGGGGTTCACTTATTAAACCTAGTAACTGTACCTGCATTAGCTCTTATATATTATTTCAAAAAAAGAAAAAAACTCAGCACCCGAGGCATCTTCACCACGATGATCGCCAGTGGTGCAATTGTTCTAATTATTATGGAAGGTGTGATCCCTGGTTTACCCAGCTTTGCTGGCAAAATGGAGATCTTCTTCGTGAATAACTTGGGACTGCCATTTGGTTCAGGCATCATATTCTTCGTCGCTTTATTTTTAGGAGGATTGATTTATGGCATTTACTATTCGATCCAGTCGAGCAATGCTACGCTCAACACTATACTGGTAAGTTTTGCCTTTATCGTGATTGGCTATTCTTCCTATGCAATCGTACTCATCAGATCCAATTACAACCCTCCTATCGATGAAAACAACCCTGAAGATGTCCTTAGCTATGTCTCTTATTTAAAAAGAGAGCAATACGGTAGCCGTCCGTTGCTACATGGCCAACTTTTTACGGCTGACATTGTAGATCAAAAGAAAGGCGCACCTGTATACACCAAAGGAAAAGACAAGTATGAAATTTCTGATTACAAATTAGAGTATATCTACAACCCTGAGCATACCTCTATTCTCCCAAGGGCTTATAGCAACCAGCCAGGTCATGTACAGCGATATCGAGAAATTTTAGGATTGAAAAATGGAGAAAAACCAAGCTTTGGTGACAACCTCGCCTATATGTTTAAACACCAACTAGGCACCATGTATTTCCGCTACTTTATGTGGAATTTTGCAGGTCGTGCCTCTGATATTCAAGGAGCCGACTGGGTAGGACTCAACGACGCTTTTGATAAAGTGCCTTCTATGCTAGAAGAAAATAAAGGAAGAAATATCTTCTACATGATCCCGTTGATCTTAGGAATCATAGGATTGACCTTTCAATACTATAAAGATCCTAGAAACTTTGCATTTGTAGGCATGTTGTTTTTCTTGACTGGCGCGGCTGTCGTGCTTTATCTAAACTCTCCACCTACCGAACCAAGAGAAAGAGATTACATCTATGCTGGATCCTATTATGCCTATGCTTTTTGGATAGGATTAGGCTTTATTGCCATTTTCAATGGACTGATGGCCGTGATCAAAAAAGGTATTCCAGCAGCCGCTATTGCTTTTATTATCTGCTTGAGTGCTCCTGTTTTAATGGCCACCGAAGGGTGGGACGATCACGACAGGTCAAACAGATACTTTTCTGTAGATTCTGCTAAAAACTTCTTGGCTTCGTGTGCACCTAACGCGATCATATTCACTGGCGGTGACAACGATACATTCCCGCTCTGGTATGTGCAAGAAGTAGAAGGTTTCAGAACCGATGTAAGGGTTATCGTGTTGAGTTACTTCAATACCGACTGGTATATCGCTCAGATGATGCGTGACGCTTACGAATCTAAACCACTACCTTTTGGACTGACACTTGACAACTACAAACAGGGTGGTTTGAATGACTATTTACCATTGGTCGAAAGACAAAATATAAAAGGCGGTACCATGAATGCGGCTCAATTCATCAAACTGATCAAAGAAGAACACCCTGCACTTGCTGTACCTACTTCTATCAGCAGTTATAATTCCGTCCCAGCGAAAAACTTCTATCTACCCGTAGATTCAGCTATGGTAATGAAAATGGGCATCATCCCTGAGCAGTTTGCAGATAGGCTTTCTGATAAAATGGCTTGGAGTATGAAAGGTCGTGGGTTAGAGAAAAAGGATCTGGCCATTTTGGACTTGATCGTAAACAACAATTGGGAACGCCCTATTTACTTCAACAACACTTCTGCTTCCAGTGTCAACTTCAACCTGAAGGACTACATGGTACAAGAGGGTAATGCCTTCCGATTGCTGCCAATCAAAAACAAAGAAGCGGGAGAAATGTTTGTGGATACGAACAAGATGTTTGACAACATGATGAACAACTTTTACTGGAGAGAACTTGACAACCCTTCTGTGTATTACTCTGAAGATTATAGAAACTTTGTACTAAACCACAGAGCTAGTTTCAATACATTGATAGAAAGCCTATTGGCTGAAGGTGAAATTGAAAAAGCTAGAGAAGCTGTACTCAAATGCCTCACTATCATGCCAGACAATTCAATCCCTTATGATCACTTCAGTGTACAACAAGTAGGGTACCTTATGCTCGTAGGAGAAGAAGACAAGGCCAAAGAAATGGCAGCTATCGTTTCTCAACGATCGGACGAAATGCTGACCTATCTCTATGATACGGGCAAAATGGACAGATTTGAATTACAGAAAAACTTAATCTCACTAAGTGAGCTCGCCAGAACCTTCAGAGGGTCGGACGATCTAGAGTTGGCTCAGAAATATGAAGAAATGTTTAGAAAGCACTATGACATTGTCCAGTAAGACAAGTAATCATGTCATATAGCGAAAAAGGAAAGGCCTCGAATATTCGAGGCCTTTCCTTTTTCGCTCCTTGCTTCTATTATACTACTTCTTTAAAAACTTATAGGCTTCTTTAAAGTGTGAAAAGTCATCTTTGACCACCACAAAATAATAGCCTGGGTTATGATTTTTTATATTAATCCGATACTTGTCTCGCCCTACACTCTCCGCATCCACTTCTACGGTATTGCCTATGATACTGTGCAGTTCAAAAGAGACATCTCGCAAAGTTGAATTCTTAATATTGACAATAATATAATCTACAGATGGGTTAGGATAAACTTCGATTTGATTAGAAAAGTCAAGTGAGGCATTATCAAAAACTAATGTCTCTGCAATAAAAGCCGTGGTATTGGTGCTATCTTGTGCCCAAGCTGATGATGCTGCAAGCAGCAAGATCATAGATCCGATGACTTTTATTTTTTGCATATAGTTCTGTTCCCCCAATCACTGCTCTACAAAATACGTCTATAGCCGTATTATAGTTTCTATGAATATAATTAATTTATTGTTAAGTCTATCCGAAATAAATCACTTTTCTACCAACGGTAACGAAATCATCGACCAATTTCCACTATCAAATTCTTTTCTTTCGCTTCGTTCTCATAATTTTCTTAAACGCTTTAGGCAAATACCCAATCAGATCCGAGGCAATCAAAGACTCTTTCGCCTGCTTTCTGATAAACAAATCTCCCGCTAGTCCATGAAGAAAAGCTCCTAGCGTAGCACTTTCGAATCCCGTATACCCTTGTCCAAGCAATGCGGTAATGATACCTGTCAGGACATCTCCACTTCCGCCAGTTGCCATGCCTGGATTCCCAGTCGCATTAAATACCACAGTACCTTTAGGACTACATATACTCGAATGTGCCCCTTTCAATAACACCGTTACCCCATGTTTCATGCAAAATTTTTTTTGATTGTCCAATCGGTCATAATCATCTTTCGATGAACCGATCAACCGACTGAACTCTCCTGGGTGCGGGGTCAGTACAGATCCTGCAGGAATCAGTTCGATCCAGTCCTTATGATCTGCTAGAATATTGAGTGCGTCTGCGTCTAACACCATCGGATGATCAAAATTTTCTAACAAGGTATGAAGTGCGTCTGTTGTAAGCTTATCTGTTCCTATCCCAGGCCCTACACCTATTACATCAAATTGCGACAAGCCCACCACTCTGGAGATCAACTGCTCCTGAGCATCAACAGATACCATGGCCTCAGACACAGTACTCTGCAAGATATCTAGCCCACAAGCTGGTGCATGAATGGTAAGCAAGCCAGCTCCTGATCGCAAACAGGCACGACCAGCCAATACTGCAGCACCCATCTTACCATGGCTACCCACAACCAACAGATTTTTCCCCACATCTCCTTTGTGCGTGAATTTTCTTCTGGGTTTTATGAAAGATTGAATAAACGCGAGCGTGGCATAGTGGTAATTGGAAGATAAGGATTGTAAATATTCCTCGGTCAAACCAATACTTTTGATCACCAGCTCTCCACTATATTTTTCATTCTGCGGCAGTAAAAGAGAAAGCTTAGGCACCTGAAAGGAAACTGTATGGGTTGCCTTCATGATAGGCCCTCCCTCAAAACGCTGGCTGCAACCTAAGCCTGAAGCTATATCTACTGCCACTCGAAATCTGCAAGGTTCGGCATTGAGATGCTCTATGGTACGCGCGATGAGACCATCAACAGGACGACTGAGCCCCGAGCCAAAAATAGCGTCAATAATAATCACATCCTTTCCCATAGACGGAAGATTGGTCTCATCTATGACGGTCTGTGGAATATCATAATTTTGGATTATGTCATAATTGATTTTAAAATCTCTTGAACCCGAATCAGGATCACCAACACAAAAGAGAGAAACTGTATAACCTGCATCGTTGAGCAAACGGCAGATGACTAAGCCATCTCCACCATTGTTTCCCACACCACAAAAAACTACTATAGGCGAGTCCTCATCAAACGTATGTATAAACCAGCGAACGAACACCTCGGAGGCGCGCTCCATCAAGTCAATCGAATGTATCGGTTCATTTTTAATGGTAAACTGATCGGCTTGGCGAATTTGCTCTGCGTCCAGTACTTTAAGGCATAAATTGAGATCCATATCCAAAAATCATTAGGTAATTAAATTTAATGATTTTTGAATAGGAAGTGGGGTTATCGATCCACTTCTCCCATTACAAAGTCCAGCGAGCCTACGATAGCAATAAGGTCGGCTACCATATAGCCTTTGGAGATGGCAGGTAGAATGGACAGGTTAGAAAAACTACACCCACGCGCTTTGCATCTCACAGCGATATCTGATCGGCCGTCCGTTCGGAAAAAGAAGCCTAATTCACCTTTCGGATTTTCTGCTCGCACGTACAAATCTTGTGCTTTGGGTCTAATTTTTTTCGGTACCAATTCTCGAGGATCGAAATCCCGTGTCCGCTTATGATCTCCTTTCAATTGTGTCAAACACTGCTCTATGATCTTCACAGATTCTTTGACTTCCTGCACACGTACCCAAGTACGGTCCCAGCAATCCCCCGTTTGCCCCATAGCTCCCGTACCGATCGGCACATCAAAATCCAACTCTGGATAGACGGAATACCCATCTACTCTGCGATAATCCAAGCGAAGACCTGACCCACGCAAGATGGGGCCTGTCACACCATAATTGATGGCTAAGTTTCTTGGGATCATTCCTACATTGGCCGTACGCTCAATGAATATTGTGTTGTTCATCAATACCTCATCGAGTTCCACTAGTTTGGGCTTGAGATAATTGATAAACTCTGTGCATTTTTCTTCGAAGCCTGCTGGCAAATCATAATACAAACCTCCAATCCAGATGTAGTTGTAAAGCATTCGAGCACCACTCACCCATTCGAGCAGTCTGAGTATGTGCTCTCTGTCGCGCATTACCCAGAGAAATGGGGTGAAAGCACCAATATCTAATCCGTATGTTCCAATAGCTACAAAATGTGAAGCAATTCTATTGAGCTCCGCTACCAGCACTCTAATGTATTCTACTCGTTTGGGGATTTTTTCACCTATGCCAAGCATACGCTCTACACCCATGGCATAAGCATGTTCGGAATTCATCGCGCCTACATAATCCATGCGATCCACAAAAGGAATCACACCATTCATAGCTACAGATTCTGCATGCTTTTCGAAGCATCTATGCAAGTATCCCAAATGTGGCACTACATCTACTACGATCTCTCCGTCTGTTACCACTTCCAGCCTGAGCACACCGTGCGTAGATGGATGCTGTGGCCCAATATTGATAACCATCTCGTCGCGAGACAAGGTCGATTCTGAATGCACATTAGGTGCCGATTCGTTGAGGTTTTCTGGACGGTATTTATATTCTATGGCTTGGCTCATGACGGGTCTTCCTCCTCTCTGATCGTTTTCATTCCACGATAAGTGGCTGGTTCCTCATAATCTTTTCTCATGGGATACCCCTCCCAATCGGCGGGCATCAATATTCTTCTCAAATCTGGGTGGCTATTGAAGCTGATACCAAATAGATCAAAAGCTTCTCTTTCGTGCCAATCGGCTGTTTTCCACAAATGACTTACTGTATCAATAGCAGGAGACGCTCTGTCTAACACCGTTTTGATCATTAGTGAATGCTCCAATGGAATGGAATACAAGTTGTAGATAACTTCCATGGTATTGACTTCTGGTCCATTGTCGATGGCTGTCAGACAAGAAAGCAAATCAAAGTACGTTTGGTCGTTGTCTTTGAGCAGTTCACAGACCGCTACTATTTGCGTTGGCGCAATAACAACTGCCTTAGGTGTGGCATTCTCATCTATGGAAAGTACCGTACCTTCCCCTAGATTTAAATCAATTAAATGCTTGAAATCTTCTGTAGTCATGATTAGGCTTGTTTTTCCAAAATCTCTTTAAATCCCTCTGGGGCTACCAAGGTCTCATTTTCTATTTTTTCACGAAGCTTGATAATTCCCCCTATCAAAGCCTCTGGTCTCGGCGGGCAACCTGGCACATACACATCTACAGGAATTATTTTATCAACCCCCTTTACCACATGATAGCCATGTTCCCAATAGGGTCCTCCGCAGTTGGCACAACTACCCATCGATATGACATATCGTGGCTCAGCCATTTGCTCATAAAGCCTACGCACTCGATCGGCCATCTTGTAGGTGACGGTGCCAGCCACGATCATGACATCGGACATCCGAGGACTGGCTCTGGGTACTACCCCAAAACGATCCAAATCATAGCCAGAAGCCATTGATCCCATCATCTCTATGGCACAGCAAGCTAAGCCAAAGCCCATAGGCCAAATACTGGACATTCTAGCCCAATTAGTAAGGTCTTCGAGGTTGCTAAGTATCACTCCTCCGTTGCTGAATTGTTGGTCGAGTAGGCCTTTCATTTTTTTAGATTCAAGATTTAAAACTCAAAAGTCAAGATGACTTGTATTTGGTATTTAGAGAATCGTACATAGCATCGGGTACTGTGCTATCTGCATCCAATATATTCACATCTGGTTTTTCCCACTCTAGGTAACCTTTGCCCCAGACATAGACCAAACCCAATACTAGAATTAGGATAAACAAGCCCATTTCTACCATGGCAAGCATGCCCCAGTTGCCTGCAGTTTCTGCATTCAACTGTTCGTTGCCAAAAACTATGGCCCATGGAAACAGGAAGAGCAATTCTGTTTCGAACAGTACAAATACGAGTGCAATCACATAAAATCGAATATTGAACTTACCCCATGCTGTGCCTGTTGGGTCCTCTCCACATTCGTAAGTAGTGAGCTTCTCTTCATTGGGTCGGCTGGGCCTAAGTAGGCTACTGATCACCAACGGGCCTATAATGGCCATCAGTCCTCCAACGGAAAACAATAATAAGATTTGATAATTGGTTAGTTCCATATTATAGAATTAATTAAAGAGGTTACTTGAAGTAACCTCTTTAATTACTAAGTTACCATAAACAAAAAAACCTCGCCATAAGACGAGGTTTATAATTTCTATATCTAGCGTCTTACAATATCACCTATACCCACTACAACAACAAATAGCGTTTGCTGCAAAAATATCAAGGGTTAGTATGTTGTAAGCTTTTATCATTTCAAATTAAATGATTGTTGCTAAAAGGCCGTTCAATGTGGCACTTGGACGCATAGCTTCAGATGCCAAAGCTTCGTTTGGTTGATAATAACCTCCGATGTTTACTTCTGTTCCTTGTGCAGCCAAAAGCTCTTCGTTGATTTTATCTTCATTGGCAGCCAAAGCCTTAGACACTTCCGTGAATTTAGCTTTTAAATCAGCGTCTTTGTCTTGTGCAGCCAAAGCCTCTGCCCAATAAGTCATCAAATAGAAGTGAGACCCTCTATTATCAATTTCGTTCACTTTTCTTGATGGAGATTTACCCAAGTCCAAGAATTTGCCAGTCGCTTCGTCCAAAGCATCAGCTAGTACTTGTGCTTTGGCGTTGTCGGTGGTTTGGCTCAAGTGCTCTAGCGAAACTGCTAAGGCTAAGAACTCACCCAAAGAATCCCATCTCAAGTGACCTTCTTCGTTGAACTGCTGCACGTGCTTAGGAGCAGATCCTCCGGCGCCTGTCTCAAACAAACCTCCGCCATTCATCAATGGTACGATAGAAAGCATTTTTGCACTGGTTCCCAATTCCAAAATAGGAAACAAATCTGTCAAATAATCTCTCAGTACGTTGCCTGTTACAGAGATGGTATCTTTTCCTTCTTTGATTCTTTCCAAAGAAAATTTCGTAGCCTCTACTGGCGACTGGATCAATATTTCCAATCCATTAGTATCATGATCTTTCAAGTAAGCATTCACTTTAGTGATCAACTGCGCATCATGTGCTCTATTTTCGTCCAACCAAAAAACAGCAGGGTTGCCCGTAGCTCTCGCTCTAGATACCGCCAACTTTACCCAATCTTGGATCGGTGCATCTTTCACCTGACACATTCTGAAAAGGTCTCCTTCACCTACTGACTGCTCGATCAATACATGGCCTGCAGTATCTGTGACTTTAACTGTCCCAGCGGCATTCAACTGGAAAGTCTTGTCGTGTGAGCCATATTCTTCTGCCTTCTGAGCCATCAAACCAACGTTTGATACGCTACCCATCGTAGTCGGGTCGAATGCACCGTGCTTTTTACAGAAGTCTATAGTTTCTTGGTAGACGCCAGCATAGCATCTGTCTGGAATCACCGCTTTGGTGTCTTGTTGATTGCCTGCTGCATTCCACATTTGACCTGACGTACGGATCATCGCTGGCATAGAAGCATCGATAATCACATCACTCGGTACATGTAGGTTGGTGATTCCTTTGTCTGAATTCACCATGGCTAGATCTGGGCTGTTTTTATATACTGCTTCGATCGCTGCTTTTATTTCAGCTTCTTTGGCATGTCCAGCGATTTTAGTGTACACATCTCCTAGTCCATTGGTGGCTGTTACGCCTAATTCTGCGAATAGGTCTGCATACTTTTCGAATACTTCTGCATAGAATACTTCTACTACAGCACCAAAAATAATAGGATCAGATACCTTCATCATGGTCGCTTTCATATGCAAAGAAAACAACACGCCGTTTGCCTTAGCATCAGCAATCTCTTTTCCAACAAATGACTTTAGCGCAGACATGCTCAACACAGAAGCATCTATGACTTCGCCTGCCAAAAGACTTGTTTTTTCCTTCAATACTTGAGAAGACCCATCAGCACCTACAAATTCGATCTTCACATCAGTAGGCTCGGCTACGGTCACTGATTTTTCACTTCCATAAAAATCGCCTGCTGACATACTAGCCACATGAGATTTAGAGTCTGCAGACCAAGCACCCATCGAATGTGGGTTTTTCTTGGCAAAGTTCTTAACTGCCTTAGGTGCTCTTCTGTCCGAATTCCCTTCTCTCAAGACTGGGTTTACTGCGCTACCCAATACTTTAGCGTAAGCCGCTTTGATTTTCTTTTCTTCGTCATTGCTAGGGTTGGCAGGGTAGTCTGGCAATTTGTATCCCTGCGCTTGCAATTCTTTAATTGCTGCTTGCAATTGAGGAATCGAAGCACTGATGTTTGGCAACTTAATAATGTTGGCTTCTGGCTGGGTAGCCAATTGCCCCAATTCAGCTAGTGCATCACCGATCTTCTGATCATCCGTGAGATAATCCGATAGATTAGCAATGATTCGGCCGGCCAAAGAGATGTCTCTAGTCTCAACTTCTACTCCTGCTGCTTTGGTGAATGCCTGTACGATAGGCAAAAATGAATAAGTGGCGAGCGCGGGCGCTTCGTCAGTTTTTGTGTAAATGATCTTAGCTGTTTGTGCCATTTTTCTGTTCCTTCAATTAAATAATACCCAACATTTATTTTGATAATAGTCAGCCCGAAGACTGGAGGGGTCAGGAGTCTGAAGTTGCCCAAATTTTAGACTCTGTTGTTTTAAGGGGCGAATTTAATAAATCTTTACAGAAAGGGGGATGGATTGGTTGGTTAATAGCTGGAGGGAATGTTTTTTTATGTAAACTATTTAGCTGGGAACTTGTTGATGACAAGGCCAACAAGGGCTAGAAATTGGCAATATAGGATTTGTCAAAATTTTGATAACTTGACCCTTCCCCTCCTTTCAATAAGGCACGATTGTTTTTTCTTAGATCATTAGCCCACCTTGAAAAAACCACTCCACCAGTCATGCTCTAATAACTCTCCTTCTCACTAGGAAAGCCTTTAGCTTTTACATCCTTGATGTAGCCTTGCACGGCCTCTGTCATGATTTGGCTGATATTGGTGTATTGACGCAAGAATCTGGGCTGAAATTCTTGTGTGATACCGAGCATATCGTGTGTGACGAGCACTTGACCATCTACATGGGGTCCTGCTCCGATTCCGATGATCGGAATACTCACGGTCTCGGCGACCAGTTTGGCCAGCTTGCTTGGGATTTTCTCCAATACAATGGCATAACAACCCGTTTCTTCTAAGAGCTTAGCATCAGCAATCAACTTGTCTGCTTCAGCTTCTTCTCGTGCTCTTACTGTATAGGTGCCAAATTTGTAAATGGATTGAGGAGTCAATCCTAGATGCCCCATCACAGGTACTCCTGCACTCAAGATTCTTACAATACTTTCTTGAATCTCTGCACCACCTTCCAGCTTCACCGAATGTGCACCAGATTCTTTCATGATTTTTATTGCTGATCTTAAGGCTTCAGATGAATTGCCTTGATAACTACCAAATGGCAAATCGACTACTACGAAAGCCCTACTGATCCCTCTTACTACACCTTGCGCATGATAAATCATTTGATCCAAAGTGATTGGTAAAGTCGTCTCGTTACCAGCCATCACATTGGATGCTGAATCTCCTACGAGTAGTACATCTATACCCGCCTGATCCAATATCCGAGCCATTGAATAATCATAAGCGGTAAGCATGGAGATCTTCTCTCCACGATTTTTCATTTCTTGAAGTTGGTGCGTAGTAACTCGCTTGATATTGGACTGGTGGACGGACATTTTTGAGTATTTTCGTAAGAAGTGTTTTTGTGTATCAGTTGCTTTACAATTTTACAGCTACTCTCACGAAACACAAATACTATTGGTTAATTATTTCTTCCATTTGATCCCACATCCTATACTCGAATGCTGTTCGGTATCTATAGGAAGGCCTTCCACCAAATAGTTCAGTGCCATTTTTAATTCTTCACCTGTAACTGGGACATTGTTACCTGGTGTGGCGCCGTCCATTCGCCCACGATAAACGCACTTACCCTGGCTATCGAATACAAAAAAATCAGGCGTACAAGCTGCATCAAAAGCTTTAGCTACTTGCTGGGATTCATCATAGAGGTATGGAAAAGGAAAATTGTGCTTTTCTGCATGCTCTTTCATCAAATCAGGAGCATCTTCTGGGTAGTTCTCTACATCATTAGCGCTTATCGCTACAAAACCAACGCCTTTGTTTTGAAAATCACAAGCCAACTCAACTACCTTATCCTGTACATAAATCACATATGGACAATGATTACAAATGAACATGACGACCGTCCCTTTTTCAGATTTTACATCTGAAAGAGAAAGTGTGTTGCCAGAAACAGTATCAGGAAGTGAAAATGCCGGAGCTACA
The DNA here is from genome assembly GCF_025639805.1 of Reichenbachiella carrageenanivorans. Classification (NCBI taxonomy): domain Bacteria; kingdom Pseudomonadati; phylum Bacteroidota; class Cytophagia; order Cytophagales; family Reichenbachiellaceae; genus Reichenbachiella; species Reichenbachiella carrageenanivorans. The sequence goes on along the minus strand of NZ_CP106735.1, from coordinate 2,139,754 downwards.
GTGCCCAACGGCATCATGGTTGATTTGGATTGAGGCATTTTTTAATGATAAAAAAATAGTGAAGAATGAATAATGAGTTTGGTCTCAGAAACTATTCATTCTTCACTATAAATTATTATTTATTTCAACAAAATTCGTCAAACACCTGTGTAAGGTGATCAGCGATCATTTCTGCACTACGTCCCTCGATGTGGTGTCTTTCGATAAAGTGTGCCAATTCACCATCTTTGAATAAAGCAATAGACGGAGATGATGGAGGGTAAGGCAAAGTAAACTCTCTCGCCTTTTGCACAGCATCTGCATCCACTCCCGCAAATACTGTAGCTAAATGTGTGGGCTTCTTATCGCTGTTGGCTACGGCCATTTTCACACCAGGGCGAGCCGCTCCTGCTGCACACCCACATACTGAGTTGACCACCAACAAAGTGGTGCCGCTGTGATCTGACAAATGCTGCTGCACTGCGTCAGCTGTTTTCAATTCTTCAAAGCCCACAGAAGTCAAATCTTCTCGCATTGGGGCTACTAGTTCTTCTGGATACATATGTGTATTATTAAAATCTTTTAATCTTATTAAATCTTCTCAAGCAAACTTACAACCCACAGACGATGGATTGAAGAGGAATGTTTTATAAAAACCCAAGTTCCAACTTGGCTGCTTCAGACATCATTTCGGTCTCATAGGGAGGGTCGAAAGTGACTTCCACATCCACTTTTCCCACACCTTCTACCTGCTCTATTTTCTGTTTGATTTCGTCAGGAATAGCCTCTGCAGAAGGGCAAGCTGGCGAAGTCAAAGTCATCAGCACATAGACATTATTGACTGGGAAAACATTGATCTCATAGATCAAACCCAACTCATATACATCTACAGGAATCTCAGGATCGTAGACCGTCTTGATTGCTGCTAGTACTTTTTCTCTTAAGTTGTTTACTTCTGCCATAACTTATTGATTAATTTTTGCCTTCATGGCTAATGCGTAAATCTGCATCTGTTTGATCATAGCCGCAAAACCATTAGATCGTTGGGTACCAATAAACCTATTCATACCTATCTTCTCGTGAAAAAATAGATCTGCGTTCAAAATATCATCAGGTGTCTGGTTGGTCAAAATTCTGACCAGCAAACTCACTAGCCCTTTGGTAATCGCCGTATTGCTATCGGCCTGATAGACCACCTTACCCTTGTTCATATCAGCATGGAGCCAGACTTTAGACTGGCAGCCTTTTACAATATTGTCGTCTGTTTGATACTGTGCAGGGAGTTCGGGTAGCTTCGCTCCCAATTCCATGACATAACCGATGGTCATTTCCATATCTCCATCGAGCATCCCAAAGTCTTCAATTATTTCGTCCTGAATGGATTGAATAGTAGCCATATACTTATTTAAACATTTTGACAACCGCCTGAAGTGCGTCTACAAAATATTTGATTTCTTCTTTTGCATTATAAACAGAGAAAGAGGCTCTCACGGTTCCTTCAATATTAAAAATCTCCATCAATGGCTGGGCACAATGATGTCCCGTACGAACTGCGATTCCCTTGGCATCTAGCAACTGTCCCAAATCGAATGGGTGTATGCCTTCGATCAAAAATGAGATTACACTCGCTTTCTTATCGGCAGTACCTATTGGTGTAAAACCTGGTACTTCTTTCAGCAATTCATTGGCATAAGCCATCAATTCATCCTCGTAATGGGCAATATTTTCCTGCCCCAAGTTCTCCACAAAGTCGATCGCAGCTTTGAAGGCAATGACTTCACCAATATTAGGTGTGCCAGCTTCAAATTTGTATGGAATATCGTTATATGTAGTTCCAGAGAAACTCACATCTTTGATCATTTCACCGCCACCTTGGTAGGGAGGCATGGCTTCTAACAAATCTCGTTTGCCATACAAGGCACCAACACCAGTAGGACCGTAAACTTTATGTGCAGAAAATGCCATGAAATCACAATCCAAAGCCTTCACGTCTAGTTTTACGTGCGGCGCTGCTTGTGCGGCATCGATCAAAACTTTAGCGTCAACTTTATGAGCCGCATTGATGATTTCTTTTACTGGGTTGATCGTACCCAGTGCATTGGATATATAGTTGACAGAGACCAATTTGGTCTTGTCCGACAACAATTTGACATACTCTTCAAAAATCAATTCTCCTTTTTCATTGACTGGGATCACCTTGAGTACTGCGCCTTTTTCCTCGCAAAGCATTTGCCAAGGGACGATATTAGAGTGATGTTCCAGTGCAGAGACAATGATTTCGTCACCTGCTCCTATGAACTTTCTACCATAGGTCGTCGCTACCAAATTGATGCCTTCGGTTGTACCTTTGGTAAAGATAATTTCCTCCGTTTCGTTGGCATTCAAAAACTTAGCTACAGCTTTACGCGTGTTCTCGAAAGCTGTAGTCGCTCGTTCTGCCAAAGTATGAATACCACGATGGATATTAGAGTTGTCTGTCTCGTAATAATGTGTCAATGCATCGATGACACATTGCGGTTTTTGCGAGGTAGCGGCATTGTCAAAATACACTAAAGGCTTGCCATTTACTTCTTGATGAAGAATGGGAAATTGCTTTCTTATTTCCTGAATATCAATTGCTGCGTCCACCATTTCACTTATATGTTCAATCTTGCGATCACTTTGTCTGTGATCTCCATTTTCAACCAGCCTAGGTTTACTTTTTCAATCACTTCGGCCATGCTAGCCAACAAAATCATCGATTTTGCCTTTTGTTTGTCAATACCTCTCGCCCTAAGGTAGAAGATCGCTTCTTCGTCGAGTTGCCCTGTAGTACATCCATGTGAGCACTTCACATCATCTGCCCAAATCTCTAACTGGGGTTTGGTGTTTATTACGGCATCGTCGGACAAAAGGATGTTTCCATTCGACTGAAAAGCATTAGTTTTCTGTGCTGCTTGTTGTACAAATATCTTCCCATTGAAAACGCCACGAGACTGATCGTCCATAATGCCTTTGTATAGCTCGTTGCTATTACAATTTGGCTTGCGGTGATCTACTGTGGTGTGATTATCCACATGTGTTTTTCCTTTGGTCAAGTACAAACCAAACATGTTACTTTCGCAGCCTTCTCCGTCCACTTCGATATGCAGGTTGTTTCTCACCACTTCACCATCCAATGTAAATACATACGAAGAGAAAGTACTATCTCTTTCCTGATACACACGGGTATTTCCGATGTAAACAGCCTTTGGTGATTCTTCTTGAATCTTGTAGAGACTCACACGAGCATTTTGCTTTACAATGTAGTTTTTAGACTCATTGATAAAGGTACTCTCATTGCCAAATGACAAATGGAAATGAACAAAGTCAGCTTGGCTATTTTCATTGGCCAAGTAAATATTTTTAATAAAGCCATGATTGGCATTGCCATCATTTACAGAAATATAATAGCAAATCACAGGGGCAGCCACTACTTTCCCTTTGGCAATTTGAGCAACTACACCATCGTTAGCATACACATTGTTTTGCGCAGCAAATGGGTCTGAATCATCTTTAAACAATTCGTTCACATCATTCGATGCAGCGTAATCTTTCAATGACTCGATGGTCAATTGCTCCGAAGGAGAAATGACTATAGAATTATCTACATCATATTTTCCATTCACAAAAAACAGCACGTTTGCTCCTTCGTGTTTGGCACGAATGTCATCAATCAGCTCCTGCGGCACTTGATCAATATCAGCATATTTCGACAAGTCGAATTTACTACTGATGGCTTTTGTCAGTTTTGTGAATTTGTACTCTTCAGCTCTAGGCCCAGGAAAACCATTATCCTTCAAGAAGTTGAGCGCCTTTTTACGGTTTTCACCCAATTGAGGAATGGCGCTACCGTTCATGTTGGCAACGAATTGTGCTGCCTGATCCACTAGTTCCTGACCAAATATTTTTTTATCCAAATCGCTCATTCTTAAGCTTCTTCTAATTCTTTGATGATCCAGTCGTACCCTCTTTCTTCTAGTTCTAGTGCCAAGTCTTTGGTACCCGATTTTACGATTCTACCTTTGTACAAAACATGTACAAAATCAGGCACGATATAGTCCAATAGCCTTTGGTAATGTGTAACCACTATGGTCGCATTGTCCGCAGACTTGAGGGCATTCACGCCGTTGGCCACGATTCTCAAGGCATCGATATCCAAGCCAGAATCAGTTTCATCCAAGATGGCAAGTTTTGGTTCCAACATGGCCATCTGAAAAATTTCATTCCTTTTCTTTTCTCCACCAGAGAAGCCTTCGTTGAGCGAACGACTCAACAATGATTGATCAATTTCGACCAAGGCCATTTTCTCTTTCATACGCTTCAAGAATGCTACTGCATCTAAAGGCTCTAGTCCTTTATGCTCACGGATTTGGTTCAAAGCCGTTTTCATAAAATTGGTGGTTGTCACCCCAGGGATTTCTACAGGATACTGGAAAGCCAAAAATATCCCTTCTCTTGCTCTTTCTTCTGCAGCTAAATCCAGAAGATCCTGCTCTAGGTATTCCACTTCTCCTCCTGTGACTTCGTATTCTTCTCTACCGGCAAGCACAGATGCCAAAGTACTTTTACCAGAGCCATTAGGCCCCATGATGGCATGTACTTCTCCTGGCTTTACTTCAAGGTTGATTCCTTTTAGGATTTCCTTCTCTTCTACTCGAGCCTGTAAATTTTTTATTTTTAACATGTCTTATGTTCAAAATTTGATATTCAAAGTTCAAGATTCACCTGCGTGATCTTTTGTTTCCTTGAATTCTGAATTCTTTAACTATTTAATAAAACCTGAAATTTATTGACTAATGCTTAGGCATTTTTCAGGGTTTTCAATTCATCTTAATGATCTATTTTTTATCCGACAGATCCCTCAAGCGTCAATGCCAACAGCTTCTGAGCTTCGACGGCAAACTCCATAGGTAGCTGGTTAAGTACTTCCTTGGCATATCCATTGACGATCAATGCTACAGCATTTTCCTCGTCTATACCACGCTGAGTACAATAGAATATCTGATCCTCACCTATTTTCGAAGTAGTTGCTTCGTGCTCTACGTGAGCAGATGAATTTTCGATATCTATGTATGGAAATGTGTGTGCACCGCATAGATCTCCTACTAAAAGTGAATCACATTGTGAGTGGTTTCTCGCATTTTTTGCGCGCTTCATCACTTGCACCTGACCTCTGTAGCTATTTTGAGAATGCCCTGCTGATATGCCTTTGGACACGATTCTAGATTTGGTGTTTTTACCAATATGAATCATTTTAGTTCCAGTATCTGCTTGCTGATAGTTGTTGGTCACGGCTACAGAATAAAACTCGCCCACAGAATAATCTCCTTTCAAAATACAAGAAGGGTATTTCCAAGTGACCGCCGAACCTGTTTCTACTTGTGTCCATGAAATCTTGGAATGATCACCAGCACAGATTCCTCGCTTCGTTACGAAGTTGTAGATACCACCTTTGCCATTTTTATCGCCAGGGTACCAGTTTTGTACCGTCGAGTATTTCACTTCAGCATTTTTGTGTGCTACGATCTCTACGACTGCTGCATGCAATTGATTTTCATCACGCATAGGCGCTGTACATCCTTCTAGATAGCTCACATACGATCCTTCATCTGCCACGATCAACGTTCTCTCAAACTGACCTGTATTGGCCGCATTGATACGGAAGTAAGTAGACAATTCCATAGGGCACCTTACGCCTTTGGGAATATAGCAGAACGAGCCATCTGAGAATACTGCTGAGTTCAAAGCCGAATAATAGTTGTCCGACTTAGGCACTACAGAGCCAATGTATTGCTTGATCAACTCTGGATGCTCTTTGACTGCCTCACTAAAAGAGCAGAAAATAATCCCCAGCTTCCCCAGTGTATCCTTAAAGGTAGTCGCTACCGAAACAGAATCAATTACCGCATCTACTGCCACACCTGTCAGGCGCTTTTGCTCTGTAAGTGATATACCTAATTTCGCAAAAGTTTCTAGCAATTCTGGATCTACATCATCCAGACTCTCAGGTGTTTTCTTTTGCTTAGGTGCAGAATAATACTTGATATCTTGATAATCGATCTTTGGATATTTTACATTGGCCCAGCTAGGTTCTTTCATCGCTTTCCATTTGGCAAACGCATCTAACCTCCACTCAAGCATCCACTCGGGCTCATTTTTCTTTTTAGAAATAAACCGAACCGTATCTTCGTTTAGACCCTTGGGTGCCTCATCAGCCTCCAAGTCTACCGACCAACCGTGTTCGTATTCTTTTGAGGTGAATTCCTCTAATATTTGATCATCTTTACTCATTCGAAAATGGAATAATTTAGACTGATTTTAAATAGGCTCAAAATTACTACGATTAATCGAGGATGTCGATTCATGTCTATAGTTTTTTTTGAAACGCAGATAGACTCCGCCTATATCACCGCTATTTATTTTATTTTAGCCTCAAAGCTATTCATAGATTTATGACTCAACCCAGCAAATACGTACTAACATTAATTTTTCTACTCAATCTCGTCATTCATGCCCCAGTTGCACTGGCGCAAAGTGCCAATAGTGACTTTCAGCTAAGCGGTGCCACCATCGTGGCAAAAGACGTAAAACTGAGTGCTACATGGTATAGAAAATACCTAGACATCGCCATCAAAGAATATAAGCCACAGCAACATGTGAAAATGAGAACTGGCGAATTTGATCTGCTGATCCGACAAGGCAAAAACATACTCCTTCGCAATCAAATCAAATTCCCAAAAGGCAAAAAATACGTGAATGGCATTAATAAAATTGGCTTTTCTACGAATCAATTTGAAGAGGTTCGCGAGCGACTTTTAGCTTCTGGCCAGAAACTCATAGAAGATGTGACAGAAGACAAAAATCTAAACATGCAGTATATTCTGACCTCCGATCCCGACGGCAACACCGTACAGATATTCAATGATCCTATACCTTCAGATAGCATCATGACCCGAGCCATGTTTTTCTCAATTACCTCCTCTGATTATATCAACACGATGAGATGGTATGAAGAAAATTTTGATTTTACAGAAGTCAAAATCGTAGATGAATCCAAAATCCATTTTCAAAACTTACTTCAAAAAGGCAATGTAATCTTCGAAATCATTCACTTGCCTTATGAATCCCTAGAGACCACAGAGTTTATGCCACTAGACAGAGAACTCGCCTCTTTTGAAGAATTAAAATTCAAAAGTGGAACAGGAAAAGCCACCAATTTTGAAATGGACAACAATGCCAACAAAGTGCAGTGGCTTCACTAAAATCGAAAGAATCCGTTCGGTTTCTTGCAGAAGAAAAGTGATGCCCCTTATCTTTGGATTCGTTCTAAATAACATATTGGATAACTTATCAAGAAAGGTGGAGGGATTTGGCCCTACGAAACCTTAGCAACCCTTGTCGGAAACGACGCAGAAGGTGCTAACTCCAATCCCAACAGGGACAGATAAGCAAAACGGATAGCCTTTATCTTAAAATAAAGCATGTAATGATATCCTTTTTAGCTTGTCTGAAAAGGACTTTTATTACCCTCTCAGATCATCAATTCTTGAAAAGTTTCCTGTAAAATTTTTAAAGGAAACAACTGCATTCAGCACCAAAATGAAAAATCTTAAATTAGGCATATTCGGCTTCGGCTGTGTAGGGCAAGGTCTCTATCACGTCTTACAACAATCCAATGCAATCAATTCAGAAATTGTAAAAATATGCATCAAAGACTTGAATAAACCTAGGCCTTTGGACAAGTCTTACTTTACCAACCAGAAAGACGACTTACTTCAAAATGATGATATCGATGTGATTGTAGAGCTCATTGACGATGCAGAGGCAGCCTTTAGCATTGTATCTACAGCTATGAACAATGGCAAATCCGTGGTCTCGGCCAACAAAAAAATGATTGCTGAGCATATGGAAGAATTATTGGCACTACAAGAAAAAAACAAGGTATCCTTTCTATACGAAGCCTCTTGCTGCGCCAGTATTCCTATCATCCGAAATCTGGAAGAGTATTACGACAATGATTTGTTGACCTCATTAGAAGGAATCTTTAACGGTTCTACCAACTTTATCCTGACCAAACTACTAACAGGTGGACAAACCTTTGATGAAGTACTGAAAGAAGCCCAAAATCTTGGGTTTGCCGAAAGCGACCCCACACTCGATGTAGAAGGCATCGACCCAAAATACAAACTGTGCATCTTGCTGTTTCATGCTTTTGGCTTGATTGCTAAGCCTGACGACATTTTTAATTATGGGATTTCGAAAATCAATACTTTCGACATCAACTATGCCCAAAGACACAACTATTCTATCAAACTCATCTCCAAATGCCGAATCGTAGATGAAAAAATAGAGGCCTACTGTCTACCTACATTCTTACCCAATGATGCTGTACTCTCACAAACAAACAACGAATACAATGCTGTGATACTCGAAACAGCTTTTGCCGAAAGTCAGCTTCTCTACGGCAAAGGTGCGGGAGACAAACCAACAGGGTCGGCTGTACTTTCGGACATCTCTGCTCTCAATCATGACTACAAATATGAATACAAAAAAAATGCACGTAATCATGGTAAACTTGCTTTATGTGAAGATTTTAAATTGCGGCTATATGTCAGGTACAACGACTCCACTCCTCCACTCGAAGATTTTGAGAGTATTGAGGAAAAATACGCTAGTAAACAAGGTAATTTCTTAGTAGGCACGATCCAATTGAAACATCTAAAACACTCCAATTGGATTAATGAAGCTAGTATTAGCCTCATCGTATTAAACAACTAAACCCACAATACCCCATGAACGAATAGAACATTCTTTTGTCCCTTAAATCATACTCTACAAAAAAAATCTCTATTCAGACCAATATATTCAACTCATATTGATAAATTTTCGCCCCTAACCATCAGCAATGAGAGAGCATAATACAGAAAAACTGCAAGAGACCTTGCAGCTACTAGAGGCTATACAGGATAGCACTACGGTCGCCAATTTGGTGGTCGCAGCCGACTATAGTATTGTCTCATTCAACCGACGGTTTAGAGAATTCTTATTAAAATATTGGTCTCATGAAGTGTCTATTGGCGAAAGCTCTATCAACTTCATACACCCTGACAACCTAGCAGATTTCAAAAGAGAATTTGCTCAAGCGTTAGACGGAAAGGTTATTCGAGCCGAACATAGTTTTACTACTTTGAATGGTAGGACCATGTGGATAGCCGTAGAGTACCACCCCGTAAAAGTAATGACTGATCAAGGCAGCAAAGTCGCACTCTCTTTTCGCAACGTGACCCGAGAGCGCTTATATGAGAAAAAAATCACCGCTCAAAACAAAAAACTCAAAGAAGTGGCTTTCGTTTCTGCACACCAGCTACGTGGCCCAATCACATCCTTGCTCGGACTGACCAACCTACTCTCCGACCAACCTGCCGACTGGAACGATACCAAACTCTACCTAGCCAAAATAAAAGAGCTATCAGACAAAATAGATATCGAAATCAGAAGCCTTGTAGGCAAAACGGAAGAAATTTAAATCCGCACTTACAGACATAGTCGTATTTGTTTAGCTTGTATTAGCTTTATGCCTAAAAAATCTTCATCATATTAAATGCGAACACTGTCTCTTCTTGTCGTTTTCACCCTTAGCCTAGCTAAGCTCAGCGCCCAAACTGCGGACAGCATCCCTGTGCTACTCACAGACACCGAGATTCAAATCGAGTGCACCGAAGGCATTAATAGCATGTACAATTTTGATTTCAAAAGAGCGGATTCTCAGTTTCGTTGGCTGAAAGGAAAATATGGCTGGCATCCGCTACCCTATTTCCTTTTAGGTTTGAGCCAATGGTGGCGTATCGTACCCAACATACAAAACACTCAGTATGACTCCGCATTCATTGCTTATATGGACAGTACTATACTTGTAGCTGAAAACATATTCGATCATGGCAGTGAGGTAGAAGGCGGTTTCTTCTTGTCTGCCGCCTATGCATTCAAAGGACGACTATATGCCGAAAGGCACGCTTGGCGCAAAGCAGCTACAGCGGGGAAAAATGCCATGAAATATTTGGACTACTGTAGAGATCAAGAAGAGTTTGGCCCTGAGATTTTATTTGGCGATGCCCTTTATAACTACTACTCGGTGTGGATTCCAGAAAACTACCCGATACTCAAACCGATCATGATGTTTTTCAGAGATGGAGATAAAGAATTAGGCTTGAGCCAACTCAAAGAAGTAGCCAACTATGCTTTTTTTACCCGTACAGAAGCACAGTACTTTCTCATGCGAATCATGGCCAATGAAGAGCACGATCGTAGGTCGGCCTTATTTATCTCACAATATCTACACGAAACCTTTCCCAACAACTCATACTTCCATCGGTTTTATGCGCGTATGCTTTATTCGTCTGGTCAATACAGCAAAGCAGAAAAAGAGGCTAAATCAATCATTGCTAAAATAGACCAAAACTACACAGGCTATGAACAAAACAGCGGACGCTATGCCGCCTTTTTCCTAGGTGAAATCAATGCACATCGAGATGAACCAGAGGTAGCTGAGTCTTACTACAAACTTTGTGTCAAATATGGTGATGAAATAGGAGCACAACGAATGGGATACTACCTCTACTCTGTACTGAACCTAGGCCGATATGCCGCAGATCGTGGAGACAAGGAACTGGCCAAGGAGCAATTCAAAAAAGTAAAAAAGCTGTCCGACAAGAAAGACCGAACCTATGATCTGGCCAAGGACTATTTGAAGAGTTTATAATTTATTTGAATAATTCAAGGAAGTTATTCGCATTCGAACCTACCGAATAATGCGCTTCTACCTTCTGTCTGCCTGCCTCGCCTAAACGTTTACACAAACGCCTGTCCGATATTAATTCTTTCAATTTCTGATAATAATCATCAGCCGAAACACAATGATAACCATGCACATCAGGCGTCACTATCTCTGCATTGACTCCAACTGGCGAGACTAAAACAGGCTTTTCGAGTGCCATAAACTGTAGCGCCTTGAATCCACATTTTCCTTTGGCCCATAGATCGTCGGCCAAAGGCATTACCCCTATATCAATGAGATTTAGATCGGCAATCTCAGTGCTTTTGCTCCATGCAATAAACCTCTGATTTGGCATGGGGGTTTCTGGCTCCTTATCCGCAATAACTTGAAACACAAAATCGTACTCCAAAGCCAACTGTACTAACGGTTGCCTCAGTAGCTCCAGATACTTTAAAGTAGAATGTGTCCCCGTCCACCCAATCACTACAAGATCATTGTTTTGAACACTCGGCTTATGCCGATAAGTGGTATCAATAGTCGTTGGGTTGTAATGAACTCTTTGGTTGAATAACCTGGCATGATCCATTAGGTATTGATTGCCAGCGCTGACGGCATAGCTCCAGCCTATGATTTTATTGATCTTTTCAGGAAATTTCAATTTTGAAATCAAACTATTTTCCACACTGGTATTAGGCATCCATATGGCATCATCAAAATCGTAAATCAAGCGCTTTCTCCACACTTTGACTATCAGCCATTCAATAAACGGAAAACCTAACGGAGTAGCCTCTCGATGTACAAACACAAAATCATAACGGTGGGCACTGATTAATAGCCCAACTCGACGAATAAAGCCCAACAAAATTCCCCATATTTTCTGAATAGCGTACCCTTCCTTATAGAGCACCTTCCAAGTAGCCTCATCTATAAAAGACTGACTTTCATAATAAATGCCATGCTCTACAAGCAAATTCAAATATTGCTCGAATCGGAAACGCTGTGAACCCGCCGTATCTTTAGGGTATGGCGTAAGAAAAAGAATCTTTTTAGACATGTTCATAGAAGTGAAGCGCAATTTATATTATTTCCAAAAAGGAGGAAGTTTTTTGGAAATCTCTAAAAGTTCAAATTTTTTGCTTGGCAAATGATTGCTGGATTTTGCCCATTCAGCCATTTTCATTAGACCATCTCGTAGGGGAGTTTGCTGATAGGCACCAACTATCTCGCAAAGTTTACCATGAGAAGCAAAAGCATGCTGCACTTCATTTCTTTCTTCGAGATGATTGATTTTCCCATGTACACCCATCACCTGCATCACCAGCTCGGCCAGTGTTTTGACCGAACACGCATCGTCTGCCCCTATATTAAACACTTCCCCATACATGGCCTTATTCTCTACAGCTGCAGCTATCACAAGAGCCATGTCACTCACATAACTAAAAGCACGAGTCTGACCCCCATCTCCAAAGACTGACAATGATTCCCCTTTCATCAATTGATTCATGAAAATACCAATAACATTTCTGTATTTGTCTGAAATATTCTGTCGCTCCCCATAAACATTATGCGGTCTGAAAATCACATAATCTAACCCAAACATCTCTTTGGAAACTTTCAATTCTTGTTCAACAGCAAATTTGGCTATACCATAGGGATCTTCTGGCTGAGGATTCATTTCTTCTGTCATGGGTGGTGTCTGTCCTCCGTATACAGCTATAGACGAGGTAAACACAAAACATTTGATTTCATGTTTGACTGCTTCGTTGATCAGATTTACACTTCCGATCAGGTTGTTTTGATAATTAAACCTTTTGATGAAATGGCTTAAACCTTCTGCTGCATAAGCTGCCAAATGATAGATATAGTCTATTTTATATTTATCAAAAACCTGAGCAAGCAAAACAGGATCGGTAATGGATCCTTTCACAAAAACTGCCTTTGAAGGCACGTTCATTAAGCTTCCTCCACTCAGATCATCTAATACAATAACTTTATGACTTTGAGCGATTAGCACTTCAGCCACATGGCTTCCAATAAACCCGGCTCCGCCGGTAACTAGAGAAATAGGCATTAATATTTTTTTATCAAAAGTAAATGAAGAAGTGAGTTTAATAATTCAGTCTGCTAAATTTCTTAATTCATCGAAATATTAGAATCTGGATTTAGCCAAATCCCTTAACTTCGAAGCATGCTGAACCACCAGTCTATATTCATCACAGGAGGAACCGGAACATTAGGTAGTGCTTTTCTACATAAAATACTGGCAACATATCCCCAAATAAATACAGTCACCATCTATTCTCGTGACGAAATGAAACAGTATGAACTGAGAAGAAGGTACCCTTCAGTGAAATACCCTATGATCAGATGGGTGATCGGTGACATCCGAGACCAAGAAAGACTGCATGACAAAATGAAAGGTGCTGATCTTGTAATTCATGCAGCTGCCATGAAGCACATCCCCATTTGTGAAGAAAATCCCGAAGAATGTCTAAAAACCAATGTAACGGGCACTAAAAATGTCATCCACGCGGCCTTGGATAACAACGTAAAACAAACGATTCTCTGCTCGACAGACAAATCTGTAGACCCTATATCGATTTATGGCAACTCCAAACAAGCTGCTGAAAAACTGTTTCTCAATGCAAGCAATGAACACTCCAAGTTTGCAATCATCCGCTTAGGCAATATCTGGGGGTCTCGCGGATCAGTAGTGCCGCTCTTTAAGGAAATCGGAGAATCAGGAAAATTACCCATTACCCACCCAAACATGAGTCGGTTTTTCTGTACAGAAGAACAAATGACAGATAGCCTATTTTACACCCTAGAAACCATGCAGGGTGGTGAAATTGTGATTCCTAAGATGATTGCTAGAAAAATCACAGACATTGCCCGTGAAATAGCTCCTAATGCCACTCATCAGATAGTCGGATTGCGAGGATTTGAAAAAATCAGTGAAAAATTGGTTTCAGACATCGAACTACCAAGAACCTCAGAAAACGCCTACTACTGGATCATCAATTCCTCGGCACCAAGCACCACTCAAATAGTCAAAGATGCACGTGAGCTGGATAGTCAGTATGCCAGCAAAACTATTTTCAACTATCTGTTGAACTAATATGGGGCTACAGGATTTGATCGTGACTCCATTCTACTTTGCCATCCTGCTGATGCTGGCCTACATCATTCGCCCAGCGGTGACGAGTCCTCAGACCAAACCCTACTTCATCCCTGGCTTATTAGGCAAGTTCGTAGGAGCGCTGGCGTTAGGCCTGATTTATCAGTTTTACTACGGGGGCGGCGATACGTTTACTTTCCATACACATGGCAGTCGGTGGATCTGGCAGGCCTTCATAGACAGTCCTCTGACGGGCTTGAAACTGCTACTCAGCCCCGCGGGCACATACGATGGCGGTATCTATCAGTATAGTTCTAAAATTTGGATGTATCGTGATGAGGCTTCTCTTTTTGTGATTAAAATCACTGCTTTTTTTGATCTATTCACCGGCGCGACCTACAGCGCTACAGCGCTTTTCTTTGCCACTTTTGCATTTAGTGGGCACTGGGCCATGTTTTCGGTATTTCAAAAAATGTATCCCCACCGAACAAAACATCTTGCCATCGCTTGCTTGTTTATACCTTCAGTTGTTTTCTGGGGATCTGGCATACTCAAAGACACGATTACTTTGGCTGCCTTGTGCTGGATGACTTATGCGTTACTACGCATGACTATTTTCAACAAAGTTACGTTGATTAATCTATTCTTGATTCTATTTATGGGCTGGATGATCTTTGCGATCAAAATCTATATCCTACTGTGCTTTCTGATAGCCGCATCTGTATTTCTATATTTTCAATATATATCTGCCATCCGAAACCCATTATTTAAGATTGCACTGGCACCACTGCTCATCACTATATTTCTCGGGGGCGGATGGCTTGCCATGGAAAAGATCGCAGCAGAAGACAGCCGATATGCACTGGACAACATCGCCCAAACCGCCATGGTTACTGCCTACGACATCCGCTATGGCTGGGGCGCCCGACATGGCGACAACTCAGGGTACACACTAGGAGAATTGGACGGAAGTATAGGTAGCCTTATCAAACTCGCTCCCCAAGGCGTGATTGTCACTTTATTTAGACCTTGGCCTTGGGAAATCAAAAACCCATTGATGCTCTTGGCGGCATTAGAAAGTCTAATATTACTAATCACAACCATCTATATATTCACCAGAAAAAACAGATTTCCCATTTTCTCTTTGCTCAAACACCCTATTCTCATTTTCTGTCTTAGTTTTGCCGTCCTATTTGCTTTTGCTGTAGGCGTAAGTACTTACAATTTTGGAACCTTGATGCGATATAAAATACCAGTGATGCCTTTTTATGCTTTGTTCTTAGTGCTACTAAGCAACCGACCTAACCCTCTAGCCAAATGAGCAAAGGAACTGAAGATAGTAACTGGGATACGATCATCCTACCAGAGCGAGGCTTGCTCGACATTCACTTTCGGGAAATTTGGAAGTATCGTGATCTACTGCGCATGTTTGTGAAAAGGGATTTTGTCACCTACTACAAACAAACCATCTTAGGCCCCTTGTGGTTTTTTATCCAGCCGATCTTCACCACACTGACCTATATGCTTGTTTTTGGCAATGTTGCCAAAATATCGACCGATGGTATGCCACAAATTTTGTTTTACATGAGTGGCGTCACGGCTTGGAACTACTTCTCAGAGTGCTTCAACAAGACTTCCACGGTATTCAAAGACAACCAAGCCATTTTTGGCAAAGTCCACTTTCCTAGACTCATTACTCCATTGAGTATTGTCATTTCCAATCTGGTTAAGTTTGCCATACAGCTACTCCTCTTTATTTCTATTCTGGCCTATTATCTATGGACAGGTTCTACGGTGCAGCCCAACATGGCGTTGCTACTTACTCCCGTCCTTATCCTGCTGATGGCCGCTTTGGGGCTAGGTGCTGGCATGATCATCACCTCCCTTACTACCAAATACAGAGACTTGGTTTTTCTGTTGCAGTTTGGCATCCAACTACTCATGTACGCTACGCCAGTCATCTACCCGCTATCGACTATTCCAGATAAGTACCAATGGATCATCATGGCCAATCCTATGTCGGGCATCATCGAGACTTTTCGATATGCGTTTCTAGGTTCAGGCCAACTCAACTGGCAGTTGCTAGGTTATGACGCCTTTATAACAGTCGTGATTTTAATTGCAGGTATATTGGTCTACAACAAGACCGAAAGAAGTTTCATGGATACGGTATAAGGATATGAGTGAGATCGCCATCAAAGTAGAAAATCTATCGAAACAATACCGCCTCGGACAAATCGGGACTGGCACCATTAGTCACGACCTTAACCGTTGGTGGCACAGCATCCGTGGGAAGGAAGACCCCTATCTCAAAATCGGAGAAGCCAACGATCGAGCGACCAAGGGCAATAGCGAATACGTCTGGGCACTCCAAAACATCAACTTTGAAGTAAAACAAGGAGAGGTCCTCGGCATCATCGGCAAAAACGGCGCAGGAAAATCCACCCTACTCAAAATACTCTCCAAAGTAACCAGCCCCACGACTGGCAGCATCAAAGCCAGAGGCCGCATCGCCTCATTGCTAGAGGTCGGCACGGGCTTCCACCCTGAAATGACCGGTCGCGAAAACATATTCATGAACGGCACCATCATGGGAATGAATCGCCATGAAATCCGAGCCAAGTTAGACGAAATCGTAGAATTTGCAGGGATCGCCAAGTATCTGGACACGCCCGTCAAACGCTACTCCTCAGGCATGACGGTACGCCTAGGATTCGCCATCGCTGCGCACCTAGAGCCCGAAATCCTCATCGTAGACGAAGTACTCGCTGTAGGAGATGCCGAGTTCCAAAAGAAAGCGATTGGCAAGATGCAGGATGTAAGTAAAGGAGAAGGGAGAACCGTATTGTTCGTCAGTCATAATATGAGTTCTATCACCAAACTCTGTACCCGTAGTTTGGTGATGGAGCAAGGAAAAGTGTCGTTTGCAGGAGATGTATTGAAAGGGCTGTCTCATTACATGGGAGGCAACCACATAGAAGACCTGTACCAAAGAAAAGACAGAAAAGGTAATGGCAGTTTACGTGTCCGTAGTATAGAGGCCTATGCACTCAGTGATGGAAATAAAACTAAGCCTCAGACAGGGCACGACATGTACATAACTTTTCTGTTTGAACAAGCCCTTCCTGATACATTAGGAGACTTTAGACTTGACTTTAGGATAGACAACAACATAGGAGTACGACTACTTTGGTTGAGTACAGATCTACATGATGCTAGCTTTCAGATGGCAGACAATGAACTTACACTTCTCATTCCTAACTGCCCACTAAATGAAGGTCGGTATTTTATTACGCACTACCTTACAATGAAAAATGACGTCTGCGACTGGGTACAGCACTCTTATACACTCGATATAGAAGGCGGTCAATTTTACAGGTCGGGAAGAAACGTACCCAAAGAACAAAGTGATTTACTGATCAATTTTGAAATATGCTCAAGCAAAAAATAAAACGCCGGATTAGGAACTTTCTCACTGGACTAGACTTGCCTCACCTACAAGCCATTCGCTGGCAACTAGATGATATCTCGGCACAAACAACGCTCAACAACAGCTATCAATTTTCCAGCTATTTTCCGCAAACCAATTGGTCCTTGCGCCCTGCTACTTTGGTCCACATCCTAAATGACATCACCATCAACCAACGCAAACGGATCGTTGATTTTGGTTGTGGTGCATCAACCATCTACATGGCCAAGCATATAAAATGTAGTAACCTAGACGCCAAAATTTATGCAATCGATGAAAGTCAAGAATGGATAGATGTAATGCTCATTTTTTTGAAACAAGAAAACCTTGACGAGATAGTTACTTTTGTTCATGCCCCACTTGCCAAATCGGAATTATCCATTAGCGAAGAAAACAAATGGTACAACCAAAACACACTGAAACATGCTATAGGCAAAGATAAAATTGATTTAGCAATAGTTGATGGGCCAGTTGGAAACTCATCTCCATTTGCAAGGTATGGTGCCATACCCTTTCTCAAAGAGATCTTCGCAGAACGATATTCGGTCTTTTTAGATGATGCTGACAGAAAAGAGGAGTTAATCATTGTTAATCAATGGGAAAAACTACTAAATGTAAGTGTTCAGGATTACAATCGCTATAAAGTCTTTACCACAGATCAGCAATTTTCTACTCGACCTCTTTTTAAGATGTATGATAAATTATTTAGAAGCCATTACTTATCTTGATCCATCCTAATTCCATAAGTTTATTGTCCAAATGATTGCTCAGCCCTTGGTATCGATTATCATCCCGTCATTCAACAGGGAAGCACTTATCGCTGAAACGCTACAATCCGTACTCGATCAGACCTACCCAACCTGGGAATGTTTGATCGTAGACGACGGATCAATAGATGGCACCAAGGCTGTAGCTCAAAGCTTTATAGAAAAAGACGCCCGTTTCAAATGGCTGGAACGCCACAGAGAGCCAAAAGGAGCTCCTACTTGTCGAAACATTGGAATTGAAAAAAGTAAAGGAGAGTATGTGATTTTTTTGGATAGTGATGACTTACTTTATCCCCACTGTATAGAAAAAAGGACTCTAATCATTAACAAAGAGTTTCCCGATGTACTTGTTAGTCAAGGAGACATTTCCCGTCACGGTGAAATTATTGTCAACAACTTTAATAAAATAGACTCTTCTTTTGATTCAGAAAAAAACCTTTCCGCCTACTTTAAAAAATAAATTGGCAAACAACCTCTCCCACTTGGAAAAAAGAAACTCTCAATAACATCTTTTGGAATGAAAACTTACTTGACTGGCAAGATCGAGAGCTCCATATTAAAGCACTACTAACTCACCCTATTATTTGTTATAACCTTCATGCTGATTATGCATTAAGAATGGACAGACAGGATAGCATTTCAAGCCGAATCTTTGACCCTAATAGAATTATCAAGAGACTAATAGAGTTAAGGCAATTATCGAGAACTCTTCCTCACAAATATCAATTAACATTTGAAAAACACCTTTATTTAGATTTCATTAATACAATGGAACAACAGAGCATATCAAACTGGAATGATGCAATATTGCTTTTAAAAGAAAACCCATTGCAGATTAATTTGGAAGGAGTATCAGGAAAAATCTTAACTTATTACTTCAAATTGCTAAAGATGATTTCAAAGTATAACATACCATATCTTGCAGGTGCACTTATCCGTATTCGACGTTTTACTATCTAAATTCAACATATACCAATGTCAAGTCTGGGACATAAACATGATACAACAGTAATTATATGCTGTGAAAAAGGAGATTTGGAAAATCAATCCATTCTTTTCGTACGTTCTTTGAGAAAGTTTGGGGGTGACTTCAAAAAGTCTAGAGTTTTATGTTTTTGTCCAAGACCGCATAGAACTCCTACAAATCACACATTGAAACTCTTAGAAAAAGAAGAAGTAGAAATAATTACGAAAAATCTCAATCCACAATACTCTGATTATGGGTTTGGGAACAAACCTCTCATCTGTGGTTATGCAGAAAGAAACTTCCCCAGTAGAAATTACGTTTTTTTTGACAGTGATCAACTCATTCTAAAAGAACCTACCATACTCAAATCCTTATCTCCAACAGACACCTTTTTATTACCCGTTGACAAAAAAGGAGTTGGAAGTACTGGATCTGATGAAACCGCTACCTTTTGGAAAAACCTACACAATCACTTTAATATCAAGCAACCAAGAAAATTAAAAACCACAGTAACCAATACAAGTATTTGGAATTATTGGAATGCTGGTCTTTTACCAGTGGTGGGAAACAAAGAAATATACAGTCAATGGCAGGAAACTTTTGAGGAGATGATGGGTAATAAAATGTTTCCGTCAGGCAATAAAACATTTACAGATCAAATATCATTTAGTCTTGCGGTTCAGCAATTAGAGATAAATATAGATCAATTGCCTATTGGCTATAATTATCCTATTCAAGACCATTTTAATACATGCGAAGAAAATAAAATATTAAATGTAGCATCTGCTCATACACTACACTACCATCGATCATTTAAAACTCCCAGCAAAGCTAATAAAGCAATATTTCAATTACTTTCAGAGCATCCCCAATACAATTGGTTTATGGATCAATTTCAAAAAGTTCATTTATATCCACGTCCCTTCACGTATAGGCTCAAATATTATTTTAATAGTTACTTAAATACAGTCAAAAACAGGCTATGATTGACAAAAGAATTTTTATAATAGGTAGTCCACGATCAGGAACCACTCTTTTACAAAACTCATTACTTAGATCAGATAGCATATTCTCTTTTCCAGAAACACATTTTTTTTACCCCCTATGCAACACAAATAAGGTTTTTAAAAGGCTACATATCAGTAATAAAAAAAAAATATCAAACCGTTGTAGGGAGTTGGGGATAACCACATCAGAAAGACCATACAGACTAGACCATTGGACTTACAAATATTGGATCTCCAAACTGGTGGATCACCTTGATTCAACTGCTATTTCCAACGGAAAACGTATATGGATAGAAAAGACCCCTATGCATCTTCACTACATCCCAATCATATCTAAATACGTTCCCAACGCATACTTTATTCACACTCTACGTTCTGGCAAGGATGTAATAGCTTCCATTTACAACTATTCTACCAAGCATCCAGACATCTGGGGAGAAAGAAGTTTAGAACAATGTATTTCAAGATGGAACAGTGACATTGTGATATCAAAACAGTATGTCAACACTAAAAAACACATTTTTGTAGTCTACGAAAAATTCATCCAATCAATAGATGCAAACACAAAGGACATTCTAAAACAACTCGACATAAAGCAAGATATATCAGATTTTACAGATAAGAATTTCGATCAAACTGTATTAAACAATGAACCTTGGAAGCAAGGTGTGAGACAAGACATAACAAGCACAAATGACACGCTGTTTAAGGAGACTCTATCAGAAAAGCAGCAAACCATGATCCTCCAAAAAATTCAATCCACAGACCTTAGCATATTCTCATGAAAGTCTTATTTGTACTGAAAGAAAATCATGGAAACCCATATAATTTGCTCCTGCAACAAGGACTAAAAGACCTTAGAATTGAGTGTGAACATTCAATAGAGCATTTTTTTGACTCTACCAAAAAATATGATATTATACACTTTCAATGGCCTGAAGCCATTTTTAATTGGAAAGAAATTTCTAATCAAGACACCCTACGGGTTAAGCAACACATCGATAGACATAAAAATGATGGCGCAAAAATCATCTACACAAGACATAATGACAAACCTCATTTATTACAGAGCAATTATCATTCACTATACAGTTTGATATGGTCTGAAAGCCATACAATTATTGACCTTTTAGAAGACCGATTGCTTGTAAAAAAACATTCGAAATTAGTTGGGGTACCTCATGGCCGATATCCTGCTACCATAACTCCTCGCGAAAAATCCCTAGAACTCCTTAACATCCCAAAACCATCGTTTGTCATCTTAGTTTTTGGTTCTGTCAGGAATATGAAAGAACAGGAGTTGATTCAAAATATCTTCTATGAACTCAAAATCCCCAATAAGATATTAATAGCCCCTGGCTGGGGAAAGGCAACACGTCCTTCCTTATTCAAGGAGCCTATCGCTCGACTTAAAACCGAAATCAAAAGCAAAATATTTTCAATTCAACCCAATGTTCTAACTGCCGCTTCATTTATAAGTGAAGAGGATGTCAAATATTATTTCAGTGCTGCAAATGTGGTTTTACTCCCTAGAATCAACACTAGAAATTCTGGCGTACTACATTTGGCTTTTTCTCATGCAAAACCTGTAATTGGATTAAATACTGGTAATATTGGGGTCATCCTCAAAGACAGCAATAATTTTTTGTTTGACGGCACTTCAAAGAGTAGTATTAAAAAGGTTTGCATGAAAGTTTCAGATTCTTTTCGAAATGGTAGTCTCGAAAAATTAGGACTCATTAACTTAACATACGCCGAAGAAAACTGGGACTGGAAATCAATTGCAAAACAACATCTTGAAATCTATTCTAATGCCGTAAACAAGAATACCCTAACACAATAAAGTAAAAAAACATAGTTCTGTAGAATCACGAGCAAGCTCATTACATCTTCAAAACTACCATCAGCCAAAACCACCAAATTGAGATCAGCTGATAAAATGGAAAAGTGATTACAGGGACTTACCCACGCTACCATTGAGTATGAAATTCGGCTACTAGAGACGCTCGGTATTGCATAGGACGTTAGTTCAATCAAGGCTTGACAAATTTCGAAAACCTGCCAAGCCTTTTTTGTGCTATCCACCACCTTCTCTCTATCTTACATCACAATGAAATTGACGGGTAAAAACATATTGCTAATCTCCCCCGAACCCTGGGATCACATCTATGTATCGAAGCACCACTATGCACGACACCTAGCGGAGCGGGGCAACCTAGTGGTGTTTGCCAATCCAGCAGGGAACCGCTGGCAGGTGAGTGACTCGGAGGTGGCAGGTCTTCAGGTTTTGGATTATCCCAAATTTGTCAAGGGACTGAGAAAGCTACCTTCCTTTGTTTCTCAAAGACTCATCAAACACAAACTCCTACAGATAGAAAAGTATTGTGCCCTCAAATTTGACATCATCTGGTCTTTTGACAATTCAGTATTCTTCGACTTCACACTGCTGAATACCTACAATATCTCGCATATTGTCGATTTGAATCAGGATTTTGAAATAGCCAAAACTGCTCGTACAGCCGATATTTGTCTAGGCAACACCGTCCAAATCGTAGATCGTCTCCGAATCAACAATACCAACGCTCATTTCATCAATCATGGGTTAAATCAAGGAGTTGAGAAAACTCCGCTAAACATAAAGTCTGATCATTTGAAAATTGGCTATTGTGGCAACTTAGACATCCCATACCTTGACTGGGATCAAGTACAAAGCGCATTTGAGGAGCTACCCAACGTTGACTTTTACTTGGCAGGCAACTGTGAGCACAACTTAGAAAAAATACAACACAAGAATGTCACCCATTTAGGAAAACTAAATGCAAGTCAAATGGCTAGCTTTTATGACGAAATGGACCTGCTCATCCTCTGCTACCTATCTGATGACTATCCAGATCAATTGGCCAATCCACACAAATTCATGGAATACTTGGCCACAGGCAAGCCCATTGTAGCAAGTTTCACAAGCACTTATGCAGACCTGCAAGAGATACAAATGTCCTATAGCCAAAAAAAATGGTTGCCATTATTAAAACAAACTATTGCTGAATACTCCACATGGAATACCCAAGAGCTATCTGACAAAAGAAAAGCAATCGCAAAAGACAACACCTACCCCAAACAAATCAAAAGAATCGAAAAACTGATTAATGAAGCCCATGCCTAATTTAGTGTCCATCATTATGCCCGTCTACAATGCCGAACAATACGTGGCAGAGGCTATTGATTCGGTGCTGGCGCAGCAGCATGACTACTGGGAGCTACTCATCGTCAACGATGGCAGCACCGATCGATCCGACGAGATCATACGGGGTTACACAGACGCTCGAATTCAATACTTCAAGCAAGACAATGCTGGCGTCAGTGTCGCTAGAAATGTAGCCATGCAGGCCATGAAAGGAGACTACTTTTGCTTTCTAGATGGAGACGACCAATTAACAGTCAGTAGCCTGTCTAGTCGACTAGAGGTCTTTGCTCAAAATTCTAAACTGAGTTTTGTAGATGGAGCCGTCAGCAACAGAACCGAAGACTTGTCTAAAGAAACAAGCCAATGGATGCCGAATTTCAAAGGAGAGCCCTTATCTGATCTCATTTCCCTGTCAGGGAAATCATTTTTTGGAGTGACTTGGATGATCAAAAGAGCCCCTAATTACAACTATGCCTTCGATCCTTCTTTCACGCATGGAGAGGACCTATGGTTCTACATCCAACAAGCCAAAAACCATCAATACAGTTTCACATCAGAGGTCATTTACTTGCGACGTATCAGTGCAGGTTCTGCCATGTCCAATCTACACGGCCTCGCCAATGGCTATTTGTCACTGGAAGCAAAATTATCTCAGCTTGATATACCTCCATGCCTTCTATCTGCCTATCGAGCAAAACGAAAAAGCATCATGTTCAAAAGTTATCTAAGAGCTGGAAAGGTACTTTCCGCTTTTAACTATTACTTCAAGACCTGACCATTTACTAACCGTCATTATCCGACAGAGGGGCGAGGCACGAGCACGGGAGATCGAGTAATCCCTATGGGTAACAGAAGACCTCAGTAGGCAACCGCAGCTTTTGCGCTCACCATTGGAGATAGCCCGATCTGTCGTCGGGCTATGATGTGAAAACGGCAGCGCCCTCCACGAGAAATAATTCGATCAAAGACAAACAAAAGCCTAAACATCAAAACGTGACTAAACTGATAAGGAAAATCAAAAGCCAAATTTGTTCAACCTGAAATAGAAAACCTGCCAAGCCAACCCCACAAAAGCAGATACTTAGTATCTTGCCGCACGTTTCGTCTATGCTGAGCTAAATTCCGCTACCAACTCATGGCAATTATCACATGAACCACCCCATTCCCATATTGGTATTCATCTACAACAGCTACAAAGACCCCCTGTTCCAGAATTTGCTATTACAATACATCAAAACGTTGAGCCAAAACGGGAACTATCGATTTGACCTCATCACCTTCGAACAACCTCAATATGCTCTCTCAATAGAGGAGACCAAACTGGAAACGAATGAATTAGAAAAATACAATATCTACTGGCATCCTAGAAAATTCCACACCGGCCGTTTTCTTCTGTTCAAAAAAGCTTTTGATGTCATATCTACTTTCTTTCAGATTATTCGAATCAAGGCCACCTACAAAACCCGCTACATTTTTGCATTTGCTAATGTAGCGGCAGCCATAGCCGTATTGTTTTCACGATTCATGAATTTAAAATTGGTCATTTACAGCTACGAGCCACACAGTGATTTCATGGTCGAGCTTAAACTATGGTCAAAGCAAAGTTGGAACTACCGCATTCTCCACTGGTTAGAAAAAATGGCGGCTCAGCATGCCAGTGACATCATGACCGGCACCATCCACATGGTAGAAAAGCTCAAATCCGAAGGCATAAAGGCAAACCTATATCGAGCCCCCACCGCAGTAGACCCAGACACCTTTTATTTCAGACCTGAGTCTCGTGACCAGCTCCATCAATCTCTGGGAATTGACGACCAGCACGTCTATATCTATCCTGGGAAATTCGGCGGATTATATTATGAACGAGAAATCATTGCGCTATTCGGGCAGCTCTATGCACAGGATCCCAAGAGCTATTTTTTGGTAGCTACAGATTATGACAAGAACCAGATTCATAGTTGGTTCGAAGAAGAAAACATTCCTACTACCTCCTACCATCTTCGGGCATTTATCGACGCCGCTCAAATCCCTGACTACCTCAGTGCTGCCGACATGGGCATAGTAGCCATCCCGCCCACTCCTTCTCAAAAATTCAGGTCTCCTACCAAAGTGGCAGAATACTTGCTCTGCGGTCTCCCCTATATTACCTGTCAGGGAGTTTCTGAGGATGATGAGTATGCCACTGATCACGAAGTAGGTATAGTTGTTAATGATTTTTCTCGTGAGGAAATTAGTAAAGTGTATCCCAAAATCGACCAAATTTTAGCACTCAATAAAAGTGAGCTTAGAGAAAAATGTCGAAAAGTAGGTCTGGACTATCGATCAAGGGAAAGGGTTGATCACCTACTACAATCTATCTTTAAATAAATCAGGCAGCCAAATCTATGAAAAAAATCATCATATTTTCCTACCATGCCTTGCCCTTTGATGTCATTGCCTCGTATCGCGCCAACGCCTACTTAAAACATTTTTCCAAATTCGGCATAGAGCCCACTTTGGTCACACATGACTGGGGCTCTCCCGACTGCAAAGAAGTAAGACATGAAAAGCTAGCTTACGGTCGAGTCATACGAATTCCAAAGGGGTTAGAGTTGACACCAAAATGGAGAGTCCAATTTGAAAAAATTCCGTTCCTTAACAAACTAGGAATTCTATTGAGGTGGGTGAGTGGATATTTAGACAATGACCCCCAAATGATAGGTAATTACAAATCGTATTTAAAGCACTGTAATGAGATTTTGTCTGCCAATCACTATGACTGTATGTTGGGGATTTTCTCCCCACATCACCATCTACGATTGTGTCACACCCTGCATGAAAATTTTAAAATCCCCTACATTCTTGATTTCCGAGACCTCTGGAACAATAGAGTTATCCATAAAAATTACAAGCCAAATGTAACTGAAAAAATACAGGATGCCATCACTAAATTCTACTGGAAAAAATGGCTTTCTAAAGCAGCATTTTTCTCCATTACTAGCGAAGACTGGAAAAACAAAATCAATGAATTTAGCTCTACTAAAGGCATCGTGATACACAATGGCTTTGACCCTGAAATGTTCGAGAATGTTGTTCCTACTGACACCAGCACCTTTACTATTGTACACGGGGGCTCTTTGTACGAACACCAAAAATTAAATATCTTCTTGGAAGGCTGTAAGCAGTTTATCGAAAAAGAAAAACCAAAAAATTTCAAAGTCAAATTCATAGGAGCTGATCGAGGAAATGCCTTTCCTGGGCAGCTTTCTGGTTTTATGTATAACCCTGTAGATAGAATCTACTCCCTACTTGATAAAAACTATTGTGAAGTAACCAAGAGGATACCCAAGCAAGAACTAGCACAGGAAATAACCAACTGCCAATTATTATTGTTTCCATCTTTGCCCGACTCACCTGGTACGCACTTGGGTAAAATATTCGACTATGTGGGTAGCAAAAAGAACATTCTTATGATCCCCGACGACAATAGTGTGGTTGGGGAAATGGTAAGAGAAACGAAGGCAGGTGTCATCTGTAATGAGAGTGAGGAAGTGTGCAAGCGACTTACTCAATTACATAAAGAGTGGATTTCAAACGGCTATTTAAAATATGAAGGCAATATCAAATTAATTAACAAATATTCCAGAGCAACACAAGTACAAGAACTTGCCTTGAAAATTCACCAATTCATGAGTTAATAATAACTTTGAATCAAAAAAATGAAAGAAGAAAAAGATTCCACGTATTACGATGAGTTATTCGAGTCTAGGGCTAATTATAAAAAGACCTATAAAGAAAGCTATTATTGGGTTCACTGGACACAAGTAATAAAATTTTTAGGAAAAGATAAAAATCAAAAAATTCTTGAAATTGGTTGTGGTACTGGTCAGCTAACTGAGTACTTATTAGACGAGACATTCAAAAACTATGTGGGGTTTGACTTTAGCACAAAAGCTATTGAAATAGCAAAAAAGCAATTACCCGATTCAACATTTTTTGAAGGAGATGCGTTAGCTAAAAGCAGCTACGATATAGAGTATGATACGGTTATTTGTCTAGAAGTGTTAGAACACGTGACCAGAGACCTAGATATCATTCAAAATATTGAAACTGGGAAAACAATTATTTTTAGTGTCCCAAACTTTTGGGACCCAAGTCATGTTAGAATTTTCAACTCGGAGCGAGCAATTAAGAAAAGGTATTTTACACTCATCGACATTCAAGCCATCGTACGAGTTGGTAATATTTATATAGCCAAAGGCACTAGAAGTGATTTCAAACCTAACTTGTTGCAATCATTCTTAAAAAGCCGTGAAACTGTAAATGTTTCTTCTTTCATAAAAAGAATCAAACATCGACTAGACAAACTTTAATGCGAGTAGTATACTTTTTAACACTCACCCTATTCAGTTTCAAATTGTGTAAAGCACAATGTCCAGTAAGCAATTTTAACCTTGCTATTGAACATTGTATAGATGAAACACTAGCCATAGAAAACAACTCAACTCTTGCCACAAGCTACTCTTGGGATTTCTGTGCAAATGATGATTTAAAAAATGTTCCCTCTTCTTATCTAATTACCACAGGAAGCTTATCAAGTTGCTATGATGTGGACGCCGAAATAGATAATGGAAATATAATAGCATTTGTCCCAGCTCGATCAAACAATTCTCTTGTTAGAATAAATTTTGGAACATCCATAGGGAGCAGCCCTTTAGTGGAAAATCTCGGATCATTTTCAAACTTACTCAACTCTCCAACTGGCATAGATGTCTTTTGGGATGGAATAGGTTGGCACGCCATCATAACAGGCGATACAAGTTCAGAAATCTATTTACTCAGCTTTGGCAACTCATTACTCAATACTCCAAACATAGTTGAAATTTCTAGTGGAATGACTCTCAACGTCCCTACTGCAGTCAAAATAGTACGTGAAAACAATCAATTCTATGCATTTATTGTAAATGCTAGCTCTTCAAATGTAGTCTTAATCGATTTTGGCAATTCAATTAATGAAACATTTACCTTTAGCGAATTCTCCTTTGCAGGCATCAATTCAGGTACTGCCATTGATATTGTAAAAGAATGCGACCATTGGGTTGGCTTTCTGGTAGCTAGAAGCCAAGCTACATTATTCAAGTTAGATTTTGGAGATCAAATCTCTAATACCCCAGTAATTACAGATGTAAGTTCTCACATTGGGTTTTCGCTAAACGATCCCCTTGGCCTAAGCATTGATACTGACGGAACTGGCTACCAAGGCTTTGTTACATCAAGAAATGGCCCGCTTTATAGGTTTGATTTCAGTACTTTAAATGATTCACCAACAGCTATAGATTTAGGCAATTTTATGTCGAGTAGCCGAGATTTTGGTGTGGACTTAGTTAAAAACGGAAGTAAATGGGACTTATTAATGGCTAATTTTCAAGGACGACTATACAATATAGATTTCGATAATGTGTGCGAATCCAATATTCAAACATCCATTTCATTTCTACCTGAAGAGAAGATATATTTTGAATCAGGTGGCTTTTCAAACAAAGTAAGTCTCTCTGTTTATGATACAGACGAAATACCATATATCTCAACCCAATCAACAATCATTTCAAATAACACCGCTCCCGCCATTTCCTTCACCACTTCTTCCAACGAATGCATCGGGCAATCCAATACCTTCACGCCCATCGACGGAGGTGGGTTGACTTATGAGTGGAGCTTTAACGGCGGGACTACTATCGGCAGTACAGCCATAAGCCCAACTCATACTTTTTCTCAAGTAGGTGATAGCGTAGTGGTTTTAACTGTCAACGACGGCACCTGCTCCAACTTGGTGCAAGACACCATATCCATCTACCCAGAGCCTGTGACGCCTACTTTCACCCCTCCGGTGGCGCCGATCTGTACGGGAGCCGAACTTACCTTTACCAACGATTTTGACGAAACGGCTTACGTCGGAGCCACTTTGACCTACGCCTGGGACTACAACGGCGAAGGCAGCAGCTCTGACAAAGACGGCGCCTTCACCTTCGACACCGACGGCAGCAAGACCGTGACACTCACCGCCAGTATACCCGGCTGCGCTACGTCGAGCGCCGAACCAGACATCGACTTGATCGCTGGCCCCAATATTGACTTTTCCATCCAAGACAAGTGCTTGGGCGATGTTACTCAATTTACCAACCTCACCTCTGGATCAGGTATCACTGGAGAAACCTGGATATACGGAGATGGGGATAGCTTTGCCTCTGGAGGCCTAACCAGCCCTACACATAAATATACCGCTTCCGGCAACTATGAGGTATCCCTTACCGTCGCCAACAACCTAGGCTGTAGCAATGAACTCGTGCTACCCCTAACGATCGATGACAAACCTGTAGCTAATTTCGCCTATGGGCCTCCTTGCGAAGAAGCGCCAGTTCAGTTTGTAAATGAGTCTACTAGTGGGGCTTTTGCCAACATTGAAAATTACCATTGGGATTTTGGTGGGTTGGGTACCTCTGCAGAAGAAGATCCCATTTTCACTTTCGATCAAAAAGGCATTTATCCCGTCGAACTTAGAATTGAAAGTACCTTCGGCTGCAAAGACACAGTCTCCCAAAATGTAAACGTGAAACTATCTCCAATGGCTGCTTTCAGTATAGACCTTGGCTGTCTAGATGCGGCTACTCAGTTTATAGATCAGACCGAAACAGAAGTTGAAAATCCGATTAATACTTGGTATTGGAATATCAATGGAGACATTTTACCGAATACCCAAAACCCTATAGCTGTCTACAGCACACCTGGAGACTACACCGCCACACTCACTGTCACTCCAAGCAACTTGTGTACTAGTACTGTGAGCCAAGGTTTTACAATTCATGATCTGCCAGCGGCTAATTTTACAGTAGACAACAACTGCGACAATGAGTTTACGGTTTTCGAAGATGCTTCTACTTCGGCAACAACCAACGTAGTGGCTTACAACTGGACATTCGGAGAAGAAAGTACTGGCAATAGCAATCCTGCATTAATTAATTTCGAAACTGCTGGCAATTATGAAGTAAGCCTAACAGCCATAGATGATATCGGTTGCGAAGGAATCGTCCAAAAAACGGTAACGATCTACGCCTCTCCTACAGCCAATTTCATCGCCAGTACAGACATTGGCTCTGCCCCACTTACAATCGATTTCACCAACCAATCCAACGATGCCGATAGCTACTTGTGGACCTTCGAAGACACTACCCCTGTCACCAGTACCGAAATCAACCCACAACACACCTACCTTACCCTTGGTGATTATAACGCCTCACTAATTTCTAGTACGACAGAAGGCTGCAGTGACACCTTGACCATACCTATTACCGTAGCTGAACCTATCTTAGATTTGGAACTAGTACAAATCACCACCGAAGAGCAAAATGGCAAAACCAACCTGACACTTACCGTAAAAAATAGTGGGAATGTCACCCTTAATGGCTTTGATATCCGAATCGATTTAGACAATCAGTCGTCCATTTACGAAAGTTATGAAGGGACTTTGCTTAGAAATCAAATCATCACCTATCCACTCAACTTTTCGTTTGCCAGTACAGCCAACAACATTGGCTATACCTGTATCACAGTAGAAGATTTAGATGAAGAGTTTGAAGATATAAATATCCAAAACAATGAAGGGTGTATCGATTTTGCTCAAGAGCTAGTCGTGGAAAATGCATACCCAAACCCAGCAGGCCATAACGCATCGAACATTCGACTCAACATGATACTACCTGCCAAAGGCCCTGTGCAGATCCTATTGCTTGATGCTACGGGTGCGATACTCTATGAAGATATATATACAGGTACAACTGCAGGGCTCAACAGCTTTTTTATCGATATTGCTCCATATAATCAGGGCATGTATTTCATCCGTGTGATCTACGATCAAACGGAATCTACTCAACGATTTGTAAAATCTTAGCTGAAAAATTTAGAGTCTTAAATCTCCTTTAGGTTTTATTTTCATAAAAAAGGGACTATCTCAAAAATCCTATTTATCCAAAAATATCTATTGAACATTCAGCCTAATTGCTTATATGACTTTTTTTAGACAGTCCCTTTTTCAAAATTTGTTTTTTTATTGAAAAGGAAAAAGCTGAGAATCCTGATGCTCATCTATCATGATTTGCTTGAGCTCTGCTACCAATTCTGGATGACTATCTGCCACGTTGTTTTGCTCTGATTCGTCCTCTTTGATATTATAGAGTTCAATATTGTCATACCCGTTTTTCTTCATATTATAAGCCACGGCTTTCCAATCCCCCTTTCGAACGGCCTTGCGTCCACCTCTCACATTAAACTCCCAGTACAAATGGTTGTGCTGGGCTTGCTCACCTGCACCTAGTATAGTAGGCAACATCGATAAGCCATCAGTAGACGCTTTCAAATCTACACCTGCTATATCAGCAAAAGTGGGCATCATGTCCCAAAAGGTAGACACATGTTCACTCATTGATGCGGGCTTCACCTTTCCAGGCCAAACTACGATAAAAGGTGCTCGAATGCCTCCTTCGTATAGATCACGTTTGTATCCTCTAAGGCCTCCATTGCCATTAAAAAAATCTGGGTCTGCACCGCCTTCTATAGCTGGGCCATTGTCGCTCGTGAAAATAACGACCGTATTGTCTGCAATACCTTCTGCTTCTAGTTTGTCTACAATCTGAGCTACATAATTGTCGATGCGTGTCACCATCGTGGCATACACAGCATGAGGGGCTTCTTGCGAACAATACTTGTGCAACTCGATATCGGGTCCATAGTCGGACAAATAATTGTGAGGCAGCTC
This sequence comes from Reichenbachiella carrageenanivorans, assembly GCF_025639805.1. NCBI lineage: Bacteria > Pseudomonadati > Bacteroidota > Cytophagia > Cytophagales > Reichenbachiellaceae > Reichenbachiella > Reichenbachiella carrageenanivorans. The sequence continues at coordinate 2,107,680 of NZ_CP106735.1, read as the reverse complement.
AAACGGTTTGTCTTCAACATATTTGCCTTTGAAGGTATCAAATATAGAATCTTTGGGTGATATCAGTTCGGCATGAGGCAACACCAATGGTACATAAGCAAAAAAGGGCTCGTCTTTATTATCTTCGATAAACTGCAAAGTGGCGTCTTGTATTTTTTCTGGCGCATACACTTCCTTATTTGTCCAGTCATTGCCCTCCAAAGTCACTTTTTGTTGATTGTGCCAGAGATATGCCGGATAGTAACGATGTGCCATTCTTTGGCAATTGTAACCATAAAACTCGTCGAACCCTTGCTTATTAGGGTCTCCCTCCGTACCTACAAAGCCTAGTCCCCACTTGCCAAACGCTCCCGTTTTGTACCCGGCCTCTTTCAGCATTTCGGCTATGGTGTAGGCTTCAGCAGGCAAAGGCACCTGTCCTTCTTCTCCTATCTCTTGATTGCCGCGAATAGGTGTATGGCCGGTGTGCTCGCCAGTGAGTAAGGAAGATCTTGAAGGCGCACAAACCGCCGATCCAGAGTAGTGCTGTGTAAACTTCATCCCTCTTGCAGCTAGTGCATCTATATGGGGTGTTTCATATTTTTGCTGACCATAGCAGCTCAAATCTCCATAACCCAGATCGTCTGCCAAGATGTAGACAATGTTGGGTTTGCGCTCTGTGGCTTGCTCTGCTGCAGGAGTGGTACAGCCTGTTGCCATCCATACCAGCACCAATGCCATACTTAATTTTTGTATCACTATTCTCTTTTTTTGCTTTACGTTCATCGTATCCGTAGGTAAGAAATAAAAAAAGCAAACAGCTATAGAAGTATATAGCCGTTTGCTTTCTTCATTAAATTTTCAATTAGTTGTAACGTTCCTCTTCCGCCACCTCTGCGGTATATACTAGCGTAGTCACTGTGGCATCTTCTTCTGTAGTAGTGATCGTCATCGAGCCTACCCCAGTAGCTTTGTCTGCACTTATTTCATAGTCCAGTGTATGTATAGTAGTGGTAGAGTCTTCTAGCAAGATTTCTTCTTTGGCAGAAAAAGTAAACCCATAGTTTACCTCATCAGAGGCATCTATATAGTCGTAAGTCTCCGTGCTTTCTAGCAAATCTTGTTTTACGAAAGTAATCGCGAGGCTTTTCTCTTTGTACACCTCCAATGCAAATGGAGCGTCTGTACCTACTATTTCGGTCACAGAGTAGACAGGCACCAGTTCCAATTCAGACATGGGCCACACTTTTTCGTCACAACTGCTTGCCACGACTGCAAGCAGACCTAATGCGAATAATAAATTTTTCATAATCAGTATATTTTATGTAGCCACTCATTGGTTTAGAAAAACCAATGAGTGGTCTATTGATTCAAATAAGAATTAAGGTCTTAGTTCTAATGGCACAAAAGAGATGTCATCTACATAGAACTTCTGAGCCCCAGTCAGTGCTGGAGAGTCGGCTTTATTGTATTGCAGCACCATTTTGGTAGTAACTGCCGCGGTAGTAATGGTCTGAGACAAAGTGACCCAACTGCCTTTGGCTATTCCAGTAAAATCCCATTCGATCAACTGCCAAGGCGTTAAGTTTGTACGTACACCTTCGATACCTGATGCAGGGTCTATCCACACTTTGATAGACATCGTGTACACATCTGCAGGGAGTGTCATATCTCCATCTCCATGGGTAGTAGTAGCATTAGGCACAGCAGCATAATCATCTGTACTCCATGACATAGAGAAGTCTCCAGTTGCTGCCTGGTCGCCAGACCTTTGCCACTGAGGGTGCTGCGACCACCAACCTTTAGCGTTACCGTTTGTGTCTACATAGGTTTCGAACCCATATCTATCCGAATCAGTAAGTACATTAGGCGCCTTATAGGTCTCTACTGCTGCTGTACTAAAATCCTGCAGATCACGAGCATCAGTAGACTTAATCGAACCTCCTGCATAACTCACTGTAATGACATCAGAATTGTATATTGGCTGACTCAGGGTCAATTCTAACATTGAACCATCTTCCGAGTTGACCGCCAAAGACTGTACGGGTATATCGGCATCAAAAGCTGCATCTGCATTGGTCACATGAACGGTAAAATTAGCCGTTTGTCCAGCTAGTGTATTGTCATCTATGACACCTGCCACTTGAAATGTAATCACTTCATCTTCCAGTTCGCTAGCTTCACCGATCAATTCGAAGGGAGCTGCAGAAGACACTACTCTTACTTTCAAAGGAATAATCTTCGACCTGCTCTTGGTAGGTCGATCACCTCCTCTAGTAGAAGTAAACCTACCCAAGTTGGCCGTAGTGCCATACTGCAAAAAGCTAATGACAGCTACCGAATCGCCAGACGTAGCAGGAGTACCCGCTATCTCCCAAGATCTTCCATTTGGTCTGTCCTGAGTTGTCATATCTACAAACGTCAGTGTCGTATTGACTTCTACATCGATAACAGGCCAATCCGCTATGTTTTCTGTAGAGGTTATACTGTCACTAGGTATGTTTAGAATCTCCGTTCCGTTTTGAAAAACTTTGAAAGCAGGTTCTAGGTCACCATATACATCTACTACCATCGTAGTATCTATCACCCATACGTCTGTTTCTTGATAAGCCTCTAAAGGAACTGTACCTGGGTAGGTAACTGGCTCACTAAAGGTGTTATAAAGCCTTACTGTATTTAAGCCAGTTTTGGCAAACAAAACATTGATTGTTTTTTCATCTGTTTCCAGACCAGCAGTTTCATCTATGAAATGTGCCAGGGTATCGTTATTACTAAAACCATTTTTCAGAAAATGATTTCCTTCTTCGATGACCCACTTATGACTCAATTCATTCTGTGACAAATCCATAAAAGCGATATAGGTATCTACATCTATGCTGTATGGTGTACCCGGGTGTATACTGGTATACCAAGACACATCTACCACTTTGGTAGGTGCTACATACTCGTCCTCTGCACACCCTAATATGAAGGTTAGCGCAAAAAGAGCTAATATTATTCCTCTATTTTTCATAATCATGATATTTAGGGTTGTCATTACTTAATATTTGGGTTGCTCACCACTTCGCTGGATGGAATTGGCAGATAATCATGCAGCTCTGGGTTGTAGTTTGCTGCAGTCAGATCATATTCATAGTCTACCGTGATTGATGCCAAAGCCCCTGGATTAAGCACCAATGATGACTTGAATCGTGTAGCCGTGGTACCGTCCATTTTAGAATGTGTATAATCCACCAGATAGTAGGTTTCCTTCGATAGTTTTTCGAAATTCTCACCAATCTTGCCCCATCTACGCAAGTCTATCCATCGCGTGGCATGCCCTTCTACTGACATCTCCAGAGGTTTCTCTACATACATCAGGTGATCCATCAAAGTGGCCTCTGTATAGACTACATTGTCGTAAGTACGAGTAGTAGACCCTCCACTAGGCCCTAACAATATCAATCCCCATCTGGCTCGAATATCGTTGATTAGTGCAAGTGCTTCTGCAATTTGCCCTTTGCTGATATAACACTCCGCAAGCATCAGGTACACATCTGCCAATCTGTTTACGGTCACGTTCTTACCTGAATTCCAACTGCCACGAGGCAAATCATTTTCATCTTCCAAATAGTCATGATTGCTATACTTTTTATACAAAGCGAATCCCCACCCAGTAGCCGAGTTTTTCATATTCGTGCTCACATTATCCGTCAGGTAGTAAAGGGTCTGCTCGTCTTCGATCAAAGCCACCATCGCTGAGGCTCTCAATGGCACGTTTCTTTGCACTTTGCCCGCGATAGGGTCTATATAGTAGTTTCTATCATCCAGTGGATCCATTGGCTCGTTCTTATACTTGCTAGCCAACCATGCAGGTGTGAAAAAACCTGTAGAGGCCACTGAGTTGTTGACCATCCTGTTAGACAAACTCTGCTCGTCCCATTGTCCCAAATCAGATCTCAACTCTTCATTGTATACGATTTCGAAAATAGATTCATCGTTGAACTCACCTGCGGTGGTGAATAGTAAATCCAAGTCCGTTACCAACTTATAACCGTATTCAGGGTTGTTAATCACATCTTCGAATAGTGGGATCGCCAAGTCTATTTCTCCCTCGTGTAGATAGCTAGTACCCAAAACGGTAGCGGCTGCGCCAGCTGTAGCCCGTCCAGTCTTCACATTTTCTTCATACTTGGCGGGCAAATTTTTATAAGCAAAATCTAAATCTGCTCTAAAAAACGTAAGCACTTCTGCCGCTGGAGACAATCCTTTGTTGAAGTCTTCTTGTGAACGAGGCACAAAATCTCTGATGATGATCTCGCCTTTGTTATAAGTAGAATACAAGTAAAAATGCAACAGACCTCTCAAAAATCGGGCTTGACCCATTTGAATCTTCCACTCTTCTTCATTGACTGTCCCTTCGAGATTGTCGAGTGCCTCGATGACTTGATTGGCCCTAAAAATCCCTAAATAGCAACCTTCCCATTTCTGTCTGATCGAATTGGTGCCATCTGTATAGGTCTTGTAGTACCACGACACGCCTTCAGCAGTAGCTGTAGGAGTAGGTCTACCATATCCTGGCCATCCCATGTCTGATTTCCAGGCTTCTTCTGTGATACTCAATACAAAATGATTGAGCAATGAAGAATATGCTGCATTAAGTCCCGCATTGGTATCATTTAGATCAGACCAGTAATTATCTGTAGCGGTCTCATTAGGGTTAGTCTCCTCAAGAAATTCCTCCTTACATGACGGCATAATGCCTATCAACAGCACTAGGAATAAGTATTTTATATTTCGTTTCATATCTCTGCTTATTAAAAGTTAAGATTTACACCAAGTAGATAAAGGGCAGTCATCGGGTAGTTGCCTTTGTCCAGACCTCTGGATTGTATACCCCCTCCGATTTCGGGATCGTACCCTGTGTACTTGGTGAATGTGAATAAATTTTGCGCTGAAGCATACACTCTAAATTTGCTCACGCCTACTTTTTCTAACACACCAGCAGGAAGAGAATAACCGAGCGTAATGGTTTTCAGACGAATATAAGAACCGTCTTCTAGCCATAGATCTGTGTACCCTTTATAGTTATCGTGCTGTTTCAAATCTCCACGATAAGCTGGAATCGAGGTCACAGGATTAGCCTCTGACCAAGCAGATACTAAGTCTTTGTGTCTACCATAGGCATAAGCCGTAGCTTTTGCGCCATTCATCACTTCGTGGCCTAGCGCAGCGTACCATTGCATAGAGAAATCGAATTGCTTGAAACCTGCATTGAAATTGGCTCCGATCTCATACTCAGGCAATCCACTGCCTTTGTATACTCTGTCTGATTGTGAAATTGCTCCATCTCCGTCACTATCTACATAGATCAAGTCGCCCATTCTGGCGTTTGGATTGATCTGCTGATAGGCGGCCAATTTTTCATTGGTATCTGCGATGCCGTTGGTTTCGAAGATAAAGAAGGCTCCAGCCTCATACCCTTCGCTAAGTACAGTGACCTGCGATTGATCCTTGGCACCTGATATCAAACCGAAATCATTGGTAAAGACAAAACCACCCTCTCCATTGATCTTAGTAATTTCATTCTGATTGGTAGCAAATGTACCGTTGATGCCCCATTTGACTCCAGCAGTAATACCCTGATAACCCAGCGCAAACTCCATTCCTTGGTTTGTCATGTTACCCACATTGAGTACTACTGAAGAATTGGCTCCACCTCCAGCAGATCCTGGTAGTACAATCGGGAATAGCATGTCTTCTTTAGATGTATTGTAATAGTCGGCCGACAAGGTCAAGCGATTACCAAAAAAACCAAAATCAGCACCAAAATTGGCCTGCTTAGAAATTTCCCATTTCACCAATGCGTTAGCATAGCTTGTCTGAGTAGACCCATTGGCTAGTGTCTCTCCACTGCCTGAGTTGAAAGCATAATCCACGCTTCTGGTAATACTCGCCGAGTAAGAATATGGATCGAATCTTTCGTTACCCACAGTACCATAACTGGCTCTTAGTTTAAATCCATTTACTGTATTGACCAAAGGCGTCCAAAAACCTTCTTCTGCCACGTTCCAACCCGCAGATACAGAAGGGAATACGCCCCATCTGTTTTCTGAAGAAAACTGAGAAGATCCGTCTCTTCTGACACTGGCACTTATCATGTATTTGCTTTTATAGTTGTACTGTACACGTCCCATCATACCGATTAGTCTGCGCACATAGTTGTTGTCCGAATTCGCAGATGGGCTTTCGGCAGCACCGCTGAGTACTTTGATGCTATTGTCTAGTACGCCTAGCTTCTTCGCATTATAAAACTCATTTTGATAATCCTCTACTGAGTAAACTGCTGTCAGAGATAGGTTATGCTTCTTGTTGAACGTCTTGTTGTAATGTGCTCTCACATCCCAACTCATAGAACTTTGATTAGCCGTCAGCATCTCTACGCTACTATTAGAAGGGTCCGAAATAAGATCTCCTGAAATCCTGTCGTATACCTCCTGATATGGCACAAATCTTTTTCTGTAGTCATTGCTAGCCGTAATCCCTAATCTACTCGATACGGTAAGCCCTTTGACTATTTCATAGTCTGCATTGAAATTGCCAAAGACCCTGTTGCGCTCCATATGATCTTCGTTGTTGAAACTGGCCAACACCCAACCCAGCCTGTTGCTTTGAGCTCCACCTAATGTAGAAATTGGCTCATCTGAATCTAAATCTAAATTATCTTGTGTAGGATAATATTTGATCGTCTGTGTGATAATCCCTCCTGGAGAGTATGATGTTTCTTCGAGCGACATACCTACACTAGAAAATAGTTTCCACTTACCATTTTTGTAAGTGGTGTTGATACGCGTGTTAAGTCTTTCGAAATCTGAATTGACAACTACTCCTTCTTTGTTATAATAGCCAAGTGTCACATTGTAAGCTACATCTCCAGATCCTCCAGAAATATTAGCACTATAGTTTTGAACAGCCGCTTTGTCTATAAAAACCAATTCACCCAAATCAGTATCGTTTTGAAAATTTTCTGGTGATTTGGCTAACTCAAGCACGATTTGATTGTCAGGTGTTCCAGAGATATTTCTCTGTTTTACAATATCAAAATAAGTCTGCTCTTGTGCATTCATCAACGGAGTACCAGAAGTAATGTCCTGAACGCCATAGCTACCGTCCAAACTCACTCTCATGGTTCCTTTTGTACCTTGTTTGGTAGTGATAAGAATAACCCCCGACGATCCTCTAGTACCATAGATGGCTGCCGAAGCGGCATCTTTCAATACATCGATGGTTTGGATCTCATTAGGGCTCAGTCTAGGGTCACCCTCTTGAGGCACTCCATCTACTACGTATAACGGTGTGCTGGCACCTGCAATAGAGCTCACCCCTCTGATCTGTATTTCAGCAGATGCCCCTGGCGAACCAGAAGACACTACGTTTACACCGGCGATCTGTCCTTGCAGAGCAGCCCCCACATCAGAAGTCACAAATCGGGTAATGTCTTCGCTCTTCAACTGAGCCACAGCACCAGTCACTTCTATTTTCTTTTGCGAACCATATCCTACGACTACGACCTCTTCGAGTTCGGTATAATCTGGGTTCAATTGTACATCTACTACACTGCCAGTCACGGCAACATCCACCGGTTTCATCCCGATAAAACTGAACCTAAGCGTTTCGCCTTTTCCTGCAGAAATTGAAAAATTTCCGTTAATGTCGGTGACTGTACCTTTAGAGGTACCATTGACCAACACGTTGACACCTGGTAACTCTGACCCATCCGTAGCATCCGTCACTTTTCCTTTCACGATGTTGTCCTGAGCGATTGCTTCTGACCCCATGGCCACAATCATCATCAGCACCAAGAAAGCAGGGTATAACACCCTCTTATAATCTGGTAAGTATTTTATTTTCATATAAATAGAATTTCTAATCGAATTTATTTTGCATCATTATCGTGTGTGTTTCGATAGATGACCCTCGTCGGCATCTTTTATATCGAACTTTGCACTGCCCTCAAACGGGGTTACTAACTCGTATTGGGAATTTCATCCTCGTTTTTCATAGTAATTTGGTTATTGTTTTTATTGAAATAAAATGTCGGACATAGACTTGCCCGTCTCTATCATCACATCTGCCTTCCCTGTGTACTCGTTTTTCTCAAAAACAATTTCTTTCGAACTCTTAATTCTAATCGCTGGGTTCTCAGGAAATAGCATTGGGAAAGTCCCAGAATTGGTGATTGTGTTTTTCGTAAACTTTAGATTTTCTGTATTGGCAATCTCCAAGACTAGATTGTCAAAATGGTTGAAGGTATTATTGGCGATAAGTACATCCTTGAAGGCTATGTTTTCATTCTCATCATCTGGGACAAACCTTATCACCCCTCTATTCTGACCACTGTGTGTACAGTCTTGGAAAGTATTGCCCGTAATGGTGAGGTCCACGGCATTGCCCGATTCATACCAATGGCCACTCTCTACAGGCACCAATATCGCCTCCATCTCTGTACTGAAATAGTTGTTTTTGATTACCGATTTTTTTGGATTAGAGATAAGCAAACCTCTGGCACGATTGCCACTGATGTTGCAATTTTCTACCAATAAATCTGGATACGCATCTAGGTTTTCGATCAAATCCCCAGATTCAATAGTTGCTGGTAATTTTTCGTTGAAAGTGATCAACTGATAGCGGCCATTCAATGGTTGGATCGATTGAATCGTAATTTCATCGTATGGATAAAAGGACTCTTCTATTCTAACCAACCCAATCTTATCACCTGTTCTGCCGATCACAAACCCTTGCTGCTGAGAATGTCCCATACGTACTCCTAGTGTATACTCATCTATAACGTCGATCACTTCTTGGTACGTCCCGTGGATATTGCTGGCATCGTCCAGCTGATTGTTGAACGTACAGTTTTTCAATACGACCTTGCCTCGGCAGCCTACAAAGTGAGTAGCATCGGCGGTGGTAGATACCATACGCCCTTTTGATGGTGTCACGTTGAAATTGTCTAGGATCAAATTTTCCGAATTTTCGGCAATCAGCCCCATGCCTCCAGCATGGTGAACATTTATATTTTGGGCATCAAACCCAATGGTATTGGTGACTCGGAAAGCTGGTGCTAATCGATTCACAGCTTGATCTCCTTTGGCGGTGAATATCATACCTACCGCTGGTATTTTTTTGCGGTGATTGTAGATGCGAACAAGTCCTGGCTCTAGCTCTTCTACACGGAGGCTTTGCTCCTTACCGATGTCTTTCATCTCTGGAGACCGTGGATCTATTTTGTACTTGTAGGATATGTCATTCACATAACGCTGAACAGCTACTCGATTGATCGAAGTGAGTGGGGTGTACGACTCTGTGTCATAAGCAATGGCGTTACGTTGGGGGTCGTATAGTATAGACTGGCCTATGCTGTGTTCGTAATATTCTTTCACAAAAATGAGTTGCTCATTTCTAATCTCATATGGGTACTCTTTTGATATTTTGATGTCGAAGGTTTTCTTCTTGAGGTCGTTCGCTACTACAAGTGCCTCACTGTGAAAAGACATCGCCCAGTCAATAGATAGGTTTTTGAATACTACATTTTTGCTTCCATCTACCAAAAACGGAACCATGGGACCATGAAAAATAAAAGTAGAACCTTGGCCATCGATGGTCAGTCCATCGAAATCAAATAGAGGAAAAGCCGTTCGAACCATTACATCGTCATGATTTGAAATAAAGCAAAATTTTTCGAAAGCCTTATCGGGGTAAAAATGATAAGTACCCTTTTCGAACTTGACCTCAGACAAAGGGTCCGTCTTGGCCTGCATGACCCGAGCCAAAACGGCTGGCGTAGCATCCTCGGCAATAGACAAATCGAACGTAACTATCTCTCCCTTTTTGCTACCAATAAAACTAGCCAACGTAACTATAGTGATTAACAAAATCGACACTATAAAACTCTTATTATTCTTCACTTGCTTCTCTTTTTAAAAATGATCGAACTATTCAGTTTGTGAATTTTCATTTTTTTAAAAGAAGGGTTGTCCTTAGGGGTCAACAAAATGTAGTTTTAAGTAAACCATGTGAATAGACAGCCTGAAGGGCATAAAACAGACTGCTAGTAGGAGCTGTCGATTATGACCGCTATCCAATTCTGTATGGGAACAGACATTAGAAAAACGTAGACAGACACTCTTCTCTGTGAGCACACACCTAGACAATACCCAAGAGATCAAAAAAAACAGGCGATCAAATGACAACCTGTTTTTTTTAGTTTTTCTTGATGGCTTCAAATGGTCAGCCAACCTTTACCCTAGTCGATTAGATGTTTTTTATGAGGCATTTTTAAAGGTAAGCTTGCTCAGCTGATATGACACCGAAAAATAACACCTATAGGAGTTTCTAGAGTAATAATTTTCGGATGCAAACGAATCTGACTGATCTACTACTGAGTTTCGACGCCAAGTATTGAAGATATCAGACACCCTTAAACTTACTGTCAACTGATCGTTTACTAATTTTTGTCTCATCACCAAATCGGCATAATAAAAGGGTTCGTCGTAGCCTTGTGCTGTGAGCTTTTCTGAGAAATAATTCATCTGCAACTGCCCAGAGAAACCGATTGGATTTTTATACTCTAGGCTCGACTTAGAAGTAAAATTAGACCCACGGCGCCTAATAAGTTCTTGTGAATTGTTGTATGTCGTATAAGCCGAATTGTAAAGGTTGATACTGGTATTGATCTTCCAGTGCTCATCCATTTTAAAATTGGTAATCATCTCCCATCCCATCGAGGATGCTGCATCTACATTTTCGTAAGTAAAATTGACTACTTCGTTTTCATCCTCAAACCGGTATCTGATGGCTGCGTCTTCTACCGTCTTGTAGTACACACTGTTGCTCCAGTAGATCCTGTCTCCATCCCACATTTTGTCGTAGCCCAGTTCTAGCGCATTGATCATTTCTGGTTTCAAAAATGGATTTCCATAACTGATAGAGGTAGGACTATAGTAGGTCACATAAGGATTTAGTCTATAGTATGCTGGATTCTTGTTTTTGCGTGAGAAGTTGAGAGATACACTTTGGGTATCGTCGACCTGATAGGCAAACTGCGCACTTGGCAAGAAATTCCAAAACTGATTGACAAAATCACCAGCTACTCCCTCGGCCTGTGGATCGAGCAAATTATAGGTGGCACGCATCCCTAAGCTATAACTCAATGCTTCGAAGCCTGCCCACTTGGCTTTGAATAGTAAATACCCTCCGTACTCTGTTTCGTTGTATAAAAAATCATTGGAACGTCCCTGATTCATTACCCAACTTTGGGTGCTGTCGTTATATTCATTGTAGAGATACGCTCGCTCTGCACTTTTGAGTCTGGCTACCACTCCCGATTCCAAGCTGTACAACGAGGAGAGTATTCGCTCATAGTCGGCCGAAAACCTATACTCATTGTCATTAGAGATATGATCGTTGATCTGATCTTTACGGTCTACTCTATTGAACGACTCGTCGGCAAAAAATAGGCTATCGATAAACACATATTCCTCATTACGATCATAGTGTGTCATCTTGCCTCTCAAGCGCAATTCGTCTTGATCGTCTCTAAACATTTGCTTGAAAAATATATCTCCTCTAAACCATCTTCTTTTTTCGTCTCCTTTACGAGTCCGGTGTGAGTATCTGGTTACAGCATCCTTTTTAGAAAATTCTACTTCGTAATCCTTCTCTCTATCCACATGGTTGGCGCTAGTAGCTAGCGACACCTGAAGCAGATTACTATCAGTAAATCTATATCTCGAATATAGTCTGTAGTATCTGCTAAAATCTTCGTTGGACCCTTTGTACAGCTGATCTGTCTGCGTGGTGTCGTTATTAAAACTAGTTCTGAAGGATCGTCCTTCGTCATACACATTGTTGAGCTTCATGTTGGCATTGCCCCCTATTTCAAACTTATTCTTGCTCCATTTCAGCCCTGTGTCTATTTTTTTAAACCCATCACTCCCTACTCCTACGGTAGCATTGGCATTAACTCCTTCTTTATCTTTATTCTTTTTCAGAATAATGTTGATGATACTTTCTCCATTTTTGGTGTTGTACTTGGCCGATGGGTTGCTTATCACTTCGATCGATTCAATTTCTGAAGCGGGTATTTGCTCCAAGATATTAACCACATCCGTTTCTACACCATCGATCAAAATAGCTACTTTCCTTCCTCTGAAAGTAATTTCATCATCCATATTCACTCCTGCCGAAGGGACTGTCTGCAGTAGGTCTACAGCATTGCTAGATTCGGCAGCGGGCGTATTGGCTACATTAAATATTTTGCTTCCTGGTTTTACTTCTACCTCATACTTACTCGATTCGATCACCACTTCTTCCATTCTCTGCACGTCTGGCTTTAGGGCGATCTTTCCCATATTCATTGTGCCGGCTATTGACACTTCAGGTATTATTTCGGTATGGTAGCCGATATACGACAACCGGACGTTGTACACGCCCGTCTCTATCTGAGCGTGAAAAACACCTTCGAAATCTGTGACAGTACCGCCAATCATAGTGGAATCGGCAAGCGACAAAAAAGCTACGTTAGAAAATGGTACCCCTTCACCATTTTCGTCTATGAGCTGCCCGCTCACAGTGACTTTAGCCGATTGAGCCATAACCATATGACTCCTTGCGACTCCAAAAAGAATAATGAATGATGAGATCAGACAAACTTTACATTTAGAAAGGTTCATTTCATTTTGTTTTTAGCGTGCCTTACAAAGGTAGCACATCGTTCGCATTAGACGTAATTTGTACGTTATTAATCTCCTTACGGTTGTCCTCCTCGCCTACGACTATTGTATATCTAGCCAAGGCATATACTGATGGGGTGTAATGATTCCCCTTCACTCTGATGGCCTGCACGAGTTCTCCATTTTCTTCATTGATGATTTTCACCAACTGATTGGGCTTGCTCATTTTCAATTGAGGCAAGTACCCAAAAGCTCTCCGACCGTCATTGTCCAGCTGATTGATCGTTAGTGGCCACCCGGGGTAAGTGTTCTCCTCTGACTTACTATCGAGCTGAGCCAAAAACCTAAAGGCCTCCATTTTGATGGTTCGCTCTACCGTATCGAAAGTGACTAGCCCAAACCCAGAAGCCTTCATTTGGGCGACTGTATAACGGTTTTTGATCTTTCTTACGTCATCTTCAGGGTTGCCTACTGCATATACATAGTTATCATTGCCAAAGACATCTCTGTAGCATCCTGTATTTGGCAGGTTATGCTTGGGCCGGTCGGTAAATGGCATATTGACTAAGTCTGGCTGCCCCCATCGGGAGTAGCCTGTAGAGACAGCTGGCGTACAAAATGTCCATCCTCCATCACGCTTTTCGTCTACACTATACTGCACGATAAAGGGCAGGTGCTGATCTCCATTGATATGAAATACACAAGCCTTTCGCATGATACGAATGACCTCATCGCGCTGTGCCTTAGGCCACCCACCAGAATCCATATCTCCATATAAAAATTCCTTTTTCCACCCGTGATGTGTCCCTACATTAGAAAACAAGGTCTGACTCAGCATCACTTTCATATCTACTCCTTTCCACTCTGCTATCCATTCGTTGAGAAAAGCCAATTGGGCCTGCCCCATGAAGACCAACTCCTCAGATTCTAATTCTTGTGGCATCAACCGATCTCTGACATGATCTATTCTGCCCTCACCTGCTCTAACTTTTTCTGGGCCAGATTTGAACAAACGGTCGCTCACTATGGCAAAACTCACTCTGCCATAGTTCATGTTTGTAAACCAGGTAGTAATACCAGAAGACAAGGTGGCCGATTGAACAGGGTCTGGCAAATGACCGCACTGGGTACGATTTACTACATTTACCATTTGAGGGGTTTGTACAAATCCGCCATGGGCATCTTGCACACGATCCCAATCTTCGAACGAAATCCCTTCGCCTCCTTCCCCCCAAAGGTTGCCCTGAAATACATCATGATCGTCGGGTGTACATATCGTAGGTCGGTCGCGCATCACATGGCCAAAAGCCCATCCAAACATATAATATTTGCCGAGGTAACTTAAAATCGCTTTGTTTTCTGGTTGTCGCTTGATGGGATAGCCTCCGTTCTGCTCATAGATCTGATCCCCTGAAAAACAGAGCATATCTGGATCTGTTTTTTCCAAATTTTGCACCAATGGGCTGTAAGGGTAGCCTCTCCACTCCTGGCAAGTAAGACCCCCAAATCTGAGTTCGCCATTGGCGGGTTCTTTTCTGATATTCCCTACATACTCGTGTTTTTCCCCATCTATATCATAGATCAGCCGATAAGCACAGTCTGCTGTAGTATCCCAATCCGTAATCACAAAGAGGGCTGTATAAGACAGTTTATCGATAGGGCTGGTCATCACTTTTTTCCACTTGCCTTTTCGCTTCAGTTGCAATTCTACTTGTTGACTATCCTTCGTCCCAATAGGGGGCATCTGCGCCATCAGTTTCACTTTCGCATCAGAAAGTGTGTACATAGCCCAAAGAATAGGGCCAAAACTATTGGCTGGGCGGTATACTACCTTTGAACCTGACAGTGCCAGACTACTCCACCAAAAAGTGCTTTGATCCTCCTTCTTGATATGATTGACCAAGGCAACTAGTCCATCTAATGCTCCTGTATGCGTATATGAAAGCTTGGACGAAAGCTGATGATCGTCTGTGGCCGTCAAGGTCATAACCTGCTGCCCGTCGGAGGTGGCTCCTTCTAGTTGGAGCGTGAATTTTTTAAAATTGAAACCTTCTGGCAAGGTAGCTGATTGATCACCAAGAAATAATTCACTTTCTAGCGATACCCCTGCTGTTACTCCTTTTCCAAAATAGCAAGCGGCTTTGATGCTATCTGGGTCTGTAAAATCTTTGATTCCGACAGAAAAACCTACTGTACCTTGATTGCCCTTGTCTGCCAATAAGCCTAAGGTCGCCTCAAGCATAAAATCCCCGGCCGCTTCACCTAGTACATGTGTGAGTAAGTGAAGCCTCGAATGACGTTCTATCCCTGTGCATTCTAGGCGCCCCTGACGGATCTCCCAATCCTCCATAGGCACACTCCAAAATTGATCACCAATCCACACACGATCATTGAGTTCATTAAACGAAAGTTTGAAAGGCCCACTTTTAGCAGCTGATGCTAGTACACGTTCGGTTTTTTCACTCGCTAGTACCTTGTGAAGTGGCGTACTCAGCGCTGGCACTACCAGCCCTAAACTTTGTAAAAATTTCCTTCTCTTTAATGTCATCGTATGATCCCTATCTCTCTAAAATCCGTTTATTTCACTTTTAGTTCATCAATGCAAAGGCCATCGTCTTGCAATGAGGTAATTCGAACAGTATTGGCTCCAGAGCCAAAATTTACTAACACTTCTACGGTATCCCAAGTACTTCTATATCCTGAAGTAGCTGGCCATTCGAGCTCTTGATCTTTTCCATTCACTGTCAATCTTACCCGATATGTATCCCTGATTTTGTTTAAAGCGCTGTATCGTATTTGTAATAAAAACTGTCCTGGACTGCCATCATTTTCCTGATACCACTCCACATATCCACCAGCATTTCTACCGAAATCCAAATACCCTTTGCCTTGGTATCCTTTGCCTTGATTTGAAAATATGGCCACATCGTAGGTCGCATCTTCGGCCTGATCTCCTCCTGGCACTGCCGCCATCGCTTTGGCATCCCAGACAAAACCTTCGTCCATCGCAAATCGCTCTTGCATTTGGCATACGGCCTCCCCATCTGCCGTCACCAATGCCCGAACAGTAGTACCCAATGGCACTTCAAAAGCTTTTTCATAGACTGTAGACGTTGTTTTTGGTTCGCTACCATCTGTGGTATAATAGATCTTGAGCGTTGGATTCGCCTGTTGACCACGCAAGGCCAACAACTGGGTATCTATGCTTACTTTATTGGACGATACTTGTTTTTTCTCGCCCAAAATAGATCCCACCAGCAAGGTGACAGGGCCTTCGGCATCGGTAGAGGCAATATAAGCTCTGGTCAAACCAAAAAAGGCTTGACGGTCTTTGGCTTCAAAGTGTTTTTCTACGTCTATCGGGCTGCCGTTGTCGAGTGCCTGTATTCGCCCCGAGCCTATCACATAAAAATAACTTCTATTTTCTCCATAAGGGTAAAATGCTCCTTTCTCATCTTGTGTAGTCACACGCACTTGTACTAAGTCATCCTTGCGCTGATCCAAGGGTTCTCCGTCGATCGATAGTGCCAATTGTGCTGGAGCACCAGCTGTGCGGACGATCTCTTCTATCACAGCCTTTCCTGCCTTGTAACCCACCGCTTTGAGCTCGCCTGGTTGCCAACCAACCATCCACTGACACTGCATCTGATCCCAAGCCTCTCCAGGTGTCTGCTTGCCGAGTGAGCGCCCATCCAAAAACAATTCTACCTCGTCGCAATTAGAATACACCCATACAGGTATGGTCGTATCTAAGGCCAATGTTGGGTGTGTCCAGTGGGGTAAAATATGCACCATGGGCTGGGTTGTCCATTGACTCTGGTAGAGATAAAACAAATCCTTTTCAAAATTGGCCATATCTATTGCTCCACCCATAAAAGACTTGAATGGCCAACCACCATGTACATAACTGGCCTCTCCTATGTAGTCGTATCCCGTCCAGCGAAACGAACCCGCATAATTGGGGATATCTCGAAGTTGAGCAATGTTTTGGCGCGAGGTCAGTCGCACCATGGCATTGTCATAGCTAGAGTTAAAGATCTGCTTGTAGTTCGCCTTACCGGCAGCATTGGTCCAGTCATAGGTAAATACTTCTTGCTCCGTCAGGTCTGGATAATCATAAGGCTTTTGCCGAGCATTGGGGTAACCATCTCTGTACCATGTTTGCGTACGATAAAAGCCTCTTACCTGCCAGGTATGGGTGTTTTCTGTACCGATAAACACACGATCAGTTTCGAGATTTTCGAACCACCCCATTTTTTCACTACTACCATTCACACCAAAAACATCCATGTACTCAGATGATGAGTGTCCGGAAGTGACTGGGCGTGTATCGTCCAATAGGTGGCACTGTGCGACAAGTGCTTCTCCTATCTCTCCCTCTGTCTCGTTGCCCACGCTATAAATGACGATAGACGGATGATTGCGATCTCTTTTGATCCAATCGGTCAGGTCTTGCTTCCACCAACTATCAAAAGCATGTGCCCCGTAGTCATTGGCCGCTTTTTTCTTCCATCCATCAAAAATTTCATCCATGACCATCATGCCTTCTTCGTCGCAGATTTGGTAAAAGATTGGCGTTTGTGGATTGTGCGAAGTTCGAATGGCATTTACTCCCATGGCCTTGAGCTGACGAATTCTAAAACGAACCATCTTATCTGGAACTGCCGCGCCCAGTGCTCCTGCATCCTGATGATTGCACACGCCTTGCAGTTTTATGTTTTCGCCATTGAGCCACATACCCGTCTCTGGTTTCCATTCGATATCTCGTACGCCAAATCGAGTAGTTACCCGATCTGCTACACGCTTGCCTATTACCACTTCACTAATTGCTGTATACAGCTGAGGAGATGACACTGACCATAGCTTAGGATCGGTAATCGTGAGTTTTTGCTTGACAAGCGATTCGGCCTTGGCGGCCAATGTCAGGGCACTGCTACTACTGGCTACTTTCTTTCCGTCAGGGTCCAGGATCGTTGTATTGAGGGATGTCTTATACTTTTTTGACTTGGTATTATTCAACTCTGTGTCTATGCTCACCTCATTTCCTGTGGTGCGTATAAACAATCCATTGTTTGGAATATGCACAGGGTCTTTTACATGAATCCATGTATGTGCATAGATCCCGCTACCAGTGTACCACCGAGCCGCAGGTTGTTTATCGTTGTCTACCCTGACGGCAATAGTGATCGTATCTGACGACTGTACCTCAGTACTGATGTCGTAGGCAAAAGAAATCCAACCATAAGGCCTCGTGCCGAGCAGGCGGCCATTGGCCCAGACGGTGCTGTTCATAAACACCCCATCGAATGCAATCTGTACATGCTTTCCTTTCCACTCTTCAGGTACGGCTATCGTTTTGCGGTACCAGCCAAAGCCTGCTGGCAGATAGCCGCATTGGCCTCCCATAGGATGATCTTCGTCGTATTCTCCTTCGATACTCCAATCGTGAGGCACATTCAGTTTGCGCCAGTGGTCATCGATATAACCCACCTCCTGCGCACCTTCATAATCACCAAGCGTAAACTTCCAGTTTTGATCAAAAGACAATGTCTGCTGACCCCAAGTCACACTCGACATCAAAAACAAGGCAATAAAAACGAGGTATCTAATCATTACTATTGGTTCACTTCAAATGAAAACTCTTTATTAGGTAACCCTACGGCTGTTGCCTTCATCGTTACTTTTCCTTGGGCGGTACCTACCCGAATCAAGGCTGTAGCTATACCCGCTTCTGCTTGCACGGCACCTACATTCATTATCTCCGCATCGCCCAATACAGATACATCGATAGGCTGGTCATAGGCTGGAATCACGATACCCTGCTCGTCTACCGCAGCGATATACAAAAACAAGACATCGTTGACACCTGCTTGAGGTGCCTTGCCACTCTCATCGAGCCACATTTTGAGACCAGCTACTTTGCCTGGTGTTTTCACAAGATGTTCGGCTACAGGTTTTCCATCTATATACCCTACAGCTTTCAGTGTACCTGCTACAAATTCGGGTAAACTAAAGGTAAATGGAGGGTGGTTAAGGTTATAAGAAATGGAGTCTTGATTCGGCTGTTGTTTGCCAATCTGCTCATCGTTGAGGTACAATGCTACTTCATCACAGTTGCTAAATACTCTGACATCCAAGGGAGACTCCTCTGTCCACCAAGAGGCAATTTGAAGTACAACCTGATCCTCTGGTTCTTGCTGGCTCTGATAAAAGTAGTACGCAAATTTAGGTATTCGGAAAATATCCATGATACCCGAGGCTTCTATGTTGTCGTAGTAGCCTCTGTTGTAGTCGTACATGACCCAATAGCTATCGCCAAAGGCAGGTGTATTCATGTTATCGTTGTGCGCCTCTTGCACATTGGTGGCTTGATAGAGCAAGCGCTTTTCTCCAAAGCCTCGTAACTGACGACTGCATTTTTCTATTCTTAGGTTCTTAGGGAGTTGATCTTGGTTGAGTCCCGCATTGTTAGAATAATATTCCCAATCCCCATATTCAGAAACCTCATATGGTTTGGTCTGGATAGAATCATAATGATGCAAAATCCTATGCTGACGGGCTTGCAAATAAATGTCGTAAACCTCTGGCTTCCATCCGCAGGTATATACATTCTGCCCTGGCATCTCGGCATGTACAATACGGTGCAGCTCTTCCATAAAGAATATAGGCATCTGTGTTTCGTTGAGCGAGACTTCCCATGCCAATACGCTTGGGCGATTGCGGTCTCTAAGTACCAGCTCTTTGGCAGAACGATAGCAATACGCTCTAAACTGATCATTGTCTAAGTAATATTGCCAGCCTAAAATGGCATCGATCACTACTAAACCCAGCTCGTCACAAGCATCCATAAATGCGGGAGAATGCGGGTAATGAGACAATCGGATGAAATTGAATCCTGCGTCTTTGATCTTTTTGGCGTCACGGTACTGCGCATTGTCTGACATGGCATAGCCTACAAATGGATACTCTTGGTGACGATTGACCCCTCTGAGAAAAGTCTTTTTCCCGTTGATGTACAGTTCGTTGTTGTCGTCGAATACAAAATCTCGAATTCCGAATCTTTCTGTTTGATGATCTACAAGTTTTCCATCCGCCATCACTTCGGTTTTTAGTGCGTACAAATTAGGCACCTCTGGCGACCATAATCTCGGACGATCTAGCGTAATACGCACGACAGATTCTATGTCCTTTCCTCCTGCTACTGCAAAGGTTTCGGATGATTGAGTAGCCACCAATGAATCCTGATAGTAAATCGATTGTACTACATGTACCTGTTTTTGGTCAGCAGCATCATTGACTACGTGCGTTTTGATCTGAACTACAGATTGTCTTTCGGATACAGTCGGGTAAGTGATGAATACTCCCCCTCCAGCTTCTTTGTTGGCCAATACGGGGTGAGAGATATACACCTCATCTTTGAGTCTAAGCCATGCATTACGATACAATCCACCATACATGTTAAAATCCAATTTGTGTAGTGGTTTAGGCCCCGTGATGGCATTGTCGGTATTATTTAATCTAATCGCGAGTATATTGTCTTGCCCTGCTTTGACATATGGCGTAGCATCTACTACTACTGGCAAATATCCTCCTTGATGCTCGGCTACTTGCACACCATTGATCCAGATTTGACTATAGTTCATGGCTGCTTCCAGTTCGAGTACTACTTTTTTGGCTTCGTTTACCTCAGGTACAGCGAATGACTTTCGATACCAGCAAGTGCCCTGCCACTGGTCGTTGACCACCAAAGGCTCTACATTGGCCGTATGAGGCAGGCTTACACGCTCCCAACTGGCATCATCGTAGTCTGACAAATAGTATTTTTCTTCTGCATTATCTGATGCTTTTAATCGTTTGAATTTCCAATCTGAATTGATCTTCACATCCATCATTTGCTCTCCTGAGCACGATATCATCATTAAAATGATCAGCAGATTAATGCCTGCTACTACTACTTTTTTCATATCCTTTCTATTTTACTATCTCTCAACTTACTTTCAATATATGCCATTCTCCGAACCGTTTCTTCCTGTTCTTACTTCACTTCTAGGGTTATCTCCGCTGGTTTGAGTTTTTCACTCGCTAGCTTCACCCTGACCTCTCCTGGGGTATCTTTGGCCTGGATGATCACAAGCATCTTTCCTCTAGTTGCGTTTCTTTTTGGGTCAGAGAATTTCCCTTCGTAGTACAAGTCACCGCTATCAATACCCAACAAGCGGGCGGGGCCATCTATTGTCACATTTACTTCATTGACGGCTTCGGGCACTATGCGTCCGTACTTGTCGACCAGTGATACTTCGAGAATCGAAATGTCTTGATTGTCGGCCACAAGCTGCGTCCAAACTGGGTGAGCTACCACTTCACTAGGGCGACCAGTGGTCTTCAATACATGTTCGGCTACTACTTTTCTATTGGTATAGCCTTTGGCCTTGAGCTCTCCTGGCTGATAAGAGAGTGGCCATTCTAACAGATAGGTATCTGGATCTACTTTTTTTCTACCTAGAGATTTGCCATTGAGCGAAAGCTCCA
This sequence comes from Reichenbachiella carrageenanivorans, assembly GCF_025639805.1. NCBI lineage: Bacteria > Pseudomonadati > Bacteroidota > Cytophagia > Cytophagales > Reichenbachiellaceae > Reichenbachiella > Reichenbachiella carrageenanivorans. The sequence continues at coordinate 2,086,459 of NZ_CP106735.1, read as the reverse complement.
CTTCATCGCAGTTGGTATATACGGAGAGAAACATTTTATCTTTTTTGTCCCAGTTCCAAGATGATCTGAGGGTTCCGTTTACACTGTCTTTGGCGGCCACCATGTGGATGACTGGAGTCTCACTCCAATAGCTTTGGTGCTGATAAAAGGAAGGTCGAGGATTGCCAGACACATCGAGGAGTCCTCGCTGCCAACCACGCTGTGGAGCTTTTTTGGCTTCTCCGAGGTAATCTTGCCCTACCCAGACAAATTGTCCTAGTACATAATCATTGTCGCGATAGGCCAAGAAATAATCTAATGTAAGGCTGGTCTCCGTACCAATACATAGTTTGTCTGGTCGTAGCGCTCTCTCGGGAGCGTACATTTCTTCTTTGTGATGACGAGCCACATAGTTGTATCCAGAGATATCCAAAGCATCCATCAAACCAGATACTCGCCCTTTGACAGCCTGATCATTGCCCGCAGTGACGGGTCGAGTAGGATCTTCTTCGTGACAAATCGCGACTAAGCGCTGCGCCTTTTGCCCCCCAAGTTTGTCTAGCTGATCGGGGATTTCATTGCCTATACTGTACATGACTACCGAGGGGTGATTGCGATCTCTGCGAATCATGGCTCGCAGGTCTGTTTCTGCCCACTGATCGAAATAGTGCTGATAGCCGTTGTCTGCCTTGCCTCTATTGTTTTCAGAAAAATTGTAAGCCCAGCCCATCGTCCACTCATCGAAGGCTTCATTGAGCACATAGAATCCCATGGTGTCACACATATTATAAAACTCGGGAGAAAAAGGATTGTGAGTAGTACGTATGGCATTGCATCCCATTTCTTTCCATTTTTTGAGGCGATAATACCAGATTTTGTCTGGAACCGCCGCACCTACAGATCCACCATCATGGTGCAAACTCACGCCTTTGAGTTTTACTTGTTTTTCGTTGACAAGCATTCCTTTGTCTGGATGATACTCTAGGTGACGGATACCAAATGGCGTTACCTTATCGTCGAGTATCTTGCCCTCATATTCGATTTCGCTTTTGAGGTAATACATATACGGAGTATCTGCAGACCATCTTTTAGGACTTTTCACTTCCAGTTCTTGAGCGTATGCAATATGCTTATCGAAATTTTCTAGGGATTGCTGCTGCTCTACGCGCGCGACTTCTTGGCCTTGTGCATCGTATACTATAGACCTAAGCGTACAGGCGTGCTGCACTTTTTCCTTTTTCCATTTATTTGCTCTATACTTATCTATTTCGGCTTTCGAGAAAAGATTGCCAATGACACGATAGTCTATATGAATCACTGCTCTTTCGGCTTGAGCTACTGGTGTAGTCACAAATACGCCATCATAATTATTGAAGTGCGTATAGTTGGTCGTGATCAAATGCACATTGCGATAGATGCCCGAGCCATTGTACCATCGGGTAGCCTCTGGGAGTGAATTGTCTACTCTCACGGCCAATACGTTCTCCTGTCCATCTCCTATATGGAGAAACTCTGTGAGGCCATATTGGAAAGTATTGTACCCGTATGGGTATCTCCCTAAGAAATGACCATTGATCCAGACTTCTGAATTCATAAACACACCGTCGAACTGTATCGCCAATTGTTTGTAGGTGAGTGAGTCTCCCAGTATAAAGCTTTTGCGATACCAGCCAATCCCTTCTGGGAAATAGCCGTTTCTAGCTCCTGACGGATGGTCTGCGCTGTAATCGCCTTCTATGCTCCAGTCGTGTGGCAGGTCGAGTGTGCGCCAAGCGGTATCATCAAAATCTGGCGAGCGATATACTGGATTATCTGCCTGTTCAAATTTCCAATTTTTGTTGAATTTGGCCTGTGATCTCACAGTAGTCTGTACCACTGCTTGCCCAAAACTACTGGCACACACGCACCATGAGACCCATAAACCTATTGCTGTTGTGTAGATGTAAGCCTTTCTCATTAGAATATACCTCCTGAATAAGGGTAGTGTTCGATCACTACACTTTCTGTTTTTAATATTTGATTCATTTGCTCTACAAGCTCTGGATAATCTGCCGAGCGATCATTTTGTTCGTACGGATCCGTGCTCAAATCATACAATTCTGTATGATAGCTATCCGCAACCCTTACCGCTTTCCATTGGTCTTTTAATGCGGCTTGTTTAAACCCTTTGGCATTTGAGCCTTCTTGGATTTCCCAATAAAAATGATCGTGTTGTTCGGTCTGCGTTTGTCCCAATAGCGTCGGCAAAAATGATACGCCGTCCGTTTGATCTGGGGCAGCTATCCCCACCAAATCTGCCAAAGTAGGCATCACATCATAAAACACAGCCTGTTGATCGGTACGTATGCCAGCAGCTACTTTGCCTTTCCAGTAGGCGATCATAGGCACACGAATACCTCCCTCGTGCAAGTCTCTTTTGTAGCCTTTGAGTCCACCAGAGCTCTGAAAGAAATCCTTGTCGTGCTTATTCTCATTGTGAGGGCCATTGTCGCTGGTGAATATGACTAGTGTATTTTCTAACTCTCCACTCTTTTCGAGCTGGCTAAGTAGACGATGAACCTGCTGGTCTAACATGGTGATTCTGGCAGCATGTCTGCGCTCAATCTCTGGCCAGCCACGCCCTGTATACATCGTAGTATCTCTCAAAAAAAACTCATGTGCATGAGGTATTCTATAAGACATGAGTAAGAAAAAAGGCTTGTCAGTAGACTTTTTTTCCAAATACTCTAAAGCAAAATTGGTTCTAAACTCGTCTATACAATCGTATTTGGTATAATCATAAAAAGATGAATCCATGCGATTGTTGATCCAATGCATACGCTCGTCGAAGGTTTCTCCTTTGTCTGATGTACCCCATTGCTCCTGCACGGCATAGTCATATCCACGTCCCATCGCCCAAGTACTCAAATCCTCTGGTAGCCCCAGGTGCCATTTACCGACAAAGGCCGTTTGATAGCCTGCGGATTTCATCATTTCACCTAACGTAACTTCCGATTTTTTGAGGGGAACTCTATCCCATTTCCCATCGTCATACTGCCCTTTATTTCCTCTGATACTAACATGCCCAGTATGCATCCCTGTCATAAGCGATGCCCGAGAGGGGGAACATACCGACGTACCTGTATAAAAATTATTGAAGCTCATTCCCTGACTTGCCAACTCATCTAAGTGTGGTGTTTGAATTACTTCCTGACCATAAGACGCCAGTTCGCCGTAGCCCATGTCGTCTACCAATAAAAACAACACATTGGGTGGCTTTACTACTTCAGGTTTGTCTGTACAGCTGACAAGACCTAATCCTACTAGGACACATATCGCTGTAATTAGTGAGTAATTGTATTTCATGCTTATTTATTTTAATCTCGTTAGTTGTAAACTGGGACAGCTTCCTGCTCCCATCGATCGAGCCGATCCATCAACTGCTGCTCTTGTTTCAACCCCTGGCCTATGAGATTATTTTGTTCGCTGATGTCTTCACCAATATTGAACAACTCATATTTTCCACTGTGATATTTGACAAGCTTCCAATCTCCAGACATTATAGCTGCATACTGATCTTCATAACTTCTAAAAAAGTGTAAGTCTCTTGACTTCAATTTTTTACCTGCTAACACTGGCAGTAGGCTTACTCCGTTGATCTGGGTGTCTTTACATTTTTTGCCCGATGCAATCTCTATGAGTGTAGGGTATACATCTAGTGTCTGAATGGGCTGACCTGTAGTGGTATTTGGCGTAGTCACGCCAGGATACAAAATCATAAAAGGCACTCTGGCACCTCCTTCTCCCAAGGTATTACCACCAGTTTTGCCTCCCGAAAGAGGTGCATTAGTGAAATACCCTCCTTGATCAGAAGTAAAGATGATAATGGTATTTTTGTCTAGTCCCTCCTCGGCCAACGCCTGCCTGACTCTACCCACCGACTCGTCCATGGCACTCACCATCGCTGCATAGTTGGCATATCTATCTTCTAGCCCTTCTTTTTTGTATTGTTCTAAAAAGTCCTTGCGTCCTCTGTGTGGGCCATGGACATTGTAGTACCACATAGACAGCATAAAAGGCTGCTTACGATCGTGGTTTTTGATAAAATCCTCTGCTTTGTCGGTAAGTACATCCGTGAGATAATCCTCACTACCAAACTCAGACAGCATATTTTCATGTTTGAAAAATGGGGCATAGTAGCCTTTGGGATGACCCGCATTAGCATAGCCATAGTAATCGTCGAACCCTTGCAAAGTAGGATGGTATGGTTCGTGTCCGAGATGCCACTTCCCAATAAACATATTGTAATACCCAAATTCCTTGAGACGCTCCGCATAGGTGATTTCCTCTAAGGGCAGCCAGTTGCGCGAAGGCATCTGTACTGGATCTGTAGGCCAATAATTGTATTCTGAAATAGATCCGTCTGAGCCGAAGGTTGCATTCTTGCTATCACCATCTATGATATGGCGAGGCAATCCCATTCGAATAGATTCTTTGCCCGTGAGCAACGAAGCCCGACTAGGACTACAGGTAGGTGTGGTGACATAGGCTCTGGAAAAATCCAAGCTTTCCGACTTGAGTTGATCGATATGAGGGGTATGGAACGTGCTGTTGCGATACCCTACGTCTGACCACCCATAATCATCCACAAATAATAAAACAATATTGGGCTGATCCTGTGCTTGGCTGTAGCCAAAAACAAACATCATTAAAAATAAAATTGAACTCTTCTTCATAATCATAGTATTATAAATTCGAAGAAATAGGTTTCACGACTATTAGCTGTATCTATGAGTCTTCCTTTTGTATGCACAAGTAAAAAACTCACAGAAAACCGACATACGGCTTTTTTTCAGAACAAAAAGTGACAAATAAAATAAAGTTAAACAGACTAATTTCTCACTGCACTCACCCCAGTTCGAGTGGGAGCAACTGTTTTTATTTGTCCCTTCTCATCAAAAAATAGCTGATCTACGGCCACTGATCTACGGTAGTTTTTGCCTGAGATATCTTTGGTGTGATAAAACACGTACCACTGCCCTTTGTACTCGATTATAGAACCATGAGAAGTATTAGAACTCACGGGCTCCATCACCTTGCCTTGGTACACAAATGGTCCTAGCGGATTGTCCGAAATCGCATATACCATGGTAGCATCTATCGACCAGCCATTGGCATAAGTGAAATAATAGATGCCATTTCTCTCAAAAACCCAAGGCCCTTCACCATACACGCCATCTCCTCCATAATTGGCTTGTACATTCTTGGCCTCTTTTGGCTTTTCGTGCCAAACTTGTCGCCTTCCCATTTGGTCTAAAATCACTACTTCCATCAACTCCCCGTCTCTTTCGATCATGTTGTCCTTGAGCTTGGTCACGCGAGGTTCTCTACAACCAAAATAGAGATACGCCTGTCCATCGTCGTCTATAAATACTGCGGGGTCTATAGCTTCTTTGCCAGCAAAGGGTTCGACCAGTCCATCTATTATGGGCTGATCTAGTGGGTCTTCAAATGGCCCTTCTGGGCGATCTGATACCGCTACCCCAATTTTGTTTCGCTCTACAGGATAATAGAGGTAATACAGACCATTGCGCTGAGCTGCATCTGGTGCCCAAGCCCATTTATCCGCCCACGACAATTCCGACAAGGACAAAACGGCTCCATGATCTACCCAAGTAGCCAAATCGCTAGATGAAAAACAAGCCCAGTCTACCATATCATAATACTCAGCATCGTCTTCGTCGTGAGAGGCATAAACATAAACACGATCGTTGAATACATGCGCAGAAGGATCTGCTATGAATTTGTGTGTAATGAATGGGTTTTGAGCTTGCACACCAACACTGCACATGGCGTATAAGGCCATTAAAAAAGTATATTTCATAATAGACTAATAAGTATTACTTTGTGATGTTCATTTTATTCATTCGCCATGAAGCGAACTAAAACCACTCCATGTGAAGGTACTTGAGCCGAAAATTTCCCCTCGTACAAACCAATGTCTTTTTGCCTCCAGACGTCTCTCACCTGCTGAACGCCTTGTAGTTTGGCAAGAGACCAGGGCATTGCTATGGTCTGAGACTCTTTTCCAGTATTGAAAAGACCCACGGCTTTGCTACCATCTGCCAATACTTTGACAAAAATCTCAGACCCCTCGTCGAGATACACTGATTGAGCGGCTACTCCCACAGCATCTTGATGAATATCGAGTACTTCACTATTGGTGAGCAGGTTGAGTGTGAAATCGTCCAGGGTCTCTATAGGGCAACCTATGAGCAATGGAGATGACCACAGTGTCCATAGTGACACATGGCTATACTGCTCATCGGCTGTAAGTCGAGAAGGCACAGGCTTGCCTTCAGGGCCACTAGTGACTACATCGCCAATCACAAGCATATCTGCATCTGGGTAGTGGCCTGGCGAACCGCTAAAAGCAGAATCGAGCCAATTGCGATGCAGCACCCACTCCTCTCGGATGTTGAGGTGGCTACCTTCCTGATCCCAACGATCTTTGAGATCGCCAGCCGTTCGAAAACAATTGACTACTTTGGAGAATAAATCTGCATGCTGCATGGGCGCAGTATTGGATAACGAATAGACAATATCTCTACCGCTATTTTGGAGTGCGTCAGCCATTCGCTGCGTACTTGCTCGATCATTAGGGTTCCAGTCATATTTCAAATAATCGATCCCCCAATCGGCCCACTGCAGGGCATCTTTATCATCGAAAGTATACTCACCCACTTGCCAAAAGGCCTTGGTCTTACGTAAATCGTCGGGATGCATAGTAGTATCGTCCCAGTCTCCCTCTGGATTTTGGCTCGATCCTCCTACATAGCCTGCGTAAGTGGTGATCCAAGGCGAAGAATAGATCCCTACTTTGAGCCCCATGGCATGTATTTCATCGCACATTTGTTTCATATCTGGAAACTTCACTGGATCTGCTTGTATGCCTTGGTGCTTTCCTCCACGCAGACCTTGCCAAGCATCATCGATGTTGATGAAAGACCACCCATAGTTGGACAACCCTTTGTCTACCATGGCACGAGCAGAAGCCAAGACGCGCTCTTGGGTCACCTGCGTTTTCCAGCAGTTCCATGAGTTCCAGCCCAATGGTGGTGTGAGACAGATGGTTTGTCCCACTTTTACCTCAAGTACTTTGCGGTCTACACCTAATTGGTTTTTAGCCACCAAAGTGATGTTGTAATTGCGCATGGACTTATCTGAGATCGTACCACTGATCACGCCTGTGTGCACATCGAGCTGTAAACCTGCTGGCAGGTTTTGCACTTCGAAAGTCAGTGGACGCTGTCCAGTAGCTGGAATTGTATATAAAAAGGGTGAGCCTGGACGCACACCAAACACAGCTGGCCCATTGATTTGAGGTGTGCCTGGTGCTTCTGGTGTAAGTATATATTTGCCCTCTCCACTGATCGGTCGATAGACTTCCGTTTGGATCTCAGATCCACATGCGATCAGAAACACCAGCGCCACAAGTGGAGCTGACCTCTGTATCCATTTTGTTTTCAACTTATTCGTCATATTCTTTAAGGTTGTGTTTTCAATAAACATGGAGCGAATTGTGCACAAAAAGGCACTTCTCTTCATTCCCTATTGATCAAAGATTTTGTTGGTGTTTTTTATAATAAATTTCTAATTGCAATTCCTGAGGTTTAGTCAAAGACAGCCCAGACAGATACCAGTATACGCTACGCGAAGTCAAAATATCGTCGGTCAATAAGTTGAACAACTGCTGATGTATCTGCAAAGAATTTGTTGGGTGTTTTTCAAGCATCTGAATCACTAAATCTACCTCTTGATAAGACATCTCTGATGAGAGATACCTTGAGAAGGAATCATAAAAATCGGTAGCAATCACACGCCGAGTATTTACAATTTCATTCAATAGTAAAACACTATGACTTGGTGAGGTTTTGTCTAAAAGAGCTAAAACAGAAGAGAAATAAACTTCATCAGGCCATTGATTGAAATACTTCAGGGCTAGAAAAAACTGCTTTTCATTAAAACTAGAAGCATGAGCCAGTACTGTTTTCTGTATCTCAGCAGAATTGTATGGCTTACGATTGATCTCTTCCAGAGCAAAGGTGCAAAAAGCGTCGTCCTCTGACTCGATATAAGTCTGAAGTGCCAACACTGTGCTGTTTTCTCCTGAAATCTCCCTAATGACCTCCACTACCTCACCATAAACCCAGTGCCAGAGTGTAAAGCAAGTCCATGTGGCTCCTATCACAGACTCATGGTTTCCTAAGATAAAAGAGGTAGCACCAGAGTATCCATCCACTTCACCATGTACGTTGGTTCGGGTAATATCCTCATAGGTCATTTCTGCAAAACTGGAATTAGGATTCTTTAGAATGGTTTGCAATAGATCATAATCCTCCTGATCAAAAGGTTGACCTTCGGATTTTTCTAACACTACTCCATGACGCAATTCGTAATGCTGATAGCGACCTAATAGATCCCAATACAAGCGCACAGGAACCACCTTGCAGATCTGATCTGCACAAATCACCGACTCTACATCAAGATAATATTGCTCCGTTTGTCCTTGCGTATTGCGGAGCTCTACCAACTGAAGCTGACCTGTTTCATCAGCAGACATCCCAGGGTGATAAAGCTCCACAGAATGGGTGATGGCTATTGGATCATCAAGTGAGAAACAGGGGACAAGAGCACTTATAAAAGCTCCTATCCACCCTAGCCATATATACCCAATCGCATACATTAGCTATAACAGCGAATTTCAAACAACTTAATGTTTTCAGCGCCCCAGGTTTCTTTGAGAAGGATACGTACCGCGGTAGTTTTAACTGGATCAATCTTCATCTTCACTAACCTGGTCAGGTTGTTGGAGACCGATGCTACATCTACCCATTTGCCTTTCACCCGTACTTGTGCACTACAGGCCTTGATCAGCTCTGGGGGCATCCCCAATACCTGGTCTTTGTTTTTAAGTGGGTTTTTATGCATGTGAATGGCACGTTGGAGATTGGTATCTCCTTTTAGCTCTATGCTAGATATACTCACTGGCTTTTTCCACTCTAGCCGTACTTCGGCATCGAGGCCTCGTGACTGCCAATGATGGATTTTTCCAATTTCATCTCGCGAGACTCCATCGATGAGCAATTTCACATCTCCACTAGTGGTAGATGACGCAAACAATACATCCGCCTTTCTCGCCAGATCCTTACTATCTCTGGCTGGTCGATTAGGGATATAGGCATCATCACGTAGGAGTTGCTCTTGCAATTCATCGATATGCTCATTCGCTATCTGTCTCGGTGTCACGCCTTTTTGCACGCCAAGTGCTGCTGCTGTACCTACGGCCATGCCCATAGTAGCACAAGTGGCTTGCACACGAGTAGATGAGAGGGCTATATGTGTCACACTTACATTGCGACCAGCAAACAAGAGGTTCGTAATATTCTTTGAATACAGTGATTTGAAAGGGATTTCATACACCTGTTTGAATTTGTCATGAAAATAGCTTGGTGGCTCGGATAGATTTTCGATTCCGCCAGGATTGTGCTCATCGAGCGACCAACCGCCATAACCCACAGCATCGGGAAAATGCTTGTAGTTTTCCATTTCTTTTTGGGTGAGTATATGATCTCCCATAAAACGACGAGATTCTCTACGCCCTGGCACAGAGCCCACCCAGTCCAATACGATGTTTTCAGATTCGGGAAAGTTTCCTGAGTTTTTGATATAGTCCCATACGCCATGCATGTAGCCCATGAGTTTGTGACGGTTGAATTCTTGATCTGCGATGATATCGTCATCGCTACCCAACTCTACCCACCAATATCCCTCTTTGATTTGTTTGATTTTTCTATCGTGGGCTTTTTCAGCCTCATATTTGATCGTAAAGGACGGTGGATAGTACGGCACAGGTCTGCCCATGTCTTTGGTGATCATCATGAGTGTGGCTCCCATCTGCCAGCCATCGGCCACTTCAGGTGCAAATGATTCGTTAAACTCAGCACGAGCCTCTCTACCCGTTCGGTATTCGGCTCCTGCTGTAGCAGCAAGCAGACCATCTCCAGAGCAATCGATAAACTGCTGACCTTCTACGGTATACTCCGTTTCGGTTGTCATTTGCCAACATCTAGCAGCTTTGATCTGGCTGCCATCCATATACGCTTCTAGTGCTTGAGTATTGAGCATTACGTCTAGGTTGGGCTGGCGTGTCACATAGTCGTAAAGGACATGATCCCACACGGGGTATGATTCCTGAGGGTTGTAATACCAATTTTCCAACTGAAATTCTTCTATGACTCCCGTTTCTCGTTCCATCCGGTGCTCATTTTTGAGCCATTGTACTCCGTTGACTGTCACACGGATTTCGCTAGAGGCATTGCCCCCAAGTACCGAGCGGTCGTTGATGAGCACGGTTTTGGCACCTGTGCGAGCCGCTGTCACGGCCGCACAGATACCAGCAATACCTGCTCCTATCACTACTACTTCGTATTGTACTTTTTTCTTACGATTGGGAATTTCTGATTTGCCCTTTCCTAAATGGTGCCACTTATCACTCGTACGCACCCCAATATCCTGCTTGCTAGCTACTGCCTCCGCTCCTAGCGGCATCAGGCTAGCTGCTACAGCTGCCCCTGCCGATTTTTTAAAAAAACTACGTCTTTTCATCTCTCCACTTTCTTTACACAAAGTCAATTACTCTTTGATGAGCAATTGACTTTGTTTGAAATTGTCGCCCTGAATGCGTAGCACATAGGTGCCTGCAGGATGGTTTTCTCCGATTTTCGCAGAGACCTCCATCACCTGACTGTACTGCTGCGTAGAAACAGGCCTACCCAAAATATCAAAAATGGTGACTTCTACGTTTTCTTCCATTTTAGAAAATCGAATATTCACGTCTCCTTTTGTGGGATTAGGGAAAATCACGGCTTCCTTCTTATCTTTTTTTTTTACCTCTAACACTTCTTTGGTTTTCTCGTCCCTCACTTCTACAAATAGCATATCGTAGGGTTCCAGTACCTGATTATTAGGAATATCAATGCCTTTGAACAGATCTTTGATCGCGGTACCTTGGGTTGCGCCATTGAGTGCTAGGTTAACTTTAGCATCTACCTTGCCTACATTGACGATAGAGACTACTTGGTTGCCGTCAGCATTTTTCACACATTTCCAAATACATCCTTTGAATCCTGCGGTGCTAGTTTCGGTAAGCGTAACTCCCGGGGTATTTCCTTTGCTTTCGATCAAGGTCATGGCCTTCTGTGCCATATCTTCACTGCTACCTGCTGTCATGAGATTGCCTCCAGACAGGCTAGTGCTTAGTGCTTGGCCGTACTGGTTTTTCTTGAGACTCCCCGCATCTACGATCACCGTTCCTCCTGCATTGAGGTAACTCTGAAGTGCTGCCAATTCGGCTTCGGTAACGTATTCGGTCTTATGCACCAAGATCACATCCCAAAGTGATTTATCTTGAGATTCGATGATATTTTTGGTCGCAAAGCCTAATGGTACTCCTTCGAAATTGAGATCTTCGTAAAGTTCAAATACGTCGTCCATGTGCGCGGACTTATTGAACGCCGACGACTCTGAATAAAATATTCTGATAGGCTTGCGCTGACGCTGCATGGCCAAAACCTCTTCTGCATAGGCGTTGATATCGTACATCGTCTTGGCCACTTCATTTACAATTCGTGGTTGCTGATTATTGGATCCTGCGTAGCCATTGCCAGATTCATTTCTAATAGATCCATCCTCCTGTCTAGCCCAATACCAAGTTTGGCTTGCCGTCAGGCCTTGGGTATGAGCCATCCAATAGGTGGCGCGTGCATACCTTGGGTCTTGATTCATATCTCTAGATACGACTGTAGACAAAAAGTGCGCTTCGGTGTTGTACATGATTTTATTGGGCCCTACTGATTTATAAAAATCATGTCCCATGCACATCTCTCTCCACTCGAACTGGTAATATTCTTCCCACTCTCCGTGTCCCCACATCCTTTTGTATGCGGCACCTGCGTCATTGCCTATGATTTCACTCATTTCGGTAAGCGCTTCCATATCTATGCCATGGTTTCTTTCATTTTCTGTCCACAGGTTAGGCATGATTTTGAGGTGCACTTTGGCATCTGCGTCATATTTTCTGATTTCTGACTTCAACCACTTGTACCATTCGGTCACGCGATAATTATTGAATGTAGCCCAATCGTACCACATAGGTGTACCTCGCAATGATAGGTCTATTGGGATGTCTATAGTCACCTCATCGAAACTACCGAAACTAGTGCCCCAAAGGGTATTAAGCGTTGCTATAGTGCCATGTACTCCTTCGAGCCAAATTCTAAACTTGTCTTTACTATATTCGGAAACTGGCCCACTCGCCCAAGTGTTTTTTTCTCCTGACTTGTTGGTATAAAAATGGGGCTCATTACAAAGCATGTATCCCAACTCGCTGTATTTTTTACCATCCATGGTAGGAACTACACCTTCCAATAGCTTGCCCATCATTTCTCTAGCGCCTGGATTGTCTATATCATATCCAGTGTAAGTCTCTTCGCGCATGATAAAATCTGGCCCATAAGCATCTTCTGCCCATTGTTTCACTCCTTTATTGTTGATAAAAATAAACCCTAATGTGCCTGATTCTTTAGCTGCCAAATCATTGAGCATCCAAGCATTGAGATCACCTTCTTGGTTAGAAACATGAGAAGGAGAAATATAAAACCCGTCTTCGTTGCCGTGATATTCTGTCAATTCGTCTGTGGCGGGTTTCCAAGTATAATCAGACAAAAATACGGGTCTACCATCCGCTACAATCTGGTCGCCTTGATGCGTAGCTGTAGACCAATCAAATTGATGTCCTGGCTTTCGAAATACTTCTCCTGCTATCAATTTCGTGAGGTAAGCTATGCCCTCGTCCAGCATTTTAATGACCTCTCGTCGTTCGTAGTCTGGCAAAAATTCCGCCGCTTGTGTAGCCGTATCTGCATATATCGGCACGAGTTTAAAGTAGTCTACATTAGTAGCCTTGTTTGCCTCATCCCAGTTGGCATATTTTAGAAAAACCTCCGCAGTACGTACCGTGATTTTCTCTGGGGTAGCATCTACTCCTTCTTTTTCGGCTGCGGTGATAAGCGTTTCTAATTCGGTTATTTTTTGTTTGGCCTGGTCCTCTAAGGTTTGTGCTTGAAGCTGGCCGACTCCCATAAGCAAACAGATAAACAAATAGAACTTGGTTGAACCAAATCCAAAAAGACAGTAGTGTGATTTCATATCATATCAAATTTAATAACTAGAAGAATTTCCTTAGCTCAAATAAGCATCATTACAAATCAAGGCTTGTCTTTATCCGTTTTTCAAATGTACATATGAGTATATTTCTACAGAAAATGCCGTTTAAAGTCAAATTTCAAGCCTATTGAAACCTTAATTTTTCTTTTTAAAAACTGCCTTAAACAAAAAATTAAACGTGTTAGACTTGATCAGTCGTTCGACTTGAGCTTGTCGAGCGACTCTTCGGCATATTTGCCCGGGGTAGCGTGATACTTCTCTTTGAATAACTTGGCGAAGTGTGTGCGGCTTTTAAACCCTGTCATCATGTAGACTTCGTTGACTCTCGCATCCTTTTGCATAAGCAATTCAGCGGCTCTTTTCAAACGGTAGTTTTTCAATAGCTCAAAAGGAGTTTGGTTGGTCAACGCTTTTACTTTTTGGTAAAAATGAGTCCTGTTTAGATACAGTTCTTTGGCAAACAGATTGATATCTACGTCCTGATTATCTAGATTTTCGGCCATCAACTCGTAGAGCTTTTCCAAAAAGGCATGGTCATTTTGGCCATTATCGGTCTTTTGCAATACGAGTGGTAGTTCATTCTGAAACCGTTCTCTGAGCTGCTGTCTATTCCTCAAGAGCGTCTGTGCTCGCACGATCAAGTGCTTTACATCAAACGGTTTGTTGATATAAGCATCTGCACCCACTTCTAATCCTACGATCCTGTCCTGAATGGTAGACCGTGAGGTAAGTAATATGATCGGAATGTGACTGGTTCGTATATCAGATTTGACCTTTTGGCACAGTTCGAGTCCGTTCATTTCGGGCATGAGAATATCACTCACAATGAGATCAGGCCATTCTTCTTCCATCTGATCGAGGCACTGCATGCCGTGATGAAAAGCGGAGACTTGAAAATGACCAGACAGGACTTCTGAAATAAACTCTCGCAAGTCGGCATTGTCTTCTACCACAAACACATGGAGTGCCTTCAGATTTTCATCTACGGGGATTTCGGTAGCCATAAGGTCATCTGCCCCCAACTCTACTTCTTCTATTTCACTTTCAGTATTTAATATATCTGTGATTTTGCCTTGGTCATAGATATTGGTTTCGCTGACTTTGGTAGGTATGGTCACTATAAATTTGGATCCCTCTCCTAATTCACTCTCTACTACAATCGTCCCATAGTGTAGTTCTACAAGCATTTTGGAAAACTCAAGCCCAATTCCTGAACCTACAGAGTACGTGTTTTCTTTCCATGATCTATAAAAACGCTTGAAGAGATTAGGCAAGTCTACATCATCGATCCCTCTGCCTGTATCTGTGACCGACAAGGTGATCTCATCGTCTTTGTGTGCAAACGCTAAAGTGATATAGTCTCCCTCCTCGGTAAATTTGAATGCATTGCTAATCAGGTTGTTGAGTACGATTTCCAGTTTTTTTCTATCGCCCATCATATAGAGAGACTGGGCGTCGCCTTTCACCTGCCAGTGTTTGCCACTACTCAAAGCGAGATACTCAAAGTCTTTTTTGATATCATCTATAAAATCGATCACGTCAAAACCTGCCATATTGAGTTTTAATAAACTCTGCTGAGCTTTCTGATAATCATGAACCTGCTCTATCAGCTGAAACATCTTTTTGGACTGTCGCTGGACCAAATCTAAATGGTGCGTCACGTCTTTGTTGGATTTGAACATATTGGCCAATCTCGAAATCAGACCTGACACTAAGGTGAGTGGTGTCCTGAATTCATGAGATATATTCATAAACAATTCCAAACGAGAGGAATTTAACTCCTTCACTTGTTGCTTTTCCAGTTTTTCAATTTGCAAATTGTGCCTTAGTGAATTGATTCTAAGCAGTACCTTCATAATGACCCCAATAAGCAAGGCAACCAAAAGTACATAGCCGAAGTAGGCCCAGTTGGTTTTCCAAAAGGGGGGGTCTATGACAATCTTCAAGACACGTGGCTGCGTCCACTGGTTGAGAGAATTGGACGCCATGACACGAAGCTCATACTTCCCTGGCACGAGCCCGTTGTAATAGACCGTCCGCTGACTCGAAGGCACTTCGACCCAGTCGTTGTTGACGGGATATAGCTGATATTTTAGAAAGTAATTGTCAGGCTTGGAATAATGCAGTGATTTCAGCTCAAGCGAAAACACATTTTCGTTGTGATACAAAGAAATTTGGTCTACTTTATTAATCCGCTGATCTAATAAGACCCGACCATGAAGAGAATCACCTGGCTGCACCAAGTCATTGAAAACCTTGAAGTTTCCAAACTCCAACTTGGGTAGCGCCTCACTATCGTTGATGTCTTGTGGCTTGAAATAACAAAGCCCCTCCATTCCAGAAAACACAAAATAACCATTGTCTAACTGGACAGAAGGGTAGGTGAAATCTTCGAATGGTAGTCCGTCGACCAAGCTAAATTTGCGAAAGACATTTGTCTTGGTATTGAATTTATTGAGGCCAATATTAGTAGAAATCCATAGATTGTACTCATCATCGTATTGAATGCTCTTTACTACATTATTGGACAGTCCATGTTTTTCAGAAAAGACAATAAATTTAGGTTCTTTGTCGCTATCCAGCACTTTGCAGATGCCTCCTCGTTCGGTTCCTATCCACAGTTCGCCATTGGGCAAACGGATAATACTGGAAACAAAATCACTCGAAATAGCATATGGGTTGGTCTTGTCGCTCTGAAAACTCATCACTTTCATTTCCTGAAGCGGTTGATTTTTTTCAAATTCTATTCGAAAAAGTCCATCTGCATCTGTCCCAATCCAGATATATGGATACATCGGATCTTGATAGATAACCCTCGCCAGTTTTATGGGTTTGTTTTTGAAAAAGGGGTGACTATTTAAAGAGGCTACACCTGTAGTTTCTCCATTTGCATCGATGGCTACTAGATATACATCCTCATTGCTGGCAATCCAAAGATTTCCCAATTTGTCATTGGCCCAATTGACTGGTCTTACCTTATCAAACTGAGGCAGGCCTTCAAACCTGACAGTCTCCGTGATGGATTGCCCTTGACGAACTCTTAAAACACCTGGAGAGCTTCCAGCCTTTATCCATATGTCTTTGTCCACTCCCACAAATACACCCCCTACCCGATCTGATGAATTTATTGGCATTTGAAAGGGTAAAGGTTCAAATACCTGCTCGTCCGTATTGAACAAAGCCAACCCACCTCGGTTGGCCGTTACATATATCTTGTTTCTACCGAAGGCGCGCATATGTAGTATTTCATTGGTTTTGAAGCCATTCGGAAAATTCATTCTGGTATTGTATGATTTGAATGGATTTTCATTGATATCGAATCGAAATAGCCCCTTATTGAACGACCCCACCCAAGAACTCCCTAAGGTAGATGACACAATACAGCCTACACGTAGCAATCCATCGTCTTCATTATAGCGATAGGTCATCCATGGTGTTTGGTTGATGAGTGCTTCGACCCCTCGGATCTGTATCACGCCTGCATTGACCGTGCCGAGCCATACATGGCCCAAATCATCGAGCATGGCACTGTTAAAATGAAATTGAGTCATTTGCTTCGACTCCACTGTCATCCCATAATCTGTAGTACTTCGATCTATTTTGAGTATTACAAATCCAGCGTTCTGTGTTACTAAAAAATGGTTTTCTCCAATGATAGTAATAGAATTGGCTTGGATAACGTCTTCTGGTATTATACTATAAAATTTCCCTTGTTTCAGATTAAAACGAACGATCCCTATAGACGATGCTAGGAGGTAATTTTGCTTATCTAGTTTGATGACATCATAAAAATGCACCATCTGTTCGGTCATTTCGCTTGGCAAAGCAAAAGCCTGCTTAAAAGAATAATCGTCGTCATTAAAAATTAAGACCTCTCCATCCTCCATGGCACAGATCATGTATCCGTTTTCTTCATCCATGAGGATTTTTCGGACTATTGGCCCATGCATACTATGAGCCAAATCCAAATAAGAATACAAATCACTGAACCGCTCTTCGGAATAATTGTAGAGCGAAATCCCATCATCTGTTCCAATCCAGATATTCCCATTTTTATCCTCTGTAATGGTTCGCACTCGATTGCTCAGCAACTGATGGTGCTCAAGTGTATTTTTATACACTTCAAAATTATATCCATCGTAGCGATTGAGTCCATCATAAGTGCCTATCCATAGATAGCCTTTCGAATCCTCAAGCATAGAGGTCACTCCATTGTGAGCCAGACCGTCTGATATGGTCAGCTTTTGTGCATACTCTAGGGGGCGATCTGCAGCTATGGACGGGTTATTCCCCAACCAAAAAAATACTGCTCCTAGTATCCTAAGCATGCTATATAAGTATGACCTATTTCTCTTCACTATATCTAAATGTACTAAATCAAATCTATTAAAACATTTACTATATCCGAGTACTCCTCCCCTGAAAGACTATACCGTGAACTGGCAGATACATTTTTATAACTACAGCATACATGGTTCATATTTTGAAATACTGCCTTTTACTGTGGTATAAGCGCCATATCTGGCCATTTTGGAGCAAAAACCCCTTCCAAGCAATTATCCATAAGTACATCTAATATACTGGCAACCACACCTTTCAAAAGGCTAATCAAGATATTAGATTCATAAAATTGAAACAAAACAAAAACAAAACATGATGAAAAATTTTACAAAAAAACGATTGGGACTCCTTCTAGCCATAGCCTTGATGGCAGGAGTCCATCAAGGCTTAGCGACCAACTACTATGTAGCTACTACAGGCAACGACAGCAACAATGGAAGCCTCAATACTCCTTGGAAGACCATCCAGAAAGCTGCGGCTGTAGCTGGAGCAGGAGACCATGTCTACATCAAAAAAGGCACTTATTACAACAACGTAGTCATTGCCAATAGCGGTACGTCTAGCAATTGGCTCACCTTCGACGCCTTCCCTGGAGACGAACATCAAGTGATCTTGAATAATGCTGCATTTAAGCTTGTTAGGAAAAATTACGTTCGAATATCTGGCATGAAAGTACAAAACGGACATAACGGGTTTAATATTGAAGGGCCGTGTGAAGGTATCCAAATTTCCAACAATCATACATACAATACTTTTTCCTCTGGAATAATCGCATGGGGTGTACCTTTCGGCTCAGACCCTGGGGATTACAACAACATCTACAACCTTAAAATTCTAGACAATAAAGTAGAAAAAGCATGTAATGGTGGCTGGAATGAGTGCATAACACTAGCCAATGGAGTGGTAGACTTTGAAATCGCCGGCAATGAAGTATTCAATGGAGGAGACCCGATCAATGGTGGAGAAGGAATAGATCTGAAAGCTGGCGTAAGAAATGGTAGTGTCCACGATAATTATATCCATGGCCTTACCAGACGTGGCATCTACCTAGATGGAGGTGGTACGCTCGGCTTCGCTGCACCATCCGTGCGCGATATAAACGTGTACAATAATAAAGTAACCAACTGCGTAGGGGCAGGCATGGCGATCATGACAGAAGGAAGTGGTGACGTATACAACATAAACGTGTACAACAACCTTTTTTATGAAAACACGGAAGACGGCATGATGTACTACAAACACCCTGTAGGCACTGGATTAGTTTACAATTGCCATCTGACCAACAACACGATCTACAACAATGGTAGATATGGGATACTTATCAATTTCACTGGAGCTACCAACCTCACCGTTCGCAATAACATCAGCTACAACAATAGCAACAACAACTATTCTAGAACCAACGGATCTGGAACGACTTCCAACAACTTGTTTAGCCTCAATCCATTATTTGCAAACGCTGGAATAGCCGATTTTAAATTGCAATCTGGCTCACCAGCCATAAATACAGGCACTGCTACTCAAGCGCCCAGCCTAGATTATGATGGCAACAGCAGGGTAGGCCAAGTAGATATAGGTGCCTATGAATATCAAAGCAGTAGCAGTAGTGTAGCACCGACAGGAAGCACAATCTGGCTACAAGCAACAAATGGGTATTACGTAACCGCAGAACAAAACATCACTAATAATCCAGTGCATGCCAATAGTGCTAGTGTAGGCAATGCGCAAGAGTTTGTAGTAGAAGATGCTGGCTACGGGCTAATTGCTCTCAAAGCCAATTCGAATGGTAAATATCTAAGTGCAACAATAAATGTGACCAATGCCCCTCTGCAAGCCACGGCAGCTTCGATCGGTACTTGGGCGAGATTCTCATGGGAAGATATAGGGAATAACAAAGTAGCACTAAAGGCAAATATCAATGGTATGTATGTATGGGCACAACTCAACGAGACCAACGCACCTCTGAAAGCCAAAGGTACTTCGGTTCAGCAATGGGAAACTTTCACCTGGGGAACAGTAGCTGGCTCCAGAACGCTAGAAATGAACAAAGAAACTATGGAAAGCACCAGCAAATTTACCGTATACCCAAACCCTGTTATCCAAAAAGAACTCACAGTAGAAATACCAGACATCTATCAAAATGGGGAGCTACAACTACTCTCTACTTCTGGGCAGCTCATGTATCAAAAGAAAATCACTACGAATAAAGAGCAGTTTAGACTACCTGAGCATATAAAAGCGGGTATGTATGTGCTTCTCCTCGCACATGGAGACCACCAACTGACCAATAGAATACTGGTACAGTAAGAAAAAAAAATCCAGCAGCGCTCTACATAGCAAAGCGCTGCTGGATTTTTTTACCTTCTAAAAAGCGTAGATTAAACCTGCTTTATGCATTAAAGAAATCTATTCCGAGATTAAACAATTTCAAATCAGACACTTCGTTTCGTTTTACTCATCTCCATAGCGGTGCTATGATTTCTTCGAAAAACTTCCTGATTTATCGCTTTTTAACCGCTCATCACGAAGTCCTAATGCATCATGTAGATTAAAACCGCTCCATCGTAGCCAATTTGAGCACTTTATCTAGCAGGTCTTGCTTTTCAAATGGCTTCACGATGTACTCTAAAATACCTATTTCTTTGGCTTCGCGCTGGGCAATGTCCTGACCTACAGCACTGATCATGATAACCTTGGCTTTAAAGTCTACGTCGTTGAGCTCGTCCATCACATCAAGACCAAACATATCGGGCAATACATTATCTAAAGTGATGATCTCGGGCTTGAGTATAAGCGCCAACTTGATGGCATCTTCTCCATTAGCGGCTTCACCTATTACTTCATATCCTGCCTCTTCTAATACATTCTTGATCGTTTCTCTTTGAAACTTGGAATCGTCTACTACTAGTATAGTCGTCATAACTGGTCTTTTTAGCTGGAAATAGTCCTTAAATAAATATAGCAAATTACCGCACCACGTACCTATGTACCCATAATATTTGAAGCTAATTTATATGAACGGTCTACTCAAGCCACTAGTTAACGTCGATTTTCATCCATGGATTTATTTAGAATCATTCCAAACAATTTGGAAATACCAAATTCGAGCTCTAGCTTTGTTTAGAATTGTTCTAAATAGAAAAAATTGCCGGCTACTCGTACATTTCTCGTCAATCCCAACTACGTCTCCATGATGGGCTGGAAGCAGATCATTAGTGATTCGCCGCATTTTCAGATCGTTGGCACATCGGACTCATTAGAGGGACTATCAGCATTGGATCCTACGGGTACTTTAATACTGGCAGACCTATCAGGCTCTAATGATCATGCGCTTGCTAAGATTACAGACTTGATACACCTACCACATGTAGACGTGCTACTGGTCGTAGACCTCTCCGACCACACCCTGATCCAGCAGCTCAAAGAAATGGGTATCCGGGGCATACTCACCACACACTGCGATGCACAAGAAATAAAATCGGCACTGGAAAGTATCCGGCTAGGCAAACGATTCTACTGTGGAGATATACTTGACGTACTCATGCAGCCCAAAACAAGCGAGCAGCAAACCAAAAACGACGAACTCCTTTCTGCCAGAGAAATCGAAGTATTAGAATGGATAGTAAAAGGGCTCACGACCAATCAGATCGCAGATAAGCTCAACATCAGCTCACACACCATCAATTCGCATAGAAAGAATATGCTTAAGAAATTGGGGCTCACCTCACCAGTAGAGTTGATCGTATATGCGGTCAAGTCTGGCCTCGTTAATTTGTAGTCTTTTATGATCCGCTTTGAAGTTGGTTGACGAAATAACCGCTTGACCAATTCACCATTCCTACTGCCCGACCATACTCTGCTTCTAAATTGACCAACTTCATTTCAGCTTCTATTTTTTTGTTTTCTCTGCTATTTACCAAAAAAATAGAACTCTCTCCATTTCTAAATTTCACTCGCTCACCTTCTAGTAGACGCTTATAATTCTGAACTATCAGCCTTTGCTGCTCAAGCATTTCGAGCAACACAATAAGTTTGCCGTAGGACTGAAATACTTTATTCGTTACTACTCTCGACTTGTTAGTCAATTTCAAACCACCCTCTTCTAGCTTCAGTTTGGCTTGCTTTAGTTTGGCTCTTTCTTTCCTTACGAGTAGAGGAAAACTAAACTCAAACCCACCTTTATAATTATTAGAAAGCCCTGACATAGCTTCGTCTGAAGATCCGCTAGCCATCAAGAAATTGTAATTCAGGTTGAGCACGGGTTTTATATTTTCAGCCGACATTTTTTTATCCAGTTCTAGTGTCATCAAATTAGCTTGCAAAGCTTTCAAATCAGGATGGTTGCTTATGGCATAGTTTATATACTCATCTACCACTAGTATGTCCTGTTTTTGCCAAACGGTATCTGGGTGCGACTCATGTACTTGAGTAGAATCCCAAATAAAATTCTCCATCTGGATACCCGCATTCTGAAAATCGAGCTTCGATTTATTAAGTTCATTTTTCCAACTTTGAACTTGAATCAATGATTCCACAGAGTCGATAGAAGCTTTATCCCCATTAAAAACACCAGCACGTATGCCATTGAACCGTTCGGTGATGAGTGCTAAACTAGCCTCTGCCACTTTCATCTTCTGATAAGCCTCAAACCAGTTCCAATAGACATAATTCGCATCCAGCAACAGATTATTATAAACGGCGTTGGCCTGGCTGGCTAAGTTTTTTTGCTCTGCCATGCTTTTCTTCAAGTCAATATTTCTGCTGTTATGAATAAGCCCTTGCCCTATAGGAACACTGATTCCTGCATAATAAAGACCATCCGAGGGAACGGTATGTTCAGGATTCAAATACTGTCCTCTGTTTCGTTCATAGCCCGCTTTGAGATCTACATTCAAGGCAGTTGGTATTTTCACATAGCTATCCCACACATCGTAATAGTTTTTGCCTTGGAATTGCTTGGTTTGAAATTCGGATACCAACTTTGGATCGAATGCACCTCGTGCCTGACTCACTACAGCTTCTCCTCTTTCCAGAATGAGTCCGGCTTGCTTAGCTATGGGATGGTGTGTGCGCACTAATTCATAGAACTCATTTAGGCTTAACTGATTCAGGTATTGCTCCTGCGCCAGCGTTTCAAAAGCACATATGACAAGTATTATGGTTAATAGCTTATTCATATTTCACCTCCTTTTTCAACTTAGCTTCTTTTTCTTCCTTCGTGTAAAAATCGGGAGGAAAGCCATTTAGGTTTCGCCACAATTCATACCATACGGGGACATTATTTAGTAAAGCAATACCGTACGCCCCACTACCCAATCTCAACAAAGAGGGCCATGCAACATCTTGCTTATCTGGAGCTACCAGGACTCTAAACATGCCATTGCGGGCCACTTTGTCATAGCCCACAATAGTACCTCCGAAGGTTCCAAAAGACACATCTGGCCAGCCATTAAAGACCAATGCAGGCCAGCCATCAAATTGCAGTCTCACTTTCCTGCCTTCTCTTATCAGTGGGAGGTCGAGCGGTCTGACGTGCAACTCCACGGCCAGTTCTGTGCGCTCTGGCACAAACGTGAAAATCTGCTCCCCTTCTTTCAATATTTCTCCAATTCCCGATTTGGTTGCTTTCGTGATATAACCATCTTGGGGAGCCAGAATGTAATAGAAACTAGCTCGTTTTGTATAGCTTTCGTGTTGGATAGAAAGCTTATTATATTGACTTTCTGCTTCCATTTCTCCAGATAGCGCCGTCATTTTATCCGACTGCGCCTTAGCTATTTTTTCGCGATAGTCATTTTCTACTGTACTTAGGTTGAGCTCTGCATTGATGTATTGACTCTGACTCGCCAACCATTTATTCTCAGCCGACATTTTTTTGTTATTAGCTTCTTGAAGCTTTTGTCTCTTACCTTCTAGTTCGGTAAGTGACTTCAGCCCTTGATCATAAAGTTTTTGCTGTCGGCCGAATTGCTTCTGGGCAATATCAAGATTCACCAGACTTGTCTCAAATTCCAAACTATCAGACCTTAGTTTTAATGAAGATTGGTGAAGGTAGTTTTGCGCTTGTCTAAGTTTTAACGCTTTATTCTTACCTAAAGCAGCTATTTGCTGATCTAGCGCCTGACCTTTTCTCAGATACGCTCCCTTAGAAGCTTTCTTTGCATCTGCTTGATTTTTAGTTTTGTCCACCAAGTTAGGATCTAAATAATCTGTCTTCATTTCTGAAAGGTGAAGGATTGTATCTCCTTTTGCGATCAGCTCTCCCTCTCTCACATACCACTTTTCAATACGACCAGAGATCACTGAATTGATCGATTGCTCACGGCCATCTGGACTCAACGTAATCAATGTCCCTCTTGCCCTAATGTTCTGTGTCCATGGCAAGAACAAGCCAATGAAAATAAGCCCGAAAATCCCACAAAGTAGAAAAACAAACTTCTTGGTAGCATGTGAAGACATGACTTCCTGATAAGACGAGAAGTCTTTTAAAAGCTTCTCTCTATCCATTGGGTTATTGGAAATATTCAACATGGTTACTTGGGTCTCTTTGTACTTAGTGATGAAGAAATGTCTACTATCTTGCCATATTCTAGCGTGACCACCCGGTCACAACTATTAAGGATTAAGGGGTCATTAGTCACTGATATAAGCGTCCATTTCTGTTCTTTCCCTGTAAGGATTTTACTAATCCTTTTTCTGTCTTCGAAATCGAGGCCTTGCAATGCATTGTCCATGACTACTATCTTGGGACTCTCTGCAAGAGTACGTGCCAAAATTAATTTCTGCTTGACGCTATCGGATAAACCCTGACCTTCAGGGTTTATCATTGTAGCCAAACCTTTTGGTAAATTTTTCAAAAAGCCATTGAGACCTACCTGGTCTATTGCCCTCAAAGTATCTTCGACTGACACGTCATCTTTGCCTACAGAGATGTTTTGAGCCAATGTCCCATGAAACAGATCTTGAAGGTTCAAATTGTCTCCGATGACAGACCTAAAACTGATAATATCAATGTCTGCGAACGGTATACCATTAAACAATATAGATCCAGTATAATCCTGATACAACCCTGAAATTATAGATATGAGAGTCGTTTTTCCTGACTCATTGTTTCCTATAATTCCAATTTTCTCGCCTGCTTTTACGTGCAAACTTACTTTGTCTAAGGCATAGGATTGACTGCCTTCAAACTGATAAGACAAATTGGACAATTCTAGAGAAACACCCTTTTCATTAGATACATCAGATAATGAAATACCTCCTTCTTTTTCTAATGAAATATCCGTCACCTGTCCTAACTTTTCTAAACCTGTCAAAACATCGTATACCGTTTCCATGGTCAAGATCAGCTTCTCAGCCGAGCTAAGTACAAGAAGTATGATGATCTCAGACGCTACAAACTGTCCAAGGTTGATTTCCTGTTTGATAACTAAAATACTACCTAAGATCAAAAGTCCTCCGGTAATGATCGTTTTGAAAGCTACAATATTCGAGAATTGAAAAATCAATACTTTGAAATGCTGCTTTCTATATTTCAAATAACTGGCCACATACTCATTGGTTTTCTCTGTAGGCAATGAGGTTTCTCCTGCCAATTTAAAAGTACCCATCACTCGAGCCAATTCTTCAAGCCAGTGAGCCACCTGATACTTATATTTCGATTCTAGAATGCTAGTTTTCAACCCTTTAGGCCCACTTAAATAAAAAATAAGTACCATCAAACTAACCAATAGAAAACCAAAGAATACAAAAAATGGATGATAGAGAGAAAGTAGAATTAGACCAAACAAGATCTGAAGTGTGGAACTAGAAAAATCGATTAAGATCTTGGGCAATCCCTTTTGGACATTGAGTGTATCAAAAAACCTATTCATCAACTCAGGTGGATAGAAACTAGTCACAGACTCCATTCGAAACCGTGGAATTCGATAGGCAAACTCAAAGGAAGCTCGTGTAAATATCCGCCGCTGCAAAACCTCTGTCAGGCTAAGTTGCAATACCTGAATGACTCCTGAAGTGGCCACTCCAATGACCACAATAAAAATAAGCAGCCCCCAAGAAGCCGAAAATTCTGCACTGATTACAAAAGCAATAATGGCTTGGATACCCAAGGGTAAAGACAAGTTGATCAGCCCATTAAATATAGCATAGGCATATATGATAAATATCTCCCTCCTGTCTAATGCCAGCATTCTAAAAAGACGTCTTACGGGAGACAACTTTTCATCATCTATTATTTCTTCTCTATTCATATCAATAGTATTACTATCATTCTAGGACAAAAAATTATTTAAGTGACGACTTCACCGCATGCTTAATAAAGCCAGCTATTTGAACCTCCAATTTCAAATCTTTCCCAACACTCAGCTCTGTCAGAGAAGGAAGGTGCTGCGCAAAAAATGACTGCTGATGCGCAGCCTCCATAAACGTGCTAACTAGAGCTTTAGGATATTCGTATTTGGGATTGATTTCTTCAATTACCGAAGATATTGTCCCACATAGTTCCTTATAACCTCTAAACAGCCCCTTCTTATTTATCTCATCCACCTGACGATTGAGGTATGTTTTATCTGATTCACTATCAATTACATGCCGAAGCTTAGAAAGACTGATACCCGGAACATCCAATACTTTTGGCAAATCATAAGAACCACAAACGATATCAATTATACGATCCAGTTTTTCTGAAGGATTAGAAATATGATGCGTTTCAAATGCAATGACATACTCCAGCCAAGCCCAATAGTAGCTAGACAGATACAGTAGAAATTTGTGCTTATTCTTAAAATATCGGTAAATAGACGCTTCTGTTGAAGCAATGCATTCAGCCAATTTTTTAAATGTAAATTCTTCAAAACCAAGGCTATCTAACATCACGAGCCCTTCACTCACTATCCTCCTACCTAAATCAGAAGATTGAGGATCTTTTTTGAAAAATTTATCACCAAGAATAATTGAGATGGAAGACATATTGAAAGTATCACTATCAATCACAAAAGTAATAATATTTATGCAAATTGTATTCCTATCAATAGATGGCAAAAAAACATTTCATACTATAGCTATATCTAGTAGTTACTGACTAACACTAGTGATTCTAATTTCCTTATCAATAGCGATTGTGAGCCCAACTTAGTTTCTCAAATTTTGCATTGTTTAGAATTATTCTAAATAACAAGCAAAATGAAAAGACTCAAATATATACTCATCATCTGTCTATCCACCGCACTTGCAGCTCATGCACAGGAAGTAAAAATCATAAGCAATGATGAACCCGTTTCTCATGCGACTATCCAGGTCACGGATCTCAACCAAACCGCTACGGCATACTATATCTCCGACGAGACTGGGACAGTCAGTATCGCTCAGACACCGCCCTATATCGCCACCATCAGTCATCTCAATTTCAAAACCAAAACCGACACCATTCACCACAGCAGCAAACAGCAGTGGCAACTCTTCTCCAAAGAAAACACACTAAACGAAATAGTAGTCACAGGCCAATATCAAGCACAATCTGTCAAACAATCGGTATATCAAGTAAACGTACTCGATGAAGCTAGAATACAAGCACAAGGCGCACAATCCTTAACAGAAGTTTTGGCCAGCGAACTCAACATCCGATTTAGCCGAGACAATGCCACAGGCAGTTCTTCCGTGAGCCTTCAGGGGCTTTCTGGTCAGAATGTGAAAGTACTCTTAGATGGAGTGCCCCTCGTAGGTCGCAGCGGAGTCAGCAATGAAATAGACTTAAATCAAATCAATATAAACACCATCGAACGCATAGAAATCATAGAAGGTCCCATGGCAGTAAACTACGGTGCCGATGCACTTGCTGGTGTGATCAACGTCATTACCAAAACCAACCGTCATCAAAAGTGGAACCTAAACATGGGTATTCAAGAAGAAACTGTTGGCAAGGAATTCAGCGTCTTCGATCAGGGCATACACAACGGGTACCTCTCAGGCAGCTATCGGCTCAACTCTCATTGGTCGGCTCAGGCCGATACCCGAATACACCGCTTCGGCGGATGGGGTGGCACAGGAAGAGACCGATTATGGTATCCTAAAAATCAGTTTTTCCAATCGGGTCAAATCCACTATGATTCGGAGCGATTTTCTATCTACTACCGACTGGACTACCTCAACGAAACCATTGAAAACCAAGGAGCACCAGAGCAGATCTCTCCTCAAAGTGATCCCTATGCCTTTGACAAAGAATATCTCACTGACCGCTGGATACATCAGGTGCAATCCGAACTATCCCTAGGCAAAGGAGCCATGCATACCGTGATTTCCTATACAGACTACAATCGACAAACGCACCGATTCAAATACTTCTTGCTCGATGGCGTACCGAATATAACGACCACAGACGGGCAGGACACCATCGCATTTCAAACCACTTTTTTCAGAAATACACTAGACGATGTGGTACAGTGGCACTTAGGCAATACGACCTGGCACACCCAACTAGGCATAGACGGTACTTTCGAAAGTGCTCAAGGTACTACGCTAAGTTCTGGAGACAAACACATGACCGATTTGGGACTTTTCGCCTCTACCGAAATTAGCATGGGTGACAAACTCAAAATACGCCCTGGCATACGCCTGACTTATAATTCCATCTTTAACGCCAACCCCTCGGCCTCGATCAATCTCAAGTACAATTTTTCCCCGCACTCACAACTGCGATTGAGCTATGGTCGAGGGTTTCGTGCCCCTTCTCTACGGGAGCTCTATCATGAATTTATCGATGCCAATCACAACATAGTGGGCAACGACGAACTCGAACCAGAATATTCAAACAATATCAATGGAGACCTGACCCATCAATTTAAAGACACAAAGTGGAGTTTTAAAGTAAGTAGCTTTTACAATGACGTACACAACCGCATCTCCTATTTCACTCCTGAAGGCACCAATCAAACGACGACCTATACCAATATTTTGGAATATAAAACCTTAGGCACAGCTGGACAGGTAACTTATCAAAGTAAAAAACTGACATTAAAAGCGGGACTGTCTTATATCGGTCGATATCACAACCTGAGTGAAGATGCTTCCGCTCAAAATATCCCTCAATTTTTATACTCTCCCGAATGGATTACCCAATTGGGATACGACCTATTTGACACAGGCATCAGATTGTCGGCCTTTTACAAATGGGTAGGAGCTAACAAGCAATATCTGTCTATAGAAGATGATAATGGCAACTCCAATCCCGAAATCCGCCAGCTCAACGACTACCATCTACTCGACCTTAGCCTCTCTAAAACTTGGAAAGACGTACTCACCGTAGGAATGGGGGCAAAAAATGTAATGGATCTCACCACTATCAACAATAACATCAGTACAGGAGGAGCCCATAGCAGCAACAGCGATGGTCGCTCATCAGTTGCCTATGGGCGCTCCTTTTTTATGAAGATCAGTTATCAATTTATTAAAAACTAAAACAATGAAAAATTTGAGAATTACCACCTATCTACTGGCTGGCCTGCTTTTATTAGGCTTTACGGCATGCGAAGAGGACGAAGCAATACCTGTACGAGTAAACTTCTCCAATACGGAAGCGGGCATTTCACAAAGTAGCCCATCAGCAGATATTGAAATTTCGTTTTCCAGACCTGCAGAAGCGGACGGTTCACTTTCCATCAGTATTGCCAGTGAAACACTTACTTATGGTGAATCAGCCGACTTTTATACTTCTCCATTGGCCACCGAAAACGTAATCACTCTCCCATATACTGTTGGAGATGAGTCTGTATTGATAACGGTAATGGCTGGGTCTGCACTTAATATTGAACAGGATGAATCTATTACACTCACTGTTTCTGATCCAGCACAAATACTGGACTTAGGAGATCAAACAGAATTTACGGTTATGTTTTCTGAGAATTTTGTTGCGTTATCTGGCACAGTAGTGCTAGATGCTGGCGGCCCTACGTTTAGTCACCAAGCTTATTTTGATTTGAGCAAAATCACACAAACCAAAGTAGACAAGTACACTTGGGATTTAGGGTTTTCGACGGCAGGTGACCACCGCGTGATCATCAACAATCCTGCAAAAATGATGGCACAGCAAATTGACAAAAATGATTTGACGAAAGTGACCGCACAAGATACCGTCGGTTTTGGCGCTGCTCAAAACTTCGGTGCCTACAATGGTGATGCCGTAGACTGGGTAGATGCACCCGATGGCGACTTAGATTCGCTAGCACTCAATAAGGTATTGGCTACAGCCACAGACAACAAAGTCTATATCGTAAACCGTGAAGGAGACGGACGAAACTGGAAAAAAATCAGAATCCTACAAAACGGCACAGGCTACACCGTACAGTATGCCGATATCGCATCCAGCACCTTTCAGACGGCAGACATCACGGTAGATGAGTCTTACAATTTTAGCTTCTTCGACCTGGACAACGGCGCCACCACGGTAGAGCCCGAAAAGAACAGTTGGGATCTGATGTATGGCTCTTTTACCAACGTAGTCAACTTTGGATACAACGTACCTTACGCCTACAATGATTATGTCATCATCAACCGAAACAACACCGAGGTAGCTGAAATAGTCCTCGCAGACAACGTGAGCTACGACGGATATGCTTTGTCGGATGCCCAAGCACTCACGCTGACTGCCGCCCAAAATGCCATCGGCTCCAACTGGCGCAATGGCGGTAGCCAAACCACCGCACCATCGCTGAAAGAAGACCGCTTCTACGTGATCAAAGACGCAGCCGACAACTACTACAAGCTCAAATTTACCAGCATGCTGAGCGCCGAAAATGGCGATCGTGGATATACCAGCATACAATATCAATTATTGAAATAATGAGTAAAATAAGAATTCTGATTTTAGTAACACGGATAGCCCTAGGTGGGCTATTTGTTTACGCTGGCGCACAAAAATTTGTGCCCAAGCCCCCTCGTCCTGCCGCTGAGCAAGGGGTGGAGCTGCCCGATCATGTGGTCAAAATCAAATCCATGATCGGCGGATTGAAAGGAACTGGCTACTTCTGGCCACAGCTTGGTGTAGCTGAGATCGTATGCGGACTACTACTAATCAGCCAGCTCTATGCGTTGCTGGGTGCGGTCATGCTCGTGCCGCTTTCGCTCAATATCTTTTTGTTTCACCTCTACCTAGAACCTCACGAGGTGGGAGAATTGATCCAAACCGGCTTTTACCTATTGGTCAATCTAGCACTACTCGCCTACGACTATCCAAAACTGAAAACCGCATTTTTAACCGGCGATGCTGGATCCATTAATAATTAAACCTTTTAAAGAAATATTAAAATCAATAAAGTAAGCATAATTATGAAAAAAGTAATGATCGGACTTTTGCTCATTTCCACGACAGTGGCCTATGGACAAAAACAAAAAAAAGAAGATATCGCAGCCATCAAAGCCATGTGTGGATGCTATGATATCCGTTTCAACTTTGCCGAGACTTTCGCTCCCGACAAAGACTATGAGTTTCATGAAAACTACACTTCTGGCGCATTGGAATATGTTTTTCCTATTTCAGAAGATAAAGACAAAATTGTATTGCAACACTTACTAGTGATAGGCGACACGATGATTATCAAACATTGGAGACAAGATTGGCTGTATGAAAACACTGATTTTTATGTATTTGACAAAGAAAATACTTGGAAATACGTGTCTAAAACACCCGCCGAAGTAAAAGGCCAATGGACACAAAAAGTGTATCAGGTAGACGATAGCCCACGCTACGAAGGATCTGCCACTTGGGTGCACGTAGACGGCAAAGACTACTGGGAGAGCAAAGCCGATGCGCCGCTGCCAAGAAGAGAGTTTAGCAAGCGAAAAGACTACAACGTGATGACCAGAGTCAACCGTCAGGAAATCACAGACTACGGCTGGGTGCACGAGCAAGACAATGATAAAATCATTCGCTCTGAAGACGGAGACATACTACTCGCACAAGAAAAAGGCTGGAATACTTACACCAAAACAGACGACAGCAAATGCGACGTAGCCAAAGCGTGGTGGGACACCAACCAAGCCTACTGGGCAGATGTAAGACTGGTCTGGGACGAGTTATTTGCGCAAAACAAGACCCTAGCGATCAACATGAAAGTAGATGATAAAATCATGTTTCAACGACTATTCGCACTAGAAAAAGAAATGATAGCTGCTCAGCCATATGACTCCGGAGTGGCTCAAAGCAAAATAAAGGAAGCTATTCAAAAACATTTAAAGAGCGATCAAATGCTTACTTCGTTGAAGTAAAAAGTCAGCTGGGTGCCAGAAGGGTGCCCAGCGCTTTATTATGAAAAACTGCAAACCACATATTCTATCTCAAGGCCCGTACCTTAGCATCACCAACTGTGCTTGCTGCAAGCGCGTAGGCGTACTATACAAAAACCTACTCATTGGCTATACACACAAAGAGTTTTCAACCTTTGTGAAAAACTACAGTCGCATCGATTTTGAAGCACATGCCGTCTATTTTCCTGACGATTCTACTCGTATCATCATCAAAACGCCTCATCAAGACATCCAGCTCAACCTTGATTATCAAGAATTCTGCGAACTGAAAAATGGCCTACAAGAAAGTGCCCTCTTACTAGATGCCTATCAGCTCATTAAATAAAAAGGCTTACATATTCTTTGACCAAGCCGCAAATAGAGTAGCCTGATCAACTGTAAGGCTGCTCATTTTGCTAAATCCAAAATCCAATGGATCATAAGCAATTCCAACTTTAGAAAAGTAAGCGGCAATAGGCAATGGCTGGGTATCTTTGATATAATCATCAAAAAAATCGGCTATCTCAGGATAGGTCATATTTACAAAAGTATCGAAAAAACCTACCTCAGAGAAAGCATGATCTGGCCCAAATTCATCAATCAGTTCCAGAATCACTTCCCGCAGCCCATATGTGCCACCAGATAGCTCCAGTAGCCTGATGTCCAACAGGCTCGCCACCACGGCACCTCTATTGTAGACGTTGTTGAACTGGGGGCTACCCTGTACCGTATAGGCCTCGGTTCCGATTTGCTGCAAGCTAAAATTCAAATCATATTTTGTTTGATCCACTTTCACTTTCTCTTTCAGCTGTGCCAGCAAAGCGACCAACGACATGGAGCCATTTCGATACTGCATAAAATCCGACGCCCACTCGGTCACCCCTTCGTAGAGCCACAAGTGCTGCGAGGGGGTGGGCACTGCAAAGTTAAAATCCGCAATGATCTCGCTATGGATGTTTAAAGGAGTAACCACATGAAAAAACTCATGGGCGGAGATACTCTTGACCAATGGGCCGTAATTCACCTTTTCGTATGGGGCATCCTTGAGCACATAGACCGAGCTTTTGGAATGCTCCAAAGCCCCTGCATTCACATCTCCAAAATGATATAGAAAATCGTATTGATCGGTAGGCAGTACTTTCAAAAATGCCTCGGCATCGATTAAGATTTGATTGACGTCGTCCAACACATGTGTAGCCGTAATCCCATAATATTCACTATACACATGCACATGAATAGAGGCGTCTCCCAAATCCGTAGAACGGCTAGTCAGCTCCCCCAAGAGAATTGGAGAATCTGCCAGATGATCGAAATCTGTGGCCTGATATACGAACTCCTCATAGGCAGGCAGGGCAGTCCCCACCGTCCAGTTGCTCGGGTAAGACAAAGACACAAAGTAGTCCCTTTCCTTCAAGCCTACAGGATAGCCGATCACCATGGGGGTATTTAGCAAGACGTGATCCTCCTCTATAGAGGTACCAGCCATGGCATATATGGGGTATTCCTTTACCTCGGTATCGAAAGTCTCTTTTACCTGATAAGTAATCTTATGTGCGTCAGCAGGGCGACTGATCTGCCACTGGTTGGTACTGATCGCTTCGCTAGGTATGAATTTTCCTTTCTCGTCTCTCACCTCAAAATTCTGCACAAATCGACCCACATTCATGATATCATAAGTGCCGGGTACGGTGGCTGCAAACTGTATCACGGCATGGTCGACAGACAATCCTCCTACGTACATTTCTACTTTGAATGTATCATCAAATCGGTCGTTTAAATCGATATGCACATAAAAAGACTCCGATAGATCAGCTCCTTTGGGCAATACAAAATCTGGTGCGATTCCATCGTCGCACGACACAAGCACCCACAAGAAAAGCATCGTTAGGACTTTAAAATTTACTCTCATATCAATAGTGGTTATTGTCATATAAAGTAAACGTTGTTAGCTTATATTACCCCTATCCTTCTTTGTAAAACCCTCCTCTATTTTCCGTTCGAGCCTGAGATTGCTTCACAATGAGGTAAGCTATAGTAATTAGATTTCGCAACTCAGACAACTGTGGCGAAATCTTGGTCTTCTTATATAAATCTTCCGTTTCCTCATACAGTACTTTCAGTCGATTCATTGCCCGATTGAGTCGCTGGTCTGACCGCACAATACCTACGTAGTTGCTCATGATGGCTTGTACTTCCTTGCGGTTGTGTGTGATCAAAATCAGTTCTTTGGGATTGGTGGTACCTGCTTCGCTCCAGTCCAACACATTCACTATTTTGTCCTTCTGATGAATCAGCTCACTCGATTTCTCATAGCATCGGTGTGCAAATATCAAAGCTTCCAATAGAGAATTGGAAGCCAAACGGTTGGCACCATGCAACCCCGTGCAAGCGCATTCACCACAAGCAAACAAGTTGGCAATTTGGGTCTGACCAAATTCATCTGTCAGGATTCCTCCACACAGATAGTGGGCGGCAGGTACTACAGGGATCATGTCCTTTTTCCAGTCTATGCCCAGTTCTTTGCATTTCTGCAAAATGTTAGGAAAATGGTTTTCAAAGCTAGTGGGTTCTAAATGGCGACAATCTAGATAGACATGCTCATCTCCACTTTTCTTCAGTTCGCTGTCTATCGCTCTCGAAACGATATCGCGAGAGGCTAGCTCTTTGCGTTCATCATACGTTTCCATAAAGAGTGCTCCTGCCTTATTGCGCAAGAGTGCCCCAAAACCACGTACCGCTTCTGATATCAGAAAAGTCTGTCCAGGACGAGTATCATATAATGCCGTAGGGTGAAATTGCACAAACTCCATATGCTGAATACTTGCTTTGGCTCTATAGGCCATCGCCACACCATCGCCCGTAGCTACCTTCGGGTTGGTGGTATTTTGATATACTTGACCAATACCTCCGCTAGCCAGCAGCACGATTTTAGACAAATAGGTTTCTATTTTACCTGTCTTTTCATCTAGCACATAGGCGCCGTAGCACTGGTTGTCATGTTTGCCTTTCCACTCTTTGATGTGGTGATTGGTAATCAAGTCTACGGCAAAATGATGACTCAGCAGTTTAATGTTTTTGCACTGCGATACCTGAGACAACAGTGTCTCCTCTAACTCAAACCCTGTAATATCTTTGTGATGAACAATACGGTTTTGTGAATGACCTCCTTCTCGACCCAAATCAAACCCCCCAAGGGTGTTTTTATCGAACTCTGCTCCCCAACTGAGCAACTCGTTCAATCGATCAGGTGCCTCTCGTACCACCATCTCTACAATATCTCTATCGCATAGCCCATCACCCGCTTTTAGCGTGTCTTCGATGTGCTGCTCGTACGAATCGGTAACCGTGTCTATGACTACTGCCATACCACCTTGGGCATACTTGGTATTAGACTCATTGGCGGCCGCTTTGGTTACTACCGCCAGACTTTTATCAGGAAACCTCTTCGCTACCTTGAGCGCATAGGTGAGTCCTGCCAGGCCAGAGCCTATGATAAGAAAATCGTGTTTGATCATTTATTATTTCGACAATTCAAACATACGCTCTAATGGAACAAGCGCTTTCTTTCTTATTTCTTCTGGCACATCTATTTCTGGAGTTTCGTTTTTAAGGCAGAGGTATAGTTTCTCTAGGGTGTTCATTTTCATGAAATGGCATTCGCTACAAGCGCAGGTATTGTCTTCTTTGGCTGGTGCAGGAATGAGTGTTTTATGGGGTACTCGCTTTTGCATTTCGTGCAAAATACCTGCTTCGGTAGCTACGATGTATTCTTCGGCTTCGTCGGTTTCCACAAAGTGAAGTAGCTTCTCGGTAGATCCTACGAAGGAAGCCACTCTCAGCACTTGCTGCTCAGATTCTGGATGGGCTATAAATTTGGCCTTCGGATTGTCTTTATGCAAATCCAATATTTTGTCCATAGCAAACGCCTCATGCACCATACAAGCGCCATCCCATAGTAGCATATCACGGCCTGTTTGTTGGTTGAGATACTCGCCCAAATTTCTATCTGGCGCACAGATGATCTTCTGGTCTTTTGGCAATGAATTGATAATATCTACAGCATTGGATGACGTACAGATGATATCACTCATGGCCTTGATCTCAGCCGTACAGTTGATATAAGTGACCACAATGTGATCAGGGTGTGCCTCTACAAACGCCTTAAAAGGCCCTGCGGGCGCTGATTCGGCTAGCGAACAACCTGCATTGACATCTGGTAAAATTACTTTTTTTGTTGGGTTAATAATTTTAGCGGTCTCTGCCATAAAATGCACTCCTGCGAATACGATGATATCTGCATCGGTCTCAGCGGCTTTTCTCGACAA
Source organism: Reichenbachiella carrageenanivorans (assembly GCF_025639805.1). Classification (NCBI taxonomy): domain Bacteria; kingdom Pseudomonadati; phylum Bacteroidota; class Cytophagia; order Cytophagales; family Reichenbachiellaceae; genus Reichenbachiella; species Reichenbachiella carrageenanivorans. The sequence continues at coordinate 2,050,271 of NZ_CP106735.1, read as the reverse complement.
TCCTAAACTGTCGCCTACAAAATCTGCAATATCCTGAATGTCTGCTTCTTGATAATAATGCGCCAATAAGACCGCATTTTTTTCCTTCTTCAGTCTGACTATTGCTTCCAGATACTCTGCTCTGGTTTTTGGTTCTAATTCCAATTGCTCCATGGCTCTATTTGCTTTCTTTTACTGACAATTGATCTGTCTGAAAGCTCCTTAATTACTTGATAATACAAATTTAATGTAAATCACGGGGTTGAGCGAAAGTGACTCAAAAATAAACTTTGACCACCAACGAATTTTTGATGTGGTGAGCTAATTATTTTACAATATCTTTATTGATTAAAGACTCAAACCAGCGACAAATACTACTATAAAACCAAACAAATAATAATGTCTGCGCTAAACTCAACTAAGACTCCTGATCTTGCTAAGATCACCTACTTACTCCTAAGTACTGTAGCTGTAGTAATGATACTCTACTATACGGAAGAGTACGTAATCCCATTCATCGTAGCCATGCTTATTTGGTTTATCATTCATGAGGCTAGAGAATACCTCGTAAGAATCCCATATATCCGAAACAAAGTACCTGTCTGGCTACAGAGTACTTTTTCTTTTTTAGTGATGAATGTAATCCTGTTTGTGGTAGGCAAACTACTGTACACCAGCATGTCTAACCTCTCTGAAAATCTTGAAGAATACCAGACCAATCTCGTACAGGCCATGCAAGAACTCAATGGCCTTGTAGGCGTAGATGTGGCTTCTCACATGACCAATTATGTGAAAAATTCGGACTTCACTCAGTTTATCGGTATGATGATCGATACTGCAACTACCTTATTTGGCGATGCTTTTCTTATTTTGATATACCTCATTTTCTTATTGGTAGAAGAAACCGTATTCGACAAAAAAATGGAAGCATTCTACCCAAGTGATAGTATTCGTAAAAAGAAATTCGCCTTGCTCAACAAAATGGATCGTAACATCGGCCGTTATCTCCTGCTCAAAACTTTTGTGAGTTTCATCACTGGACTACTGAGCTATGCCGTATTATTCTTTTTAAATATCGATTCTCCATTTTTCTGGGCTATGATGATTTTTGTACTGAACTATATCCCTACCGTAGGCTCGCTGATCGCTACCCTATTCCCAGCTTTTTTTGCCATTCTCCAGTTTGGAGAGTTGGCTCCGTTTGGCTACGTACTCGTATCTGTGGGAGTAATTCAGGTCATCGTGGGCAACATTATCGAACCTAAAATGATGGGTAATTCGCTCAATATGAGTTCGCTGGTGGTCATTCTTTCTTTGACCATATGGGGAGCTATTTGGGGAGTGATGGGCATGATTCTAAGTGTGCCGATTACCGTAATGATGATCATTGTTTGTGAAGAAATTCCAAGTCTGAAGTTTGTGGCTGTTGCCCTGTCAGAAAATGGAGAGCTAAGCACAGACTACACCCAAGCAGAACTGGAAGATCACCCGATAGTCTAACTGAGGGAATTGGTCGAAAGATTCAGTGGTTTAGCCTAAGAAATTGTTAGACCTTAGATTACAATCTATAATATTAAAGCTATGGAAAAAAAAATATTAGGATACCTACTCATATGGACGATACATTTGGTCATAGCCCCAGATGGACTCGTTGCTCAAGGCTGTAGCGATGCAGGTTTTTGCACCATGGGTGCCATGAAACCAGATCAAACCTTCAACAAGAAGGTCGATGTGAAATTACGGTCCATAGAGCTGAGCTATTACTATGGAGAAACCACCTTGTCGCCCATCGTGCAGGTAGCCAATCTGGATGCGTCATTTTCTATCACTAAAAACTTGGGCGTACAAGTAAAAGTCCCTTACCAATGGGTAAATGGGAATTTTGACAATACTTCAGGCATGGGAGATATCTCACTCAGTGCCACCCAACGAGTAAAGAGCACCAACAAATACGACATTAATGCGACACTAGGTATGAAAATACCAAGTAACGATGCCAACAAAAAAGACAGTGGATCTAAAACTCCAGAAGCCGAAGGGCTGTCTCTGCCCATGTATTACCAGACTAGTCTGGGCAGTTTCGACTTGGTGGCAGGTGTCTCTATGATTAGCTCTAAGTGGATGTTTGCCACTGGCATACAGGCTGCGCTCACAGCCAACAACAACCAGTTTTGGCGAGGCGAGTGGCTACCCCCAGTGTACCCAGACGAAGACTATGCCTTGTTGTACCCAAATGCGACCAAACTCAAGCGCGGTACCGATGTAATGATTCGCATCGAGCGCAATTTCAGGTTTTCTAATTACAGTTTCAATGTCGGACTACTGCCCATCTATCGAATCACCAAAGATCAAATTGAGGATCGAGACACAGGCGAATACGTAAAACTGGAAGGGACTACCGGACTTGCGCTCACAGCATTAACTAGTTTCACTTACCACTTCGACGTAACGCATAGTCTCAAAGTATCTTATGGAAAAAAAATCACTGATCGCGAAGTAAACCCCGATGGCTTGACCCGTAAACAAGTATTTATTGTAGCCTATGGATTTAGATTCTAAACACATGAAAAAAAATTACCTCCTGACACTACTCTATTTCATCGGCTCGTTGGCAGCTGCCCAACCTTCAGTAGACAACAAGGAATACCAATCTGCCGAAGCTCTTTTTGAATCTGGCGAATATGTTTTGGCTCTAGCCAAATATGAATCAGCATTGCTGTCACTCACAGCTACAGAAGCCACCCTATGCCAACTGCGTATCGCAGAAACCAACACTCGACTGGGCAATGCCCAAGCAGGCTTAGAACAATGCCAACAGCTGGATGCCAATCTACAAAACGAACCGCTTTTGTTAGCAGAAAGCCATAGTATAAAAGGAGATGCCTACCTACACTTAGGGCAAAACGAAGAAGCCATAGAATCGCTACTCGCTGGCTTGGCTCTATTTGAACAAGGCAAAGCCACAGACTCAAAAGAGCAAGCCAGTTGTTACAACGATCTCGGAATCGCCTATTGGAACAATGGCAACACAGACCTATCTCTACAATATTTGCAAAACGCACTAAATCTACGCGAGCAACTACATGGGCAAAACCATCCTTCCGTGGCCGATACATACAACAATATTGGGCTGGTAAATGCCGACATCAATACCTTTGCCTCGGTGATCTATTTCAAAAATGCACTTACCATCTACCGTTCTATCTACGAGCCAAATCATCCTAAAATCGCACTCGTGCTCAACAATCTGGCTCTGCAATACGACGAGCAAGAAGAATATGCCAAAGCACTAGAATATCTCCAACAAGTATCCGCCATCTGGGATCAACTATATACAGGAGATCATCCGAGCAAGGCATTTACCGCTTTTAGTATTGGCAATCTGTACTACCACCAGCAGGCCTACGACGAAGCTCAAGTCCACCTAGATCAGGCCTTGATCATGTACAGCAGATTGTATGGCAATAAGCATCCAGAGATTGCCAACATTTACAACCTAAAAGGCGACATCTATCAAAAACAAGGGGAGTATAAAATGGCCGTAGAAATCCTGCAAATGGCCATATACGCCAATCTTGCAGGACAAGAGCTCACGGATATTTATCAAAATCCGAAATTGGAAAATTACTACAATGCCGACATCCTACTGAGCTCGCTACAGCAGAAATCGGACGCCTTTGAAACGTATCATTACAACAAAACCTTGAAATTCAGAGACCTTAAAGCAGCGCTCGAAACCCTCGAGAAAGCCGACGAGCTAGTAAGTCACATTCGCCAGATTCGCTTGAGCGAAAAGGATAAAATCTCCCTAAGTGCCAAGGCATCTGAAATCTATGAAGCGGGAGTATCGCTGTCGTACCAAATGAGTCAGGTGGTCTTCTCCCCCCGACTCTACTTGGAAAAGACGTTTTATTTTGCTGAAAAAAGCAAATCGGCTGTACTATTATCTGCCATCCAAGACACCAATGCCAAAGAATTTTCAGGCATCCCCTCTGAGCTAATCGCTACCGAAAGTCAGATCAAGTCCGACATCGTAAGACAAGAACAACTGCTCGCTACCAATCAAGCACCTGAAAAAGAAGCAGAACTGAAACAAAAACTTCTCTCTCTCAACAACCACTACAACGACTTTGTACGAAAGCTAGAGACGGATTACCCCAATTACTACAACCTGAAATTTAACGTGAAGCATGTAGAGCTACCTGCACTACAAAGCGCACTACCCCCAAAAACAGCGCTGATTACACACTTTACTACCGAAAACAGAATTTATACTTTTTGTGTAACTGCAGACAGCTACGAAGTCTACAATCGACCCAAAGCCGAAGACTTTGACAAGCAAATCATGGGGCTCAGAAATGCCATGAAATACGACGTGAAAAAATCGTTTCTCACGACTGCACAGCGGCTATACAGTGAGTTATTTCCCATGAAACTCAAGAGTACTATCGATCAATTGATTATCATTCCAGAAGGCAGCTTGTCCACGATTCCGTTTGAGACACTGGTGACTGATTCGAAATTGACCGATGAGATCGGTTATTCGCAAATGCCATATCTAATCAAAAAATACAACATAAGCTATGACAACTCCGCTACTTTGTTTGTACAGCGAAAAAAAGAAATTGAGGAATACAAAGGTGCCACAGAAGACATCCTACTCATCGCTCCTATCCACTTTAGCCAGCATGCATATCAAGGGCTGACTAGCAGACTCAACGACTTGCCTGGTTCAGAAGCAGAAATCAATGAGATCAAATACCTATTCAAGGCCAAATCCCGAGTGGCCGACCTACTCACAGAAACAAACGCATCGAAACCCAACGTTACTGACCCGTCGATCAAAAAATACAAATACATCCACTTTGCTACACATGGGATGGTCAACGAGTCCGAACCCAATCTCTCTCGCATATTCCTACAAGACGGCAGTTTGTACTCTGGTGATATATACAACATCGACATCGATGCAGATCTGGTCTGCTTGAGTGCTTGTGAAACGGGATTAGGTAAAATATCGAAGGGTGAAGGGATCATTGGGCTCTCCCGTGCCTTGCTCTATGCCGGTGCCAAAAATCTGGTCGTTTCTCTCTGGACAGTCGCCGATGAGTCTACCTCTAAACTCATGATAGACTTCTACAACAATCACTTGTATTCGTCGACTTACAATACCTTTAGTGGTGCACTGAGAAAGGCCAAACTGTCGCTCATCAATGGAGAACAATACAACCGTCCATACTATTGGGCGCCATTTGTACTAATCGGTGAGTAAAGCGTAGAAGTCGTTGTCTATTTCGCCGGCTTCTGGCCCTATCACTAGGTACTCTACGACCATCTCCCCAGACGCACTGTCTTTAGGCTCGTCTAGGAGCAACCCTGCGGTGACTCCAGCTGCAGCAAAAACCGCCCAATCAGATTTCACCAAATCTTTCAAATAAAGCACACGGTCTAAGTCACAGCCTTCTTCCAAAAGTGCTTGCCGCTCCTCGTCCTGCTGTGGGGCTAGTTTGCCTTGCATATCTCCCCCCAGTGCCAGCACAGCCGCTGCTGTGATGACCGCCTCTGGTGCCCCTCCGATTCCCATTAGTGCATCTATCTCGCTATCCGATATCAGTGCAAGCACAGAGCCTATTACATCTCCTTCGGCATGAAGGTCTACGCGAGCACCAGCGGCTTCTATTTCTTGTCGGAGCGATACATGTCTAGGCTTGTCCAGCACATAAATCACAAGATCTTCTACTTTTTTATGTTTCGCTTTCGCAATCGCTTGCAAATTTTCTGTCGCAGATTTGTTGATATCTATGGCGCCTTTCGCCTCTGGGCCAACTACAATTTTGTTCATATAATACGCACTACCAGCATCCCAAAAAGCACCCTGATCTGTAGCCGCTACTACAGCAATGGCATTGGGCTTGCCTGCTGCCATGAGCGACGTGCCTTCTACTGGGTCTATGGCTATGTCTACTTTCATCCCCTGTCCGTTGCCTAGTTTTTCCCCCACATAGAGCATAGGTGCGTCGTCTTTTTCCCCTTCGCCTACACGCACTACACCATCCATCTGTGCGACTTCAAATGCCTGACGCATAGCATCTACTGCTGCTTGATCTCCAGCTTCCTTTTCTCCAGTTCCTACAAATTTTTTAGCCGCTGCGGCAGCACTACACACTACTGCCTTGAGGTCATCTACCAATTGCTCCTGATCTATCATAAGGACAAAACTAAACGCTACAAAAGTTTACGAAGAGGATTATTGATTTTATTGGGTACTCCTTTTAAAGTAATTTTAACTTATGAGTCATTCCTTCGTCACCACCAAGATCAAAAAACATGTGCTGCATATCGTGCTAAACCGTGCAGAAAAAATGAACGCCTTTACCTACGCCATGCTACAGGAGCTATCCGATGCGTATACGCAGATGGAAAATGACTCTGACATTAGGTGTGGATTGCTGTATGCTCATGGAGATCATTTCACCACTGGTTTGGATCTGGCGGATGTGTCCAAACATATCCAAAAAGGTGCGACACTTTTTGCCGAAGGCAACATTGATCCCTTACAAGTTTTTGATAAAAATAGAACCAAACCCGTGGTGATCGCGGTACACGGCCATTGCCTCACGATAGGCATCGAAATGATCCTAGCCAGCGATATCTGTGTGGCAGGAGAAAACACCAAACTAGGACAGATAGAAGTAAAGCGAGGCATTTTGGCTTTTGGTGGTGCTACGCTGCGATTTCACCAGCGCTGCGGCTGGGGAAATGCCATGAAATACCTACTCACTGGCGATACTTTTGATGCACAAGAAGCATTACGGATCGGGCTTGTGCAACAGGTAGCCGCAGACCCGATTGTAGCAGCTACAGCGCTTGCCGAGCGCATCGCACAGCAAGCACCTCTGGCGGTACAGGCTACTTTGGCCAGTGCCAAAACAGCCCTGCTCGACGGGCAAGAGGCAGCTGAAAAGCAGCTCATGCCCACTCTTCATCACCTCATGCAGACCAGCGATGCCCAGGAAGGCTTGATGTCATTTCTGGAAAGAAGAACCGCAAAATTTGAAGGAAAATAGTCTCCGAGCAACCTCCGTTTTTGCGAGCCTATATTTTTTAGCCTTCGTGTCTGGCAGAGATCCATTCATATCCTAAAGTAGGATTGGCGTACTATTATTATTCCTCCACTTTCTTCCTTAGCTTTAAATTAGAATTAAAAATAGAGACGTATAATGTATACCCATAGAAGTGACTTACGTACTTATGATCGTCTTACCCTAGTCAACAAATTGAAATGAAACCAATAGATATTACACGACCAGACAAACTTTTGCTCCAAGGTATAAAAACCCTCAGTACCCTGGGTCAAAGCTTATATTCTAATAAAAAATCGGAGGCCAAGGCCAAGGCTGAGTTGACTTTCATTGGACAAAAGAAAATGGATGAGGTTCAAAGCCAACTCTATGAGTTCGATGCCGATTCCCTCGACATCAAAGAGGATTTGACCTCCTTTCAGTTTTTGAAAGAACCTGTGAAAAGTAAAGTATATTGGCTCAACTTCCATGGAATTCATGACGTACCCATGGTACAAAAAGTAGGGAAATCAGCCCGCTTAGATAGACTCACCATTAGACAGATTCTAGACACCACGCAGCGACCCAAAGTGGAGGACTATGAGGATCACCTGTTTTTTAGTGTAAAATCCATCGCCAAGAAAGAAGAACTCGAAGTTGAGCAGCTGTCCTTTGTACTAGGCTCTTCCTTCGCTATTTCGTTTCAGGAAGAAATCGGCGATCACTTCGACGGCATTCGCAACAAGCTCGTAGAAGGGCTAGGGTTTATTCGCAAGCGGGGCAGTGACTACCTCCTATCTCAGCTCCTAGATGGCATCCTCGACAACTATTTTGAAACCATAGACCAGACCAATGCAGAAATAGCGCTGATCGAAAAAGTAGTCATCTCCGACCCTGACAAGTCCACACTGATCGTGCTAGAAAAGCATAAGCAAAACGCACAGGTGATCAAAAAAGCCCTAGGGCCATTTAAAGAAGCCTTGAACAACCTCATGAATGGTGATACAAAATTGATCAAACCGACCAACCTCAAGTACTTCAAAGACTTGAATAATTCCGCGGCAGCGGCCATGGAAGAAATAGAAGCGACCCTACGCACCCTCGAAGGACTCACCAACATCTGTTTTGCCTCGCAAAGTCAGAAAATGAACGAGACCATGAAAGTGCTCACCACGGTAGCTACTATCTTCATTCCACTCACTTTTATCGCGGGTATCTATGGTATGAATTTCGACAATATGCCAGAGCTACATCACCCCTATGGGTACTATTATACTTGGGGAGTCATGGGAGCCATATTTGTCGCCATGCTCATCTATTTCAGAGTCAAAAAGTGGATCTAGCCACAACAAAAATTGAAAAACTATAAGGATCAGTTCGTATTTAAAATCAAAAGGCACTTCCTCGAAGTGCTCAAGACTAAAACCTCGGATCACTCTGTGGCGATGGGATTTGCCATAGGGAGCTTTGTTGCGATACTACCCACACCGGGCATTAGTTTCCTAATCGGTCTGGCCATCGTAGCTCTTTTCAAGACCATCAATAAGTACGCTTTGTTCTTTGCCATGCTCGTCTGGAACATCTGGACACTGGCTCCCATCTACTGGGCGAGCTATGAAATAGGTGAAGCCATTTTCGGCAAAGCTGACGTGATCAAATTTGAAGTAGACGAATGGGATCAGGTTTTCGACTATACCCTGCGTTTTCTAGTAGGCAACTTATTTCTAGCTCTTCCGATCTCCACAATCAGTTATTTTGGGGTGAGATGGATGGTACGCAAATGGCGAGTGAAACGGCATAGATAAGAAGCTGTAGACAAAAAAAGACGCCCCAAAACGGGGGCGCCTTTACCCAAAAACTATCTTAGTGTGTTTGTGCTATTCTGCACTTAATTTTTTCTGCCAAGCCCATGCCGTACGCATCATTTCATCGATGCCTAGTGCAGCCGACCAGCCCAATTCGTCATTGGCATAAGTGGTATCGGCGTAGATTTTTTCTATATCTCCTGCTCTTCGTGGAGCAATTTCATAATTCACCTTAATGTCATTTACCTTCTCAAACGCCTGTATGATTTCTAGCACAGAATACCCATTGCCCGAACCGAGGTTAAACACTTCGTAGTTCGATTTCTGCTTTTCTGCTAGCATGCGCTGCAAGGCAATCACGTGTGCTTTGGCTAAGTCTACCACGTGGATATAGTCGCGCACAGCCGTGCCATCAGGCGTACTGTAGTCGTCTCCAAATACGCTCAGTTTTTCACGAATTCCTGCCACAGTTTCTAGCAAATAAGGAATCAGGTTGTTGGGCACACCGCTAGGTCTCTCTCCGATCAGCGCCGATTCGTGCGCGCCTACTGGATTGAAATACCGAAGCGCTATGGCCTGAAACGACGCATTCACTTTTGTGTAATCCCTTAAAATATCCTCACAGATTTTTTTGGTGTTGCCATATGGGGATTCGGCAGGCTTAGTCGGAGTTTGCTCTGTCACAGGGAGCTGGTCGGGCTGTCCGTACACCGTACAAGACGATGAAAATACGAATGATTTCACCTCATGCATTTCCATGGCTTTGATCAAATGCAGCATAGCCCCCACATTGTTGTGGTAATACAAATGCGGGTTTTGTACTGACTCACCCACAGACTTGCTTGCCGCAAAATGGATCACTGCATCTATGGAATGGTTCTTAAACAAATTCATCACAGCAGACTCGTTTCTCAAATCCAGCTCCACAAAATCAGGCATCGTACCACTGATGTCCGCGATTTTGGTCAACACCTCTTTTCGTGAGTTAGACAAGTTGTCCACGATCAAAACATCAAATCCGTTTTGTTGTAATTCTACAACCGTATGCGACCCAATATATCCTGTACCTCCTGTGACTAAAATTTTACCCATGATTGATCCCTTTTCATTCTGTGAAACCCAAAGGTAAAATACATAAACGTAATATTTACGTTTTAAAGAGACTTTGTTACAGATAAAGCACTCATACCTTCTTTTTCATGCCAAATAGTTAGCAGACTTGCGATCCTCTGCACATTGGGTTATACTTGTCTAAGGCCAAGCCTAACCGCAGCCCTTCTATGAAAAAAGAACATCTTAAAAAACTAAAACATAATGGATATATCAACCACTAGTGGTTGATATCCGGATGTTCTATGCAATAAGAATTAAAAATCATGTCAAATAAAGAATATTTAGAAAATCTATTTGAAAGACTTGAAAATGAAAACTTGAGACCTGGACTTGAACTTCCAGAGGGTGTCTCATACAAGTCGGATTTAACTATTGCGTATGAAGCAAGAATTGAAAGTCAACAACTAGACAACCCTGAATTTATACCATTACTAACTGACCGTCTCAGCAAAGAGAAAGTAACTAAAGAAAAAATTAATATAATTCATGTTTTAGTTAGTCTTGCTGATAAAGTTCAAGATCATTCAATTGCCGATTTTATAATCAACTTTGTTAAAAATGAAAAAGTACGTTGGGTCAAAGATGTTGCTCTTGGTGATTTAGTTCGTTCCAACATACAAGTGGATAAAGAAAAAGAGTATTTGTTTGAACTTGTAAAAAATAAAGATTGGCAAATCAAACTGAGTTCACTGGGACTCCTAAAAAAACTTGATGATTCATATTCGCCCAGAATCGAGAATATATGCATTGAACTAATCGAATTAAACAAAAAGAAACCTCACGAACTAAATTCAATATGCGGAGTACTGAGCAAACATGGCTCTAATAAATCTCTTGAAAGAATTAAGGAAGTAGCAAGAACAAATAGCAAAGCATTTACAGTTAACACAGCCATAGGAGCCATTGCTTCAATTAATGGCACTAATGAGTTGGAGTTTTTTAGAGAAATCTCTGAAACCAACAGAAACAATGACGTAAAATCCATGTCAACACAAGCATTATGTAAATATGGTGATGAAACCGTAATTGATATATTGATCAAAAGAGCTAAGAACATCTTGTCAAAAACTCGTAAGTCTAAAATTCATTATGTTGGTGGTTCTCAACCTGAGTTAGTTCATATTCTCAAATTCTTGACACAATATACCGATTCAAGGGTTGATAAACTCATTGATTTCATCATTTCCAAAAAGCTTGATTTAATGGATGAAACTGAATCTAAGTGGTTTCATGAGAACATAAAAAAAGCATAGAACATCACCTATGACACCATGTCGTGTCAGTGGGGCACGATAGGTTTGTGGTTACTTGATAGCCCGCGAATTCTCCGAATTCGCCTAGTGTAAAAAAGAAATTACTATGCGAATTCAAAGAATTCGCTACTTAGATAAACGAAACGAAATACGAACTTAAACACGCCACGGTGCATAGCCAGAGCGTTCCTTACATACATCATTTGAACGACCTATGTAAAATATCAGAAGGAAAGGAAAAGCCTTCTCATACAACAGCTAATTCGATTCGGCACATCTTAGAAAGTATTTCGAAGTTTGAGAACCTCCAGTTGACTAAGGATGTCGTAAAAGGTTATGTAAAAGAGCACTTTAATACCAATACAAAAATTTACAACTTGATTAATGATTTGTCACATGGCACTTGGAGAGGAGAGCAAGAAAGTATTTCTGAATCAGACTTCATTGAATTATGCAAAGCGGTTGTCAAGCACATTGAATACAAATTCAAGAACCAAGTAGAATATTGTAAAACAAAGCTTCCTTAAAAAATCGTATATGGAACTCACTCCAAATCAATCCTCATTCATCCTTTACACCTCCCAAAACGGAGATGTGAAGGTAGATGTGTTACTACAAGACGAAACCGTCTGGCTCACCCAAAAAGCCATGCAAGAACTTTTTGGGAAAGCAAAAGCCACCATTAGTGAGCACATTAGTAATGTATTTAAGGAAGGGGAATTAGACGAATCTATGGTTGTTCGGAAATTCCGAACAACCAGTCAGCATGGTGCTATTGAAGGGAAAACACAAGAAAACGAAGTTAACTTCTATAATCTTGATGTCATTATTTCTGTTGGGTATCGTGTAAAGTCACAACAGGGTACACAGTTCCGTATTTGGGCAACCAAAACCCTTCGGGAGTACATCATCAAAGGTTTTGCGATGGATGATGAACGCCTCAAGCAAGGAAATGCTATTTTCGGAAAAGACTATTTTGATGAATTACTGGAACGTATCCGTGAGATACGTGCTAGCGAAAGACGCTTTTACCAAAAAATCACTGACATCTACGCTCAATGCAGCATCGATTACGACCCTAAAGCAGAAGTCACCCAAACATTCTATAAGACTGTTCAAAATAAATTGCATTGGGCAATTACAGGTCATACAGCAGCGGAAATCATCAAACAACGAGCTGATGCAGACAAACTCAACATGGGTTTAACCACTTGGAAAAACGCTCCTTCAGGAAAAGTATTGAAAACGGATATATCAGTAGCAAAAAACTATCTCAGCGAAAAGGAATTAAAAGACCTGAACCGAATTGTTACCATGTATCTGGACTTTGCCGAACTACAAGCAGAACGTCAAAACCCAATGAAAATGAATGACTGGATAGGAAAACTAGACGGGTTCCTCCAATTCAATGATTACCAAGTATTGAAAGATGCAGGTAAAGTAAAGACTACCATCGCCAAGCAACTAGCGGAACAAGAATATCAAAAGTTTAGAATAGAGCAGGATAAATCATTTGAGTCAGACTTTGACAAAGAAGTAAAACGAATAACCAAGAAAGGGAAGAGCAATGAATAAACAGCCCTCCTTTCTCAGCCATACACATTATTGCCAAGTCGCACAAGGCAATCACACAAGCCAAAACTTGTCAATTGGAGCGAAGCGGAAATCGCGATTTCCTTTTGAAACAAACACAATATGAGCAAAGAGTATGGCTGCCCAACGCACGGAGGTAAACCGAAACACTCTGCCACCAAAGGAAAAATACACGGCATACAACATGGGCTAAGAAAACATAGGGGTTTGGTGGTTTTCGATAGTTCAGAGCCTTTGGATAGTCCGCCAATCCAAAATTTTGATAATGATTAAGTAAATTGAATTATAAAAATATTTGGCTTGGCTAATGAGTAAACCGAAAGGGCGGCATTTCAAACTCCCCTACGTTTCTTAGCCAGGCGATTAATTATAGACAGGAAAGCTAAAGGTTGTATGCCAGTGTGACCCGTCCTAAAATAAGGCTACACATCACGTAGCAAAATGTATAAGAATGACGGAATTAATCGCAAATGGATAAAAAGCACACTAAATTTTCAAATAAAAATTGGGCTTAAAAAAAAGAGATCATACACCTGTCGTTTGGCAAGTTTCATCTATCCATTTAAACAACAGGACATTCATAAGTGGTGTGCTGCTAAACAAAGCTCCTTTTTCCTTTTCTAAAAAAACTGGAAAACTGCAGCACGCCTGGAAGGTGGTACTGTCCTATTTCACAAAGGTATATGCCAACAAAAAAATTTGGATCACTACAAACCTATCCACCCAAACCACCTTCACCGATAGCTTTGGCAGCTTTTTTATTTTCACTACACATCAAGCCCAAGGCACCATAGACATAAGAACCACTGCACAGGGTCGCCCCTTAACCATCATGCAAAATTACCCTGTCGAATTTCTCAATACAGACAGTCCATTTGACATCATCTCAGATATCGATGATACAATTATCGTATCTCATACAGCTAGTTTTCTGCAAAGAATCCGTACGATCCTATTCAAATTGCCGTTTGAAAGAAAGACCGTAAAATATGCGGCACAATTGTTTGAGGAATCCGAAAAACTCCATGCACGCCTATACTACGTCTCGAAAAGTGAAAGCAATTTATTTGAATTGATCGCCTCCATTATTCACGCAAATCAATTGCCAAAAGGGGTCATGATCCTTACTCCATACCTGAGTATCAGGCAGCTGATGACCAGCAAAAAGGGATTCGATTTCAAGGCTAACAACATTAAATTTATCCTTGAAAATACAGGAAACAAAAAATACATCTTGCTCGGTGATGACACACAAAAGGACATGGAAGTGTATGCGAAAATCATAAAAGACCATCCCGAAAGGATTCTGAAAGTGTATATCAGAAAGACGAAATCAAAATCTTCGATCATGCAAAACACCTTGTGGCAAAAACTCAAATCAACAGGCGTTCCTACTTTGTATTTTGATCATGACGCTGAAATTGATATAAATAGTGAATTGATAAAACTCGACGTATGAAAATTCTATTTGTAGTTAATCCTATCTCAGGAGGTATCGATAAAGAACCCTTTTTGGTAGACGCCAAACTGCTTTGCGAAAAGTATGGTATTGATTTTCAGGTTTTTAAAACTACAGGAAAGCAAGACCAGAAGCACTTAACAGATGCTGTTTCAAAATACAAGCCTGACAGAGTCGCTTCTGTGGGAGGAGATGGCACTACACTTTTTACTGCCGTAGTTTTAAAAAAGACGAAAATCCCGATGGGTATCATCCCCTTGGGGTCGGCCAATGGCATGGCTGCCGAGCTCATGGTAAACCTCAAACCATTAGAAGCACTGAGGGATCTTTTGCTTTCCAATGTAATCGGCCACCTTGATATGCTAAAAGTGAATGACGCACATTATTCCATTCATATTGGAGATGTAGGCATCAATGCGCAAATCGTCCAGTCCTACGAAAACGATGAAAACCGTGGCCTAGTAACTTACGCCAAATACTTCTTAGAAAAAGTAAACAGCACGACCCCCTTCGATATCGTGATTGAAGCCAATGGAGAAACGATCAAAGAACATGGTGTGATGGCTGGAATTTGTAATTGCAGAAAGTACGGAACGGGAATTCCTTTAAACATAGAAGGAAACCCCATGGATGGGAAGTTTGAAATTGTAGTTGTGAAAAAAATAGACGCAAACCTCTTGCTAAAAGCAGGGTTGTCAAAATTTAATGATCGCTTTCATGACAGCCAAAATGGAAGACTAATAAGCACAGACAAGGCAATCATTCATTTCGACAAAAAAAGGCTGCTCCAACTAGACGGAGAAACCATAGGCGAATTCGAACAACTCAAAGTGGAAATAATAAAAGGCGCCATACAGCTCATTAGCCATCACGACAATACCTACATGAAACACACCCACTGATCCCGTATCCTAACGCTGGCTAATGGTCTTGTTCTTCTCGAAAGACAACCACCAGACAAAGCCTAAGCAAATATCCTATTACAATAAATGTGATTTTATAATAATCCATTTATCATTTGTCCAATAGCTAAGTTTTTTGAGTGGATATTTGCGCCCCCATAATTATATGCTCATTCAAGAGAAGTGGGTTTCATTGAAATAGAATCATCATGCAAGAGGAAAAAAACATTGAACGCATCAACCAAGTCATCTCAGACTATTTTGAACACAGCAAAAAAGATACTGTAGCAGTGAGAGAATTGATGCCAGACTTTATCAAGGCTGGTATTTTCACTAAAGATCATAAAAAAGGATTGCCTATCCGAAAGATCCTTCGAGCATTAGATGAGCAAAACGCGTTGAGCAAGATTCCCTTTGTGCATGCAGAAAGACAGGAGAAACACACCTTTTGGTACTTTGTAAGAACAGGAGCCACGTATGTCTCGGATACCCCAAATGATACAGGGGTCTCTAAAAAGCAGAAATTAAAAGCTTCGAGAGCCAGTAGTGACGAACATTATGTAATCAACCTATGCGATGAAATCCTTGAGGCTCAGGCTTCTCGACAGCACAAGTTTGGGTTCTTATTGGGAGATTATCATAAAAACGGCAAAACCAGAACACCTCTACCTGTGGATGCCTACTACAAAGAACAAAATCTGGTTATTGAGTTTAAGGAGCGGCAGCACAGCGAAGCCATTGATACTTTTGATAAACCAGACAAAATCACCGTAAGTGGCGTGACCCGATCTGAACAACGCAAAATTTATAGTGAGCGTAGAAAAAAAGGGCTAAAAGCAAATGATATTCAATGGCTAGAAATTGACTACTCGGACTTTGAGTGCGACAGTCAGAAAAAACTCATCAGAGACAAGAAAAAGGATCTTGAAGTACTGAACAAGTTGCTCAAAAACTACAAATAAAGAGACTTCGCTAAAAAGTGATCGTCTCCAAAAACTGCAGCGGTAAGCTCATTTAAAATCAATACGTATCAGGTGAATCCGAAGAAACGACCGACAGCTCTATGGTGAAAGTACCAGAAGGAATCTCTACCTGCATCCAGTTTGTACCAGAGGCCAATGCCCTTGCCGATTTTCCATTGAGCAATACCGCTGAAATGCCGGAAGAATAGAACGTCACAGTGGTTCCTTCCGACGCAACCATACCGCTATTTTCAGTCGTATCCATATATAGAGCAACGGACTCTTGCGCTTCAAAACCACTACGGATAGTCTGGCCATCGTCAAAGGAAGTTCCTTTCACAAAGTATGAAATGAATAGTCCTGAGGCCTTTCTGTACCAAATATTTTGACCTTGAAAAGCTTCTGTGTCATATCCTCCCACAGCCGTGCCATCAGATGTAAGGGCTACATCCACTACCTGTCCTTGGGTGATTTCACTTCCCGAATAAACACCAGATGCAATCCTAGCCATACTTCCCGTGTCATGAGTATTATCCCCTGGAAAGAGAACCGTAAGGATATCAGCCTTATGGTTTACTGTGTTGTAATTTACATACAAATAATCCGCTGCATAAGCATATCCCGATCTGGCCTGATTGGCAGTCCTTTTGATCTCTACAGAAGCTGGAGCGGTACCTAAAAGGGTAGTTAGCGTTGCTTCATTATTGGTATACAAGCGAGGACCTACAGCCCCGCTCTCCATTTTTATTTCAGAGAAGTATTCGGCTTCATTCTTTATGATATTCAGAGTGCCCGCATTGGGGTGCCACATCACATTGACCTGATCTTCGGCATTGTCTGCAGTGACATGATCCATCACGAGATAATAGCCATTGACACCATTTGATGGTTGTACAAAAACGACATCTCTCAGGTGCACTCCTTTGACAGATTTTGAATTAGCGCCCCTAAAATATTCAACCGCTTGCCCCACTATGCCTTCTACTATTCCGTCACCCACTTTCGTGGAATGTCTCTTCCCTCCGATCATCAAGGTGCTAGCCGACTCCGAATCCGAATGCATGAAATCGAAAGTGGCTGTGACTCCTTCTACAGTTGCAGCTCTATTTGGCCCGTCGTATCCTGCATTTCGCAACAAGATCTCCCCATACCCAGCCATAGCTATGGCATTGGTTTCATAGTGGGTATGATACTCCGTATTTCCTGTTAAATTCAGCATGCTTAAATAAAGCGCATCAGTGGACTGTTCGTTGGTAATTAAAGCCGCATAATTTTCAAACAATCTACTCGGAGCCAGCTCTGCATCAGCGGTGTCGAATGTTATCGGTTTGTTATTTGCGGCCGTTCCAGCCATGATTAAATAATTAGACAGATAGCCTACTAATATTCCATTAGACACTCCTGCCCCTTCTCTCAATACCCACATGGCGTATTTGTATGCCTCAGGAGAAAACCGAGCAGCCGACACAATGGTGGGAGACAAAATGGTATTTTCACTAACATCCCATGGTTTCTGTGCTTCAGTGTCGCGTGAATCGCCATATAATAAAATCCGCCCAAAAGGAGAGACGGCATAGCCAAACATAAATTCATGAAGCCCTATCATTCCAGGGTTGGTATAGTATTCATTGTAGCCCATGTATTCCATGATATCGGGCGTGGTGTTTTTAGCAGCACGCTCAACGGAGTTCCAGCGCTGCACACAGTAGCCGTTGCCAGCAGGCGAAACACCATCGTCAGCCATATAGTGCTCCGACAATCCTATATCAAATTCTTCTTTTGCTTTCTGAAAGTTGGCTTCGTCGCCTCGATATTTGTACCAAAGCATTCTCATGGCCCATCCATGTGGGTCCCACTTGCCAATCACTAATTTCATGATTTTACTTTCAAGCCAGCCTTCATATGTCGAAAGTACTTCAGGGTCTAGATCATAGCGGATTACATCCAGTGCCAAGAGCGCATGAAACAACTCGTGAGAAGGAACCGAAGAGGTAGCAGCTCCTGTTCCGATGGTCATAGTCTGTATTCTGGTGACGAATTTATGCTGAATATTAGCGATATAATCTGCTTTATTACCTGGATCAAGTATATAAGCCAGGGCATTTCCTCCCATCACATCACGGGTCTCTCCATCCTCAATGGCTATACTTAACGCGCTGGTCTTCATAGCAGCAAACATCGGCGAACTGACGGCCAACTGCCGCCAATAAGCGTAGTCATTGGTGTCAATAATATTGCCCCCGATACTGTACTGAATAGATGATAACATCACCAAAAAGGCGACAACTGTTTTGCTTATAGCTTTCATAAATGTGATTAATTGCTAGACGCTGTGCTCCCTCGCCCAAATCATAATCCAGCAAATTACTCGATTTTAACTTTTTATAAATACTATGAAAACAGAAATATCCTTTTTCGGGCTCACTTGTAGTGAGTCCAAAATCTACTCCTCGCCTATATGCAACTTATCTAACTCAAAACGTCTTGTACTGAAATAGCTTCACTGTCTTTATCACCGAGACTACAAGTCTCTATCTCTTTTCACCTTTCAATAGTCTTATCTCACAATTTTCGTTTCCAAGCGCCTGCCCCTGGTGTACTGATATAGACCCATTCTTCGCCTTCGTATGAGGCGATAATGGCTGAAGTAACTCCTGGGTAATGAAGATCTCCCGTCCAGTCTTCCCATTTCACACTCCCTTTTTCATCTAAAGTTCCTTTAAAAATACCTACCCCGTTTTGGTACTTGTGATTGTAGAAATTGATAATAATAGTATTGCCTTTGGCTGTCAACCCTCCTTTGTTTTGAAAGATATAATCTTTCTTGATGTATGGATACCAAGCCTGTATATACTCCGCTCTCATTTCTAAAGCCATCGAAGGGTCTAGGATAGAAGTCCAGGTTTTTCCTTCATCCATAGACAACAAAATCTTATAGTTACACCCGTCTTTTTTGGTGTTTTCAGACGTGCCAGAATAGATCAAATAAGTCTGACCAAGGTGTTCCCAAGCCACCATTTCTGCTTCCCAGCTACCTCCACCATAAATTTTTGTCCACTTCCATACCCCGTCTTCCTTCTCTCCTCTAAAGGCTCCTTTGGTTCCCCTTGCGCTTGCCAAGAAAACAATGTTTTCGTTGGTAGGGTGAACAGCAATTTTTTTAGTAGTAATGACGCCTGCTAAAGTCTCATCACTGATTTTTTGAGCTGGTACTACTACGCCATTTTCACGTTGTTTGAGTGTTTCCCCTAAATCTTCTATTTGATATAGCCCATTGTCGTTAGACCAGAGATACACTTTTTCGGGATTGGAAGGTGCAACTACTACGTCTCTAAAAATCCCTTCAGGCAATCCAAGCAAATGATTAGGACCTCCTCCAATCATTTCCCATCGATCAGTCGGTGAATACGTCTCTAATTTTTTCACAAAAAGACGACCGTCTCTGGCATTACCCCCATACCCTGTGGTGGCTTGTGCCAATACTACTGGCTTACCATTGGCCGCTCCAATAGCGACCGCTTGTATATCTGAATAGTTGAGACTATCGGTACGGTGCTGGATATTGGACCAGCTGAATCCAGCATCCCAACTTTCCATTAATCCATTGTCGCCTTGGCCTTGGATGACATAATTTTCGTCCGCGGCAATATCATACGTGTAGGTACTTTCTGTTCCACGCCCTGAATAAGTATACCAATCTTTGTTCCACTGGTGAACCACAAATTTTTCGTTTCGGTTGGAATATTTGTTGATCCACTGATATGAACCATCTGCCTGACGAATGCCTGCAAACATGTTCTCGTTGGTAGTAGACCATATCGCACGTTTCCAGCCTATAGGCGTATAATGTACATATCTCGGATTAGGGTCAGCCCAGTCCCATCCAAAATCGTATCCGTCAGTTCCTTCCCAAATCAAATCCCAATGGTAATTTTTCAACTCCTTGTTTTCCCAAGTAAAAGTTCCTTCAAACAAGCCCTCACGAGTACCTTCTATCGAAATCAGCACTTTGTGCTGTTCTGATGTAGAACGTGTATCTACTTCTGGATACCAGAATCCAATTTTATGATTCGGCAATCCTTCCATAACTTTTATCCATTCGATGTCGTCTGATGGGCTTGCATACACATCACTTGCCCTATTGCCCGTGGCATAAGCGGTATAGAGAACCTTGCCATCAGGACTCACAGTTGCTCCTTTGTTGTCGAAGGCTTTGGCTGGTGCTTTTATTAATTGCCACGTTTTTGCATCGTCTCTACTGATATAAAACCCTCTCGCTGCAGAGAGATAGACTACACCTTTTTTCACAGGGTCAAATGTGATCGTCCAAACATTCTTATCTCCTACAGCTTTGTCATAAGTGATATAATTCCATGTCAATCCTTTGTCGCGCGACTCAAGCAACCTACCTTTTCCATCTCTCACATTATCTGTAAGAGTAACAAAATCATAATCATCTCTCCAGCCTATACCAGCTATGATGTGATTAGGATCATGAGGATCTACACTAACAGACCCAAAACTCTCTCCTAAGGATTTGTCTGCTACCGAATAGTTTTTGCCTCCATCCGTAGATACTTGCAAGGCAAACATGCCTCCTACGTAAATTTGGTCTGCGCTGGTAGGGTCTACTGCTACAGCAAAGATTCGATTGTGTACCAAATCGCCTGTGATATGCCAATGCGCTCCATTGTCTTCTGTTTTATAAACACCTTCCATGTCGGAAGCCAGATAGAGAGTACCAGGTGTACTAGGTGCACACACTACATCTTGTACTTGTCCTCCTGCTCCAGGATTGATCGATACCCACTGAGCCTGAGCTGCCATAGGGAAAACCAGCATGGCCAGTATCCATTTCATCAAATTCATTCTTTTCCTTTATTTAGTTTTCTGAAAACTAAAGTAGGAGCAGAAACAAGTCAAAGGCTTCTGTTTAGCAAATCGGGAGAAAATTAAAAACTAAAGCAATTCGTCCACCTTGATTTTAGACATATATCTTTCGATATATTCGTCGCTTAAACGATCAGAGTCTCCATACTTTTTTCTGAGTACTTCAAGTTTGGTTTTCAATGCTCTCACCACTTCGGCATAAGCTGGGTCATTGAAAACATTATTGAGCTCTTGAGGGTCCATCTTTCGATCATACAATTCCCATTCGTCTATGTCGTAGTAAAAATGAATGAGTTTGTATCTCTCCGAAACAATACCATAATGTCTTTTGACCATGTGAATAGATGGGTATTCATAAAAATGATAATACACTTCGTTTCTTGTCCATGCTTCTTCTCTTCCTTCAAGCAAAGGCACTAAACTTTCTCCTTGCATATCACCTGGGGCAGTCACTCCTGCTACTTCGAGAAGCGTCTGCGCAAAATCAAGATTTTGAACCATTTTCTGATTTGAAGATTCAGGCTTAATGACTTGTGGCCAGCGCATGAGCAAAGGGGTTCGAAAAGATTCTTCATAGATAAACCTTTTGTCGAACCAGCCATGTTCGCCGAGATAAAACCCTTGGTCAGAGGTATAAACGATTAGTGTGTTTTCAGCTAGTCCATTTTCATCTAAATAATCTAGCACCCTGCCTACATTTTGGTCTACGGCAGCTATGGTGGCTAGATAATCTTGCATATATCGCTGATAACGCCATTGCATTTTCTCCTTTGTTGTCATCGTTGGAAATCTCCTTTTGAAATCTTCGTTGATTGGTCGGTACACGTTATCCCAAGCAGTACGCTGCTCACCTGTCATTCGGCCAATGCCTTTTTCGAAAGCCAACTGATCCCATCCCGATGCATCTGGAATACCCAACTCGTCCATTACATCAGGATAAACCTTAGAATCACCGGCCCAATTCATATGCTCCAAGATGTTCATTTCTGCTTCATGAGCGGCTGTTCCTCTTCCTGAATAATCATCAAAAAGCGTAGTAGGTTCTGGGATTTTTTTTGATGTATAATCACCAATATGGCGCAAGGCTGGCAGCCATTCTCTATGCGGTGCTTTGTGCAGATACATCAGCATAAACGGTTCTTCTTTATTTCTTTCGTTTTCTAACCAGTTGAGTGTCATGTCCGTGATAATGTCCGTGACGTAGCCTTCCACTTGAATATTGCCTTCTTTTTTGGTAATAAAATCAGGGTTGTAATAAGCGCCCTGACCGGGCAAAATTTTAAATTCATCAAATCCTTTGGGGTTATTTCCAAAATGTAGCTTGCCAAACATGGCCGTCTGATAACCCGCCGCTTGCAAGTATTGGGGAAAGGTGACCTGAGCGGTATCGAATGGAAAAATATTGTCAGTCTTGCCATTGATATGGCTATGCTTACCCGTGAGGACGACCGCCCGCGATGGTGCACAGACCGAATTCGTGACACAGGCATTTCGAAAGATCATGCCTTCTTTGGCGATTCTATCAATGTTAGGTGTTTGTGTCAAATGGTCTTGATAAGCCGAAATCGCTTGATAGGCATGATCATCCGCCATCATAAAAATAATGTTAGGTCTGTCGTTGTGTGTTTGATTGGTCTCTTGTCGGCATCCTACGCCCACTAGAATCAAAAACAGCAATCCCACACCATTCCGTTTGGTATTCATCAATTTTTGTTTAAAAATTCTTCAATTTCATTTCTTGTTGGCACAGAGGGCTGAGCACCCAATCTAGTCACCGAAATTGCGGCCGCTGCTTGACCAAACCTCACGGCAGACTTCAAGTCTTTGTCTTCGGCTAAAGCTACCGCTAAAGCACCATTAAAAGTATCTCCTGCGGCGGTGGTATCTCTTGCTTCTACTTCAAATCCAGGCACCAATTCAATCTGACCATTTTCTGCTACCCAGACGCCTTGTTTCCCTACCGTGATCAATACTTTCTTCACGCCTTTGCCTAGCAAGATTTGCGCTGCTTGTTGGGCACTGGCCTCGTCCGATACGACTATGCCAGTGAGCAATTCTGCTTCGGTCTCGTTGGGCGTGAGAATGTCTACTTGTGCTAACAACTCCTCACTCAACACCCGTGCAGGAGCAGGGTTGAGTATAACCATTTTATGATTGACATGAGCCAATGCAATAGCTTTTTGCACAGCGGCAATGGGTGTTTCTAGCTGGATCAAGAGGATATCGGCTTGCTCGATTTGGCTAGTCTGCTGCATGATATCTTCTGGTGTCAATAAGTCATTAGCACCTCCAGCTACTCCGATGCTGTTTTCTCCTTTAGCATCTACAAAAATGAAAGCCATTCCAGATGCTGCATGTGCCGTTTTTGTCACCGCAGACACCGCTATCCCTTCGGCACAAAAACCAGCCAACGCCTGATTACCAAATTCATCCTGACCTACTTTGGCAACAAATGCCACCGCTCCTCCAGCACGAGCTACAGCCACGGCTTGGTTGGCACCTTTGCCACCAGCGGCCTGAGTAAATACCCCTCCAGAAAGCGTCTCTCCTGGCCTTGGAATATTCGGCAACTGCATGATCATGTCTGTATTCGAACTCCCTACTACGACTATTTTTTTCATGACTACACCAGTTTAGAAATTATAATCAAACTGAGTCCTGCAATAAATGAGATAAACATCGCTACCAATAACTTGTTGGTGCCTTTGGGCGCTCCGCTAAATTCTCTCCAGATAAACACGCCCCAAAAGGCCGCTATCATGGTAGCCCCTTGACCCAACCCATACGAAACAGCAAAACCAGCTATACCAGAGGCAACGATACTCAGCGACATGCCTAAATTCCAGATCATGCCACCTAAAATTCCCATGAAATGAAGTGATCGATTTTCTTTTTTAAAATAATCTGCAAATGAAACAGGATCGCCTACAAAAGGCTTTTTCATCACGATCGTGTTGAATATGAAATTGGACAGAAGCAAGCCGACAGAGAAAAACACAATAGCCGTATAAGGTGTCAGTTTTCCCACTTCCAAAACAGTATTGAAATCTGGAGACATAGATGCTGCTACAAATCGATAGAAAAATCCCATCAAGACACCCGCAATTACTGACAAAACTAACCCTTTGGATTGTACTTTAGTATCTGTGGATATTTTGCGATAGGCCCAAGCATCTAACAAAACTGCAACTGTCACAAAAGCGACCCCTGAAAACAGTAATACTGGATCTCCACTAGGGGCAGCTAAATAATTCGTAATCACACCCAATACCAAGGCTATCCCAATCCCCACTGGAAAAGCTACCGCCATTCCTGCAATATCTATAGCTGCTACCAATAAGATATTAGCTAAATTGAATACCACACCACCCAACAATGCCAGCCCCAGCGATATGAGACTCGCCTGTGCCAAATCGTCCAGAAAGGATCTACCACTCTGCCCCATACTGCCCATGGTAAATGCCAAAACAATTGAAAACAGCAACACACCGATGGCATAATCCCAATAAAACAATTGAAAAGGCCAGTCTTTCTTTGAAAGCTTTTGTGTATTGGCCCAAGAGCCCCAGCAAAGCATGGTCACAAAACAAAGCGCAACCGCGACAGGGAAGGATTGAATAATAATCATAACAATTTCTATTAATGTGACGTGGATTCGAACCCTGGCATGAACATCCCGTTCAAAGACGGGAGTTCATTAGCCATACATAATCCAACATGTATATTATTTATTTCTTTTAAAATAAGCCTTGAGCAACTCCATTCTGGGAGCAGGATCGATTCTCGTACTATCCTCACGATACTCGATAGACATCTCAGGATCCCAAACTTGATTTTCACGAAAAGCATGATACACCCAAGACCAGCCATTGGCCTCATTTAGCTCTATCACATCAGTCATATACCTGACACCATCTTGCCCAGTCCATCGGGGACTGCTAAATTCTCCCACAAAAATGGGTATGGCAGGGTTAGACGCAGCAAAGTCAATTAATTCCTTTTGATCTATTTCCAATCTTTGTTTGTCCCAATATTCCCCTTCTATTTTTGAAGGGTAGGACACAAACTCGCCTTCCTCCCAGATGTTTTGATGTGTAAACGGCACAGGCAGATACATGTGGGTTTCGATGCATATGTTGTCATCATCGGGCAACTGAAAATAGGGGATACTCTTGTGGTAAGCATACATTTTCTTTTCCTCTTCTATATAAAATCTTGGCAAAGCGTATACAATCGTATGTACACTATCACGCTTTCGAATGGTATCTGTTAGTCGCTGATAGAGATAATTGATATCCGCAGGACTTGCTTTGGGCGCATCAAGTTTCATCTCTGGTTCATTCAGCAGATCATACCCCGCAATCACTTCTCCTCTATGTGCATTGTACGCAGCTAGCGTATCCCAAAAATTCAATAAGATATCATGGTATTTGAAATCTTGCCAAAAAGGATCTGTCCCGAGCATCGTCCACTGGTGCATAGTACCTGGGTATCTGTGTGGGTCAATCAATACATTTACTTGATATTTTTCTCCCCAGTTGAGTACTGAATCTAGTATAGCAAAGGCCTCTGGCCGATAGGTATACGGCTCCTCCAAATCCATGAATGCACATACTGGCATGCTGAGCCTCATCAGGTTGGCACCAGAAGCAGCCAGTGCTGCCACGTCAGCTTCTTTAATATTGCAGCTGACATTAAACCCTCTATAGTTTTTCCAATAAAATTTCTCTACAGCTATTGATTCGTGGTTAGGCCCATGACAGCTTGGCCATGCCAACACGATTAATGCAATAGCGACAATGCCAAGAATGAATCGTTTGAGTTTGATATATTGTGCCTCAGATATGAACATGGTCAAATATTCTCAACTCTGATTTAGAAAATTTTGTGTTTTATAAATCAAGAGATCATTGATTTTCTAAGACTATCCATTGAACTGCCTGCACTGGCCCTTGATTATTGGCAACAAAGATTATTTTACCTTTTTCAGTATTTGCCATGGCTAATTTTTTAACATCATTTGCCCAATTGATTCCTGATCTATGGTAAGGCTGAGGCTGGAAGGAACCTTGACCATCCCCATACATCAAAAGTCCTCTGCCTGCATCTGCACGTGGCGTTTCTACTTCTGACGCAAATAGGTTTCCTGCTAATACCACATCTAAATTGCCATCATTATTAAAGTCCTGAATAATGTAATCGTTGATGGGCATCATCTGTGCTTCTTTAGGTAATTCGTGCTTTTTGAACTTCCCTTCCCCCACATTTTCTAAATAAATGGAAGCGAAAGAACCTACCTCATAATGCAACGATTGCGCTAGCATAGACGCTGAATAAATATCTACCAATGTAGCATCTGCAAATGACGTATAATCTTTAAATCTCTCTTTGATAGCTGGTACTTGTTCGGATGAACATTGGCGACCTCTTACGGGTAATTGTGTCCCATTTTGATAATAACTCAGTACAATATCTATTTGACCATTGTCATCATAATCGTTGGCATAGATGTCGAATGTAGATTCTGGGCTTGCATGGTACTTATAGTTTTCACCCAAATTGCCTACTAAATAATCATCGTCTCCATCTCCATCCATATCTGCTGCCTCAATACTGAACCACCAGCCTCGGCTGTCACCAAAACCAAAATCATCCGTTCGTGGCACGAATCGTCCCTTTTGATTTTCAAAAAAACTGATTGGCATCCACTCTCCCGTCACTACCAAATCTAAATCGCCATCCTGATCAAAATCCGTAGATACCGCATCGGTTACCATTCCTAAATCTTTGAAAGCTGGCGCACGATTTTCAGTAACATTCTCAAAAGCAAGGGAGCCCTTTTCTATCTGGTTTTCTAACAAATAACTACTCGCAGGTGTAGGGTACTGGCCAGGGATTAAGCGAGTGCCTAAAAACAAATCTTGATCACCATCTTGGTCGTAATCAAACGCAACTACTTTGCCTCCACTTTCAAATAAATCTGGGAGGAGATTAGAATGGTTGCTGAAATGGCCTTGTCCATCGTTGAGATATAAACGATCCTTTAGCCTTTTATCTGTTGAGCGCAATTCATTTCCCCCACTTACAACATATAGATCTAAATCTCCATCTTGATCTAAATCAACAAAAAGGGCGTCCAAATCTTCAGAGAGCTTTTCTAATTGCCAAAATGCGGTGTCGAATGATTCGAACATCCCATTTTTATTTTGTATGAAAAGCGTACCCGCTCTACCCAATGCCCCGCCCACATACACATCTGGTAAGCCATCGGCATTTACATCTCCAGTAGCCAATGCTGGCCCAAAATTGGACATCTTGTGTGGTAGCAATGGTTCACGATCAAAATCATTAAAACTATTTTCTTCATGAACATATTCTTCAATAAATACACCTGCTACTTCTTCAAATACTTTCTGAGTGTGGTTAGGCACTGGTTGATAGGGTTCTGCGTCAGTCGCTTTCACTACCAGTGTTTGATTGGCTGGTACCTGCTCTACAACAGAGCGCCTTCCATTTTTCCAATCTACCTCTACTTTAGTGATTGTATCCACAGCTCCTAGTCCAAAGTGTGCCTTGGGGGCAACTGCCGACTGAAACCCCCTAGCACGCATGACCTCTACAGTCTGTAATCCTTGTGGGGTATAAATCGTAACTCTAGCTCCTATACCTGCCAAGTTTTTGTCTGTACCTTCGAGCGACACGGTCAGATAGTTGCCTAGCCCCATCTCTACCGAATGATTTTTATACACAAACACATCCTCGTCTATATTATTGACAACCAACTCTAGGTCTCCGTCATTATCCAAGTCAG
The DNA here is from genome assembly GCF_025639805.1 of Reichenbachiella carrageenanivorans. Taxonomy (NCBI): domain Bacteria; kingdom Pseudomonadati; phylum Bacteroidota; class Cytophagia; order Cytophagales; family Reichenbachiellaceae; genus Reichenbachiella; species Reichenbachiella carrageenanivorans. Next base: position 2,022,443 of record NZ_CP106735.1, on the reverse strand, counting down.
CATATACGGCGCCATTAGAAAATGAAGGCTGATCCAGTCCCCAGTTTTTGGCCATCTTACCAAAAGTAAGATCTCCTTTATTTTTAAAAGCGTAATTAGGCACCGCTTCGGAAGGCATTTCGGCTAGATCAGCGAGTGTATTTTTTTTCGCTTTCTGTCCAAAATAGTTTTGCCCTTCTGTCCTCCTAAAAAAGTCGCGATTATTGATGTCTCTTCTCGTACCATTAGTAATAAAAAGATCCTTTAGGCCATCATTGTCTAGATCTGCAAATAGTGGTGCCCAGCTCCAATCCGTTTTAGCTGTATGTGCCATTTGAACCACATTGCTGTACATTGGTAGCCCCTCAGTATCGATCCCTTGGTTTAATTGAAGACAATTGAACATATACTGATAATGTAATGATTTGTCTACCATTTCATAAAAGCCCTCTGGGTTCATACTAGCCATATTTTCTTTAGACCTTTTATGGCTTTCTGGAGCCATATCTACTTGGATAATATCCAATAGACCATCATTGTTGTAGTCTGCGGCATCAGAACCCATCCCATAGAATGAAGTTTGATTAGTCACTGTTTTGACCTGCTCCACGAAAGTGCCATCACCTTGATTGATATAACAAAAATCTGGGCTTGCAAAATCATTCGAGACATAAATGTCCAAATATCCATCATTATTGAAATCTCCCACAGAAGCAGATAAACTGAGTCCAAAACTCAATAACCCTGAAGCTTCTGTTTGATCTACATACCTTCCATTTTCATTTTTATAAAAATGACTTGAATGATCAAGAATAGGATTGTTCATTTGATACGAGTAATAAGCCGTCGGCACTTTGAAATTGGTAATAGGATAATTGGCCACATACAAATCAAGATCTCCATCATTGTCAGCATCGAAGAATGAAGCTTGGGTAGTATGCCCCAAATCTGCGATTCCATAGGCCTCCCCTTGCTCCTCAAATGAAGGTATCCCCTCCGAGTCATTCCCTTGATTTACGTATAAAAGATTTCCAAACGGGCCAAACAAACCTGAAACGCTCACATATATATCTAACCTACCGTCTTGATTGATGTCCACCAAAGTCACTCCCGTCATCCATCGGTTATCACCAGCCACGCTCGATGTCTCTGTTACATCTTCAAATTTCAATTGTCCTCTATTGAGGTATAATGCATTCGACTGCATATTAGCTGTAAAATAGAGATCTTCGAGCCCATCACCATTGAGGTCTCCCACAGCCACACCTCCCCCCATATATATGTATGGGTAAGTGAAATAGTTTAAGCTATCATTTTCATGCAGATCGTTTCGAAACGAAATACCAGTACTACTGCTAGGCAATAGTTCAAATATTTTTGCGGCTCCTTTTTTTTGCGACTCACAGGCTCCCAAAAACAAACACACGACCCACAGCAAACAATATTTATTCATCTTTTCTATTTCTGACTAATTTTTCAATTATAAAGGGAATAGCTGGCTAGATACTATGATTTAGAAAATCAAAAGAAAATCAAACCCCATAACCAAACTAAGAATCTATCAATCGATGCGCTTTTTTGTACTCTGAAGGTGCAAAACCAGTCACCTTTTTAAATTGTCTTGAGAAGTAAAAAATGGAGTCGAATCCTAGCTCATAGGAAATTTCTTTAATTGGTTTGTCGGTCGTCAGCAAAAACTCTTTGGCATGCTGCATTTTCATTTGCTGAAAATATTTGGCAGGCGAAAGTCCCGTATAATTTTTGAACATCCTGCGAAACCAACTATACCCCATATTGAGTTGATCTGCTACAATTTCGGGGCTAATATTACTTGAGGTATTTTCTCGAAAGATGATAATTGCCTTTCTTATTTGAGATTCAACTTGTTTGCCTTCAAACAACTTAATCTTACTAATGGCGAACAACCGACCCAATAGGTGCATAGCCATGCCCGAGGCAATTTGCTGATATGCGGGGGGTTCATTCCGGATGGTCTCAATGATTTGTTCAAACAATTGAAAAATAAATTCTCGATGCCCGATTTGAATTAAAGGTTCTTTTTTTGTAAAAAAATCGCCACTTTCCAAAATATTCTGAACCATTGGCCCCTTTAACCCAAACCAAAATTCATCCCAACCTGTTGATTTGTCGGGCCTATAACTGTGCCATTCATCAGGATATAGCATAATAATAGTTCCCTCATTTACTCTGATTTTTCCTGCCTTTTTGGATTGAAATGTTCCTTTACCATTTGTGATATAAAGAATTTGATACTCCTTCAAGATTCGCCCAGAATCATACTCAAAATAATAAGTAGATGGGTGGCCGATACTTGGGTAAACAGATTTGGGTTTTATTTTCTCATACCCTCCTGCGGTGATGTACAGCCCCCACTTCAGATCGACATCGCTAACAGTGAGGTATTTGAAAAACAATTCTTGTTCAGCTTTCATCGAGTGTCATTTTGTGCAAATTATATTCCAATTTATGTATTTCATCTAAAAATTATTTTTCCTTAATTTACAGATTCAAGGGTCAAACACGATTCTTACTTCGAGACAAAAACAAAAGGGTGTCATAGCCAAATATCATTTTGTTTAATTTGTGAAGGAAGCATCAAAGATGACTGTTGAATTGATGCAAATAATAACGATTAAAAAATAAGCTATGAGAAAACTAATTACTTATTTAATTGCTGGAATTTCTTTTATGGTTTTAGGATGTATTATAGAGTCTATGTATGCTGATGCTATCACAATGCCTCAACAAAATAATACTGCAATAGTACAAAACAAATAAACTTCCTTAGAAAGGGATTTTTGAAATTAAAAAGCCGCTTACTGAATGATCAGTAAGCGGCTTTTTTATGCTGTTTTCGAAAACAAAAGGCCTTAAGAAATCAACAGAACTACATTTAGCTCTTGTTTAATGTAATTATTATCAAATGATTTCGATAAGAAATGTAACACGACTAGCAGTACTTTCATTGAGTGTGCTAACAGGATATGGGTGTAGTAAAACTCACAGCTCATCATCTCTCACTACAAATACAAATTATACTTCAAATGTCAATTTATTTATCGGCACTGATGGGGTAGGCAATACCCACCCAGGCGCAGTACTACCATGGGGGATGGCCGCATTAAGCCCTCAAACTTATGATTTTACTGGCATGCAGTTAGCTACAGGGTATAGGCAGGGGCAAGGCAAGATTTTCGGCTTCAGTTCTGTGAATTTGTCTGGCGTGGGCTGCCCTGGAGCTGGCAGTATCCCTTTCAAGTTTACATCAGGTGAATTTAGCAGTAAATCCTCTGGCTCAGCCTATACTAATGAACTCGCCAGACCAGGATTTTATAGTGTAGATCTCGTGGATGAGAAAATTAAAGTAAGTGCAACGGCTACCAAACGGTCTGGACTCTACAAAGTAGAACTACCCGCAGGGAAAAGTCAGGTATTTCTAGACCTTACCGCCCAACAAGGGCATATCAAAGGAGGAAGTATTGAGCAACACACCTATTCGATGGCGAGTGGTTATCAGCTAGAAGGTTTTTTCTGTGGTTCGACAAACCGATTAAAGGTTTATTTTCATACCGAACTGAATCAAGAGGCTGATACTTCCTATTTAATATATCAAAACAAAAGCAACCAATTCAAACAAAATCTGGATGATAAGCCAAGCGGAATTGTATACGAATACAACAACGACACACCACAAACAGTACTTGTCAAAGTAGGCGTTTCGTTTGTCTCTTCTGACAATGCTAAACTCAACCTTGACACAGAACAAACGGACTTCCAGTTTGATCTGGTACAATTACAAGCTAAACAAACTTGGGAGGCAGAGCTGAGCAAAATAAAAGTTGAATCAGACGATCAAGATAATTTAGCTGTATTCTATACATCGTTGTACCACAGTTTGCTGATGCCCATGACCTTTAGTGATGTAAATGGCCAGTATGTAAAACAAGGAAGCAAAGAGATTGGCACGGCTGACTACACGCGTTATACTGCCTTTTCACTTTGGGACACCTACCGCACCACGCATCCTCTATTTGCTTTGGCGTACCCAGCGGAGCAGCTAGACATGGTCAAAACTATGATTGGGATGTACGAAGAAGCTGGTAGACTACCTAAGTGGGAAATCTTTGCGACTGAGACCAATATCATGGTGGGAGATCCAGCTGCAATTGTGATTGGAGACACATACACCAAAGGCATTACTCAATTCGACACCTTGAAGGCTTATGAAGCGATGGTAAATCAAGCCACCGTGGTGGAAGGCAACTACATGCGAAGAGGATTGGAGGAATATCTCGAACTGGGCTATATCTCTATGGATGGACCATTTAAAGATGTTACAAAATTTGAATGGTTTAATGGCATCGTATGGGGACCTGTTTCCACAACTATGGAATTTAACCTATCCGATTTCAACATTGCACAGATGGCAAAAGGCATGGGAAAAACAGCAGACTACCAAAGGTTTTTAGACCAATCCATGTCTTTCATCAAACTATATGACTCTGAAACTGGACTCATCAGACCAAAAAACAGAGACGGGAGTTGGTATACCCCATTTGACCCTGCTCAAGGGCTTTGGGATCAGATGAGATTTGGTCTAAGAGGTGGTCCTGGGTTTGTAGAAGGGAGCGCTTGGCAATATCTATTTTCTATTCCTCATGGAATAGATACACTCAAAACAGTAATGGGGGATGGTGAATTTTTAAGCAAACTCGATGAATTATTTGAAGCTGACCATTTCGATATGACCAACGAACCAGACTTGGGTTATCCATTCATGTATAACTATACCCATGAGCGAAGCACAAAAACCGCTGAAATGGTACATGGTTGTTTGGATAAATACTTCACCAACCAAACAGACGGAATCCCAGGCAATGATGATGCAGGCACCATGTCAGCTTGGGTTGTATTCGCCATGATGGGAATATACCCCGATACGCCAGGTGTACCCGCTTATCAAGTCACCACTCCTAGTTTCGATAAAATTACACTTCAACTTGATCCGAAATTTTACACCAACGATTCATTTGTAATAGAACGTGATGGGCCAAAAGACGGCGAGATAGAAGCCATCACTCTTGATGGAAAAGAATTGGGTTACCAGTTGAGTCACAAGGCTATCACCTCCCAAGGCAAAAAAATGACAATTAAAACTACACCTGCGGTTGTCAACTAATTATTAGCCTCCACACAACAACAAAAAGGGTCAACTCCAGAAGAGTTGACCCTTTTTGTTGTTCTCTATTTCAAAAACATTTCTTCATTCTTTTGGTTGATTCAAAAAACATCTACGTCTAGCGTAAAGACCACTACTGTTGTAACCTGACAAATGCCACATTTTTCTCATCTGTTAGCTTATTAACAAAACAAAAAAACCTATTCGTTCATCATATGAACAAATAGGCTATATGTGAATTGTGTGTTTAAAATCTTAATGAAAGCCAGCTTTAGGCTTCTGATCACTACTTTCTTCTGTTATAAACTTAGCACTGTAGAACCCATAAAACACGATATATAAATAGCATACTACAGGTACAACAAAAGACATCTGTAAGCCAATCATATCTGCTAATACGCCCTGCACCAAAGGCACTAAAGCGGCTCCTAATATAGCCATGACCAATAGCGATGACCCTTGACTCGTATACTTACCCAAACCTGCGATAGCAATCGTAAAAATATTTGGCCACATGATAGAATTGAAGATCCCGACGCCTATCAGTGCCCACATGGCAAAACTACCATCAGTGCTTATTGCGGTAAGTAATAAGGCCACAGAGATACTTGCAAACAACCCTAATGTTCTACCAGCAATACTTTTGCCTGCAACGAATGCTAGGAAATTGAGAGCGATGATTCCCAAATAAGGAGTGACTGATGAGAATTCCATTCCGGAGATAGAAAATATCAGCACAAATGAAAGAATAGACATCAACGCCATCGCAGCATATTTTTTTGCTCCAGACATGTCACTAAGCGAAATAGCTCCAGAGAACCTACCAATCATCGTACCGCCCCAGTAATACGCCAAAAAGTTTTTTGCAGCAGCTTCTTCCAATCCCATGATTTCGTCTAGCCCAATGAAATTGATTAGAAAACTACCAATCGCCACCTCGCCTCCTACATAAGTAAAAATAGCCAATGTACCCAATGATAAATTGGGGAATTTTAGTGCCCCAGTACCTTTTACAATTTCATCATCATTGACAAAATTGGGTAACTTTATTAGTTTAAAAACTATGGCTCCTATGAGAAACATCAAGCCAAATATGAGATAAGGCACTTTGACTGCGTCGCCTCCAGCTGCCTCATCGAAGAAAAATTCGAATATCAGATACCCTCCTAATATAGGTGCTATAGTAGTCCCCAATGAATTGAAAGCCTGTGACATATTTAGTCTTGAGGAGGCCGTTTCGGGTTCTCCCAAGATCGATACATAAGGATTGGCTGCAATCTGCAACATGGTAAACCCTAAACCTAAAATGAATAGTGCCGCCAAAAAGAATCCATACATCTGGAACTGCGCTGCAGGATAAAACAAGAAACATCCCAATCCTGCAATCAAAAGACCGATAACGATTCCATTCTTATAGCCAATGCGGTTGATGGGATCTCCTATCCGCAGCGACAATAAAAAATAGACCAGTGAGCCAATAAAATAAGCTCCAAAAAAAGCAAATTGAATCAGCATGGCTTGCCAATATTTCAACTCAAAAATATCCTTCAAATAAGGAATAAGAATGTCATTCATACAGGTAAGAAAACCCCACATAAAAAACAAAGTGGTCAGAATAACTAAACTAGATTTATAATTTTTTGAACTCATAATTATGGTGTGTAAGTAGTAATCTCCGATGCCTCAAAACCGTATCGCACTGCTTTAGCCTCAATAGTATCTGTTTTTATATTTAATGGAGCCATATAAATCTCCCACCTCTCACGGCCCTTTGTCCGGTAGGCAATTGATGCGCACTGCGTAATACTAGATAAACTTAATCGACCATTTTCTAATGTGAAATCAACTGCTTTTGTAGTAGGTCGCTCTCCATTTGGCCAAGCCGATTCTGCTTGTTCTTTTTCGTCGATCTGATACATGTCGTTGATTTCATCCATCCATCGGCTCAGCTCATTTGACAGCCTCAACTTTGTACTCTCATATTTTGAGTCTTCGGATAAATTTTTGATTTCAAACGGATCGTTTTTCAAATCATATAGTTCTTCTTCTGGCTTACTATCTGCCAGCCAGGCCGCTTGGGTTTCATTCAACTTACCTGCAGCTTTCATTTTCAAAATTTCACTCATCAAAGGCATTCTTTCCAAGAATTCGATTTGCTGCTGATAAGGTTTTAATGGTTCGAAATTTTTGATGTATCTGTATTGCTCATCTCTCACAGCCCTTCTGATATCATATTTATTATCCATCCGATCTCTCGATCCATATACATATTGACGAGGACGTTCCTTCAAATCTGAAATGATACTATGCCCTTGAATCCAATCTGGCACAGCTACACCCGCCATTTCCAATACAGTAGGTGGTAGATCTAGATAACTGTAGAGATGATTGTCTCGCCCTTTTTGAACAAAGCCTTCTGGCAAAAACTGATCTGGAATATAAATAACCAATGGGACTTTGGTTCCCGATTCATTAATCCATCGTTTGGCTCTTGGCAAACAGTCGCCATGATCACTCATAAAGAATATGATGGTATTTTCCTCTAGACCATCCGCTTTTAGATCTGCCATCAATCGGGCAATTTGCTGATCCATTCTCATGGTATTATAATACAACCGCTGAATATGGCCTCTTGCCAGCTCTGTATTTGGTAAGTAAGGAGGAACCATTATCTCACCTACATCGATTTTTTTCAAAGTATCTAATGGAGGCCTTACACGAACATCCTTGGCCAATTTCATCGGATCAATTTTTTTGTCTAAGAAAAATTTCTCCTTAGTGCTGTCTGGCCAAATATTCACCTCATGGGTGATCTCATAAGTGGAATAAATGAAAAAAGGCTTGTCTTTGTCTTCTTCTCTTCGGTGTCTCCAATGCGGATCTTCTCCTACCTCATCCCATATGGTAAAAGGCGCACCAAACTGATAATCCAGTTTTCTATAACTCGCCGTCCAATAACCAGCCGCTCTTAGCAATTCAGGAAAAGCTTTGATTTCCGCTGGAGGTACCGCATTATAATTAGGCACACCGGGCATCGGAATTACACTTTTAGACTGGCGCATGTGTTGTGTGCCTATTGACGATGGGTAGCACCCCGTGATCATCGAAGATCGACTCGGCGCACAAACGCCTGATACTGTAAAAGCATTTTCATAGACCACCCCTTTAGCTGCTATAGCATCTATAGCAGGTGTGTAGGCCGTAGAATCTCCATAAAAAGAGAACCTAGGACTCAAATCTTCCGCTACCAGCCAAATGATATTGGGCCGCTTTTTAATCTCTTCTACCTTTTCTTTTGGCTGACAAGCCATTGCTATCATGACCAAAAAAAAACATAGGATATTGATGTTCTTCATGCTACTTAACTAATGTGAATGAAAATGGTGGCAATATCAAAGATGAACCCACAAGGCTTTCTTCAATTAATAAATCAGCAAAACCATCTGTGATATAGGCTTCTGCAGGAGCAGAATAACTGAGTGCTGACGAAAAATCTTCTAGATGATCCCATCGAACCGTTTGTGGTGTTCTGCCATAATTGATTAATAGTAATTTGGCCGAATCAGGAGTACTAAACTTCCAACCTGCCAGGGTGTTGATTGTAGCCCCGAGGTCATTAACGAGCTCTTGATCATCCGAAAACTCGAGCTTGGTTGATGTCGTCATTCCTGCAGTAGCCTTGGCAAATGCAGCAGTAGCGATCCCTTGCGAAGACAATGCCCAAGGCTTTGCTTCTACCTCTTTCCACTTGATAAAATCCATCAAATCTGATGAACTAAAAATCTGTGCAAACTTACTGCCTATCACATTATGAATATTGGTAATAGTCACTGGGCTATTCATAAATACCTCATAGTATTTAGCGTCATAAAATGCATTCGCCCAAGTGCCACGTAGACCACTCATATCGTCACGCATGTTAAATTCCGTCACCCATATTTCCATCCCTTCTGGTGCATTGATTTTTTGATAATAAAGAGCTGCGTCTCTAGCTGTAGCCAAAAAATTAGCATACGTAGAGTCGTTCTGAAGTAGCCCTACTTCCCATTCTTGAATAGCAGCAAGACCTCCAGAAGGGGGCGTTCGAGTAACGGTTGACAAATCGGCTGTACCTTCCGTTCCTGCGGTAATATCCTTTTGCTCTATCCGACCATCTATACCTGCAGGGCTATACTTGTGAAAAGTAATAGCATCTGCATTTGTACAATATTTCAAAGCTCTTTGTGTCCAGTTCGTATGTCTAGGTCGCCTTTTGATATATCCACCCAGCAAAGCATATTTGGCCTCTGGAAAATGAACTTTCAGTGAGTCAATCCAAACCTGACAAGTCTTTCCATAATCCTCTGGGGTAGGATAAACGGACATTTCGTAAGGCAAGTTGAAATACAACTCATTGCCCAATTCGATATACTTGACTGGTAGCCCTAAATCGCGCGCACGAAGCAAGTTTCGCACACTATGAGCTAAGTCTTTGCTCAGCATATTGAGCATAAAGACAGGCGTAAAACCTGTTTTCCTATATCCTTCGGCTAAATTTTCGAGTGTATATCGGTAATCGCTCGTGTGAATGTTGTTTTCCACTACCCATTTGATCATTGCACTATCTGGTACACTGGCATCTAGCCAGCCTTTATCCCAATCCCAATAATTGCCTAAGGTGCCAGCTGGGTATCGAAAATTAGTGGTACCTATACTTTCTACGGCACTTACAAAACCGTCATGATTCCATGGCTGATCCATGCTTGTCAGGTTTCCATTCAACCCAATCATGTCGGGGTAAATAGTCCTCGACTTTCCTTCTTCTATCTGAATAGCTGGCTTCTCACAGGCCAAAAGTCCACAACAGACAACAACTAAATAAGTGTATTTAAGCATTTTCTTTTTTATTAAAAATCCAAAATGGAGCCGTCAGCAACCACATTCCGGTACCAACGAGCATTAAAGTTTTATACATCTCTATAGATAGGCTTCCGGCCAAAACAAAAAAGGAAGGAATAGCCGTAAATGCCAACCCAAGAAATGAGAGTGATTTGATTACTAATTTCATATTCCTAAGGATTTAAGTTTTTCAGACAATAGTTTTTGCTGGATATAACCGAAAATGACGTAGAGTACGCCACCAATCAACCAACCTGGTAGAGCCACAAAAAATGCGAAATCGAGATCTAAATAAACATAGATACCATAGCTCACCCCTACGGCAATAGCCCAAGTAAAAAACACAGATAGATTAAATGGCGACTTGATTACTTCAGCTAGATTAGATACCATTTTTATTTTGGGAAACAAGAAAATATCCACCATCACTACTGCCCCTACGGGAGCTGCTACTAGTGCATACCAACCAAGAAATTGATCCAACTTGCTTACTATTGCAGGAAAACAGGCCAAAGTCGTAGATGCGATACCCACGATCACGGTGATCTTCCACCTTTTAGTAGAAGGCATCAAACCTTGCACAGCCAAACCCGCACGGTAGATAGTTGGATTGGCCGTTGTCCATCCCGCAATCACTACGCAAATTAACCCAGCTACACCTGCGCCCAGATAGGCTATTTCACCTGGCGAAGGATTAGTATTGCCTTGTTTCAAGGCAAGTGCACACAGGATACCAGAAGCGATCCATGCCATAAAATGACCAATAAACATCCCAAAAGCAGATGCCAACCCATAAGAAGCTTTTTTAGCATACCTATAAATAGACATATCTGCTAAGCCAATATGCATGGCATTGTTACACAACCAAGAAAATATAATGATATGAATTAAAGTATATTGCGTTGCGCCTTCCTGAGGCGTACCTGTCCAAATACTCTCGTTGGCTACTTGCCAAAAATTACCGAAACTCGTCACACCCAACTGTGGCAAAACCGCCAATCCTGCTGCTAAAAACACAAATGGCATCCAAGGTGCAAAAAGTGAAGAAAACTTGGCTACGATTTCAAACCCGAAAGTGGCCACTATGGCAATCACTGCCCCAACGGCTACTATAATCATTACCCATTCAAAACTCTCAGGGTATAAGCTAGTCAACCCAGGGCCTTTGACACCGAAGAGTATACCGATCGCTGAAGCTGACACGCCAATCATGGCTGCAGCAGCCACGGCAAAAAGTAATCCGTTGATGAAATTATATATGGATACCAGACCGAAGCCGCATATTTTTTCTAATTGATAAAAAATGGTCAACCTAGTCTTCACAGCAGCTGGAGCACAGATCAAAGTCCAACTCAATGTGGCTAATATATTGCCTATCAACAAGCCAACAAACACATCGATAGCAGATACACCATGCAATACAAACAAAGGCCCAATAACAAACTCCGTCCCCGCAATATGTTCGCCTGCCACGAGACTTACAAACTCTTTAAAACTCTTGACACTTGATTTAGGAACGGGTTCTCTTTCGTATTCATCTACATTTTTTGCCTCCTCAAAATTCAGCCACTTTTTTACTCCCATTATTTCGTCTTTATATCTAATGTATCGCCTCAGGTGTATCGTGAAGCACAGTATTTCAAATGTGAATATGTACACTCTGGAATTACATATTCTTGTGATTTGGAAATACAAAGAAAAATACGAGCAGAATTCAGCAAATTCACATCTTCAAATCAAATCTAATATGTTCAATAGCAAACATTTATTATGGATAGCACCTGCTATTCTCATTATTTACGGAGCAATGACAAAGTCAAATACTATTCTATTAAAAAACGAAAAAGTAACTTTTGAAATGGCCTTGGAGGGCTCTGCTTTCTTAAAATTTGAATTTCAAGACCAAAAACTAAACCCACTGGACTGGTCCTTGCCTATAGAGCGTCTTCCCGACACCAACATAGGTAGCTTTCCTTTTAGAGGACAATTTTTATGCCTAGGCACTTGGGGTATGCCTACAGATGGGGAGAAAAAAGCCGGATTGAAATTTTATGGTGAAGTAAATACAGAAGTGTGGGATATTGTACAAACACAGACAAAAGAGACACAGCAAGTCATCACTCACTGCCTAGAACCTAACCAACAGCTAGAAGTGCTGCGAACAGTCACGCTTTCAGAAACTGCCCCAGTACTTGAGGTGACTGAAACGGTAACTAATCAGCTACCGATAGGCCGACCTTACAACATGCTTCAGCATGCTACGTTTGGCGGTCAGTTTATCAATCAAAAGACAATTATAAGTAGTAATGCTGGAAAAGGTTTTTATCAAAATGGAGACTATCGAAGAGCCACCTACGAAGACATTGAAGCAACAAGTTATGACTGGCCTATGGCACAATTGCCAGACGTGGAAGTAGACTTGAGACCCTCGAAACAAATCGAAAAAACTTTCAACAGCTCTCACATATTTCCTGATTCTACCACTACAGCATGGGCAACCATCGCCAACCGCGAAGACGGTTTGCTTATTGGTTATATCTGGGACAAGAAAGATTATCCCTGGCTCAATATCTGGCATCAGTTTGAAGAAGGTAAGGTAAAGGGGCGAGCACTTGAATTTGCTACTTGTGGAATGTGGCAATCTTTTGAATATATGATGACCACAGACTCTAGATTTTTTGGTCAAAATTCATTTGAGTTTATCGATGCTGGCGAAACCAAATCGAAATCCTATAAAATGTTTTTACTTAAAATAGACAAGTCCTTCGAAGGTGTAGACGATATCCAATTTAACGATACTGAAATAGATATTTCGTTTACAAAATCAGGACAAGAAACGAAAGAATCGATCAAATATTGATCCTTTTTCAAATCTTGAATGCTAAAATATAAGCACGTACATCCGCAGAGCAAGCCATAAAGATGGCTTACTGTTTCTTTTTATGCTCTTTTTTAAATTGCGTGGGTGTTTGTCCTGTGATTTTTTTGAAGTTGACGTAGAATACAGATTCTGAACGGAAACCACTATCTACAGCTACAGCATAAATGGTCATATTTTGACCTTTTTCTGTAGATAAAATTTTCTTGGCCTCTGCTATTCTATATTCATTTATCAACTCACTGTAGGATTTTCCAAGGTACTTGTTGACCAGCTTAGAAAGCAAGTAAGGCTGAATAGACAACACCTCCGCAAATCCATGCTCAGTCAGCTCACTGTCAAGGTGAATTCGGTCTTCTTCTAGCAGTTTGTTTAGTTTTTTGAAATAATAGTCACCTCCTGGGAAATCATCATTAGACTTTCCTTTCCCCAAGACAATACCTTTGAACAATTTGGGATCTTCTAAAAAGAAATAAGCCGTAGCAAAAACCAAACTACAGTTAAAGATGATATACTCGTACTCGAGCAGCAACCTGAAGGTCTCATTGGGGCTACCAGGCAAATCTGAGACATGATAGAGCACGTTGCCTAAAATTCCCAAAGTAGAAATAAGTAGAAAAATTGCTAAAATCTTGGGCCAGAGCAAAGATTTTTGCTGTTTAGTCTGTACTGCCACTTTGTTTTTTCCAAAAATGAGCACATGCACTTCTAATAAGACAAATATTTTCCACACCAAAATAAAAGTCAAAACCACCTGATGAGGAACGGAACTAATATAAGTATCAAATAGAGCCGCAGTATCGTTGACATATAAGGTAAATGACACCGCAAAAACAGCCATCAGCGCACCTGGGGTAAGACGCCAAAAGTCTTTCTTTTCTACAGGGAGGTCAAAAATGATTCTGAGGTAAAACAGCACCAAAACTGGCTCAACAAAATCGATAATATCTGCGATGAAAATGATATGTGGAATAGCGTATTTAAGTGCTGTGAAGCGCATGAGATATTGCCCAAGCACCTTTACGCCCACCATGATGAAAAAGGCCGAAAGGTATTTATTCGACCTGCTTTTGTTGTTGATCAACAGCAAGCTCCCAATCAAAAAGCTTTGAATAATAGCCCAGGTAAATAATGCAATCTTCATAATTCCTTTTCTCCTCAGTTACAATCTACTTCTCACATGATTTAGGCTCAATGATAATATATATGAAGGTATTTGGGTAAAATATGAGGATAGATATTTTGAAAAAACAAAAGAGGCTGTCTCAAATGGGCAGCCTCTTTACGTTTTAAATTTATTTTTTAACGCTTAATTATTGCAAATAAGCATCGTTTTGTTTCAAATTCTCATTCACTAGCAAATCGCTAGCAGGAATAGGAAGTGTCTCATGTTTATTCGCTTCAAAACCTCTGTCAGTAAAAGAAGTACTGCCTCCAATGTCTCCCCACCTCACCATATCGAGGAACCTGAAGCCTTCGAAAGTCAGCTCAAGTCTACGCTCGGTTTTGATCTGAGCTGCAAGAGCATTCTCGTCCGATCCTGCAGTCAATGCAGTAGCTCCAGCTCTTGTTCTTACACGATTCAGAGGACCATAAGCAGCAGATGTTGATCCTGTGTTGTTGAGTGCTTCCGCATAAAGCAGCAATACATCAGCAAATCGCATCAATCGGATGTTGTTATCCGAATTTAAGTTCGGTTCAGCTGTTCCATCTACATATTTTCTAATGCCAGAGTCACCACCAGAGTTTCTGATTCGAGGGCTAAAAGCAGGCTCCCCATCAGGTGCGTCACCAGTAGTTTCATCATCACTCAAATAAACGGTTTGTCCATTCCAGTCATCGCCTACTCTAGCAATCGTATAAAACCTTCTTACATCAGTACCTGTAAGATTGGCATCAAAAAACGCATTAACCTCGTCACTTGGACGTGCATTTCCGAACTGATATGGGCTAAAGTGAGTACCGAACATACCGCCTTCAGTATCTCCACCGTTGTCATCACCACCCCACTCAAAGCCGAATCCATTGACAAACTGCACCTCAAATAGAGACTCCACGTTATTCTCATTCACAGCCGTAAAGTTGTCGCTATAGTTAGGCACCAAATCATAGGCTCCATACACTGCTGGAGAGTTTACTAAATCGCCTAAAACTGTGACTGCCGCAGCCCAATCTTTTTGGTAAACGTGTGCTTTTCCTAAAAATCCTTGAGCCGAACCTTTACTGGCTCTACCGATATCTTCACCTTCGTATGCATCGAATTTAGGAAGCAGTGTTACTGCTGTTTCAAAATCTTCTTCGATTTTATCCCAAAGAACAGCGACGTCAACTTTTGCAGGCTTAAATTCAGCATCTGTTTTATCTTTCACTACATGATCGATATATGGTACTGAACCATATATAGTAACCAAGTGGAAGTAGAACAGGCCTCTTAGAAAGTGTGCTTCACCTAGCAATCTGGCTTTCTTTTCAGGACTAATCACATCATCAGATGCTGCTTCCAATACCTCTAGGGCATTGTTGGCTCTAGCTACTCCTAAATAGAGATCAGGCCATGAACTTGAGACAAAATCCGAAGTATTAGGATTGATATCGAAATAATACAAAGTAGACCATGATCCAGCTCCATCTGTTGGGAAAAAGTCTCCACCCAAATAGCCTATCGTATTGTACTGTCGTTTATACAAATTTTGTCGTTGCAACGTGGCGTATGTCCCGTTGACCGCCTGTACCAATTCAGCCTCTACCTTATAGTAGCTCTCTGTATTCGGACTGTTTGGGTTTTCTTCTGTCAAGAAGTCTCCGCAAGCATTTAGTCCAAATGCTATGGTAATCGCTAAGGAATACCTTAAATATTTTTTTATCATCATTGCTAAAATTAAAATTGAACATTAATACCCGCTACAAAAGATGTAGCCTGAGGATAAGTGATTTCATCCAAACCACCTGCTCCTACTTCAGGATCATAGCCCCAATCATCATACTTAGAGAATACGAGTAGGTTGTTGCCACTTACGTAAACTCTAAGTCTAGAAAAGGTGCCTCCGAAAGCTTCGGGGTTGAAGGTATAACCTAGCTGAACGTTTTTCAATCTCAAGAATGATCCATCCTCGACCCATCTGCTAGAAATATCTGTAGCTTCTGCATCAGACAAGTCTGCTCTTGGTACATCAGTATTCGTGTTAGTTGGAGTCCAAGCGTTCATGGCTTGTGAGCCTACGTTGTAGGTTCTATAAAAACCTATTTGATTGAACTTTGTCGTAGAAAAGATTTCATTACCAGACATTCCGTAGAAACTCAGTGCGAAATCAAACCCTTTATATTGAGCATTCATTCCAAATCCGTAAGTAAAGTCAGGAATTGGACTACCAAGAATTACGTTATCATTGTTGTCGATTACGCCGTCAGGGTTTCCATCTGGGCCACTTACATCCTTGAATTTTGGTGTACCTGCTCTGTGGATCACCACATTATTTCCATCTACTTCATCTGCCTGATAGAGACCGTCAAATATCAAACCATAAAAAGAACCAGCTTCTTCACCTTCTCTTTGAATTACTCGATTAGACTGATTGATTCCTCCCCAGTTGTTAGAAAGAATGTCATTACCATCTGCAAGTGTAGTAATCTCATTATTCACGATTCCAAGGTTACCATTGAAAGTCAAATCTAGATCACCAATTTTGGTCTGGTACAAAGCTGTGAAGTCAAATCCTTTGTTGGTCATAGAACCTACATTGGACAAGAACTGACCAAATCCAGTTGTAGAAGGAACTGCACCTCTTAAAAGCAAGTCAGAAGTTTCCTTATTGTAATAATCAACATTCAAAATAAGTTTGTTGTCGAACAGTCCGAAATCAAGGCCTAAATCCCACTCTGTAACTGTTTCCCAAGAAAGGCTTTGTGCAGTTCTCTCGTTGCTCATCGTGGTGCCTACTACAGTTTGACTACCGTTCAGTACGTATCTCGCTTGTGAGTTTAGTGTGTTCTGAGCCGCATATGCACCTACATTTGCATTACCCGCCTGACCATAACTTGCTCTTAGCTTCATGTCGCTGATCACTGGGACAGCATCCATAAAGCCTTCGTCTCCTACTCTCCACGCTGCAGATAAAGAAGGAAAGGTTCCCCACTTATACCCATCGTTGAATTTTGAGATACCGTCTCTTCTAATCACTGCTTGGAAGATATACTTATCCCTAAAGCTATAATTTACTCTTCCAAAATAAGAAGCAATGGTATTGGTGTACTCATTACCATCTACTTGAGATACTTCAGAGTTAGCGCCAGAGACTGGCGTAGAAGCTACAGATGGAATAGTAGATGCTCCTAAAGTTTT
This sequence comes from Reichenbachiella carrageenanivorans, assembly GCF_025639805.1. Classification (NCBI taxonomy): domain Bacteria; kingdom Pseudomonadati; phylum Bacteroidota; class Cytophagia; order Cytophagales; family Reichenbachiellaceae; genus Reichenbachiella; species Reichenbachiella carrageenanivorans. The sequence continues at coordinate 2,005,169 of NZ_CP106735.1, read as the reverse complement.
AAAGCTAAATTCTTGAGCAGAAAAACCAGCCATAATTCCGAAACTGTGGTCTCCCATAGATTTGTCGTAAGACAAGGTGCCATCGTACAACCATGATCGATCGTCAGATCTGTACTCAATCAAAGACAAATCCGAAGGGCTCGTGCCACTATTCCATGTTGGAGAGAAAAATCGGCTATAGCCCGAGGTAACGTCGAAACCAAAATTATTTCTAAGTTTTAGGCCTTCCAATAATTCCAATTCCAAATAAGTATTGCCCACTACTCTCAATCTGTTGTTTGACGCAGAGTTCAATTCTTGAATACCGACAGGGTTCTTGACCTGGTCGCTATCATCACCATCAGGCCCGCCGAATCCACCAACATTGTTGTCGTCATACAACGTAATGTTAGAAGGCATACGCACCGCCAAGCTCAGTGGAGTAGCATCAGAATTGGCCATACGGTCTACATTCGTGTTGGACACATACATATTATTGCCCCATTTCAGTATTCCGTATGTGGTCTCTGTATTGGCTCTGATCCCCAATCGTTCCATACCTGTATTGAGTATGATACCATTGTTTTTGTAATGATTGATGCTGACAAAATAGCTAGTGTTTTCTGTTCCTCCAGATATAGATAGATCTTCAGAAGAAACCGAAGCATCAGTACCACCTACAAATAGTTCATCTTGCCAATCGGTATTTACATTATTCGTCAAACTTGGGTAGGTAGATCCTGCCGCCAGTTGATGCGCTCTGTATTCATCTCCAGTGGCCAAATCCAATTTGTTTCTTAAGTTTTGAACACCATAGTAGGCATTGAAATTCAATTTAGGCTCTATGTCCCCCCCCTTTTTAGTTGTAATTACAATGACACCGTTTCCTGCTCTAGCACCATAAATGGCAGCTGAAGCGATATCTTTAAGTACAGTTACAGATTCGATGTCATTAGAATTCAAGGTGGACATAATATTAATTCCTCCCTGATTTCTACCTCCTGCCAAACCAACATCATCATTGCCAGAAATGATCATACCATCTACAATGTATAGAGGCTGACTACTCAGGTTAACTGAATTTTGGCCACGAATCTTGATAGACATAGCCGCTCCTGGTGCTCCGCTAGAAGACTGAATATTGACACCAGCTATTTGTCCTTGGATCGCTTGATCAAAACTTGGGGCAGGAAGGTTTTCGATATTCTTAGCATCTACTGTAGAAATCGATCCTGTTACCTTCCCTTTTTCTTGAGAACCATATCCCACTACTACCACTTCGGATAGCTGAGAGGCACTCTCTACCATTTGTACGTCTATGATGCTTCGGTTGCCTATAGATTGGTTTTGGTCTTCATATCCGATGAACGAAAAGATTAGCTCACCACCCTCGCCAGGTACACTTAGTGAGTACTCGCCGTTCAAGTCGGTTACAGCTCCGTTGGTCTGACCTGAAATGATGACTGTGGCTCCTGGTAGGCCCTCTCCTGCATCATCGGTCACCTTGCCTCGTACCGTTCTTTCCTGTCCCCACGCATCAGAGATGCTAAGACAGCCTAAGAACACCAAGGCAAAAACATAAGTTATTGTTTGTTTCATAAACATGTTTTTTTGTGTGTTGTAAATAGATTTAGTTTTGTAATACATTGAAAATGTTCCAGTTCTGGTCGAATTTCAATGCTATAAACTTGATCATTTATACGCCTGACGCACTTCGCTTTTTAAAATCAGAATGAAATAACCTCAAGATAAAGGCAAGAAATTTGGCTGCACAGAACACGGTATTTTGACCGTTTATTTCCTACCAAAACACCATAAATCACAACACTGCAAAAGACTGGATTTTATATGTAATTAAAAATCAAAAGAATTATTAAAACAGGATTAGCGATCATAGAGGTTCGAATTTCAACAATAGCAATATGCAGAAGATTACGTACAAAGAATACATAAACAAAGTAAGAGGTGGATGGATAGGCAAATGTGCAGGTGGCATCCTGGGGGCTCCTATTGAAGGTTTCAAAACCTTCAACAATATCATCATTGATGACAAACTGTTTGACAACAATTTTCCGAATGATGACTTAGACTTACAAATTCTTTGGTTGGACATGGTCAAGAAAAAAGGCCCTCAAGTAAGAACAAATGACTACAAATCGCACTGGAAAAACCATGTAGATTTTCCTTGGAACGAATATGGAATAGCCACACTAAACATTGAAAAAGGATTGGACAACCCTGATACTGGGCAGTTGAACAACACCATTTGGAATCAATCCATGGGTTCGCCTATCCGAAGTGAAATCTGGGGTATGCTCTGCCCAGGCAGTCCTGCTCAAGCAGCCTTTTATGCGCAAATGGATAGCACGCTCGATCATACCGATTTTTCTGTTGATGCCGAAATGTTTTTCTCAGCTGCCGCAGCAATGGCTTTCTTCAATGACGACATCAATAGCATTATGCGACAAGCTGCTGGGTTTACCTCTGGCGGACAAACGTTCAACACCTTGTATCACGACATTTGTCACTGGCACAAACAATTTGGCGAAGAAATTACCAAACATAAAATAAAGTCAAAATATGGTGATGCAGATTTCACCTCTGCCCCAATGAACGTGGGACTCACCATTTTATCTCTTCTAGCTTTTGGCAATTCCTTTGATGACATTCTTAAGAGTATCAACTATGGTCATGATAGTGATTGTATTATTGCAACAGCAGCCGCATTAATTGGAATCATCAAGGGCTACGATGCCATTCCTCAAATCTGGAAAGACAGAATTGGAAATGACCTGATGGTGAGTCCAGAGATTACAGGCATTGATATACCAGAAACCGTAGAAGAGCTCACCGAAGAAACCTGCAAAATTGGCCTAAACTTTATTGAGCAATTCGGAGATGTGCAAGTAGAAGAGTCCGACTCGGTGAATCGAATAGAAACGTTACCCATAACTCATCACTTGTGCTCAAGTGTCGCTCTATACCCTGACGTAAAATCTGGACAACAAGGAAAAATTAGTATATCAGTAGAAAGTCTGACAGCTAAAGAACTGGGGGTAGACCTAAAAATTGAATCACCAGTTTTTGAAGAAACTTCAATGGTTCATTTCACTACACCCGCTCTGTCTCAAAGTAGCGTAGAAATACCCCTTATTTGGAAAAAAGAGGCTTTACAGAAAATTCAAAGTGGTGAATACACGGCAAAAAATCTACCCTATACCATCAGCACCAAAATCGAAGGGGAGGAAGCCAAGCATGAAAAAGGTATCCCTTTTTATGGCAATTGGATCATGGCAGGTCCATTTGTGACTGATGATGAGGCTCTCACACCAATGAACAAGAAATACCCTGACCATGGATTGCCTTCTATGCCTTCCGTGGCCTATATGAATCATGACAAGGTAGATCGCAAAACCGAATTTCTTTCTTGGGGCACCATCAGTGAACTTTATGCTGGCAAGACCATGGGGCACCCATTTGAAAGTCAACTGATTTTTCCAAAAGACCATACGTTTCCTTTAGGTGATTACTTTTATGGAAGAGGTGAACGGACTATTTATCTACTTACCCAATTCGATGGAAACCCAAAAGACAAGAAATGGTTGTGTATAGGTGCTGCTGGCTATGTGAGAGTATGGCACAATAAAAAACTATGCTATACCAGTGATCAAATCCGAAGAACATGGTCAATGGCTCACAATGCCGAATTGAAATTGGCCAAACAAAATGAAATATTAATCAGAATCGATTTTCCTGTAGATCAATTCGATGTGATGATAGGGTTTAAGCACCACTTGGAAAAACATGCACACCAGAGCCAATGGGACGCAGAGTTGATTCCGACTGTATTGCAATAGTCATAATTTAGACAGTGTTTTAGTGAAGCAAGGGAGGGGTTTATGCCCCTCTTTTAGTTTCTAACTTTCTTTAAATTTCTTGGGTGTCTGACCGGTAAATTGCTTAAAATTTGCATAAAAGGCCGATTCAGATTTGAACCCACAGGCCATCGCTATAGCAAACATCGTTTCTTCTTCATAGTTCTGGTCCTTGAGCATTTTCTTCGCATGATTGACCCGATGAAAATTTACGACCTCATTGAAATTGGTCTTAAGATAAAAATTAAGCAATCTCGATATATGTCTTTTGGGAAGACCAATTTTTTTAGCCAAGCTTTGCTCTGACAATTCACTGTCAGTATATACCTCTTCTAAAAACAAAACATTCATTCGTTCACCACATTGCTTAACTTCCTTTTCGTCTATCACTTTTATGACTTCATTCAAATTCTGAAAAACATTGACGTTGCCTATGTTTCTAGATTGCCCAGAAAATCGGAAAGTAAAAAAGCGGGGAAAACTAGTCAAATTACCATGGGCAATAAGCAATAAAGCACAAGAGGTGAAAAACAGTGCATCCACACTCCACCTCATGGTAGTACCATCAAACCAAAATTCTGTAAAGTAAGTTTTAAGCACAAATAGAATCAAAGCATGCACTACTTTCATGATTAAAAAAACAAAGAGCACATTTAACCAACCACTGAATAGAAATGAAATCGGCTTTCCGTCGCGCTGAAGTTTTAAAATCAGCTGAAAAGTCCCGAAAGCATATATAGCCAAGGAAAACATGACAAAATAAACAACCGTAGTATGTGCTGGTGTGAGCACGTAAGATGGCAAATGAAATGGTTTAGCGGCAAATAGCTGAAAAACCACAAAATATAAACTATAAATCAGAGCAGGCAAATAATGCAAAAAGGCCCATTTGCCTAATTTTTCTTTAGTGATACAGGTAGCAAAATGAAAGATAATAGGCCCGTAAAGAAGCTCTATCACATCATGTATAAATGAAAACTCAGGATGTGAAAATAATACGCCAGTAAACCGGTAAGCATAATGAACAAATACAAGAATAGAAGTAATTGCAAATACGAAAAATAAAAAACGGTTATTCGGCTGTTTCCATTTGAGCAAATAGGCAATGGCGACCAAAAAGGACTGGATACTCACCCAGGCATACCCACATAAAAAGACTATTTCCATAAAAGCTGCTTTTTCGCCATCTCCGAAGTTCAATTCTAGATGTGTCAACCTCAAATCTAACAGAATAATTGATTCTCCTGATTTATTTAAGTCTTTGATTTTTTAAATCAAAATCGCATTCATAGTCCTTCAAATTACTTTAGAACTATGAAAAAAAATTACTTCATTCTTATCCTTCTATGTTGCTCTATACTAGCCTGGAGTCAACAAAGTCCTCCTAATTATATCTCTGAGGAAACCCTTAGTTACATCAAAAAGGCAGCCGATGGCGATCATCTTGCCCTAGAAGGCGGGCACCTTGCACTCGACGGTCATGTGATGCCCTACCCGTTTTTTCAAACACATGAAGTGTTGTATTTGTATCGCCTTAGCCAACTGCGTCATCGTAAAGTATGGCTGGCCGACAGTATGCTTCACAAACCCGATTGGGCTGAAAATTATCCCAACACATCTGGCCAAGAATCAGGGGCGAAAAAAGTAAGCGCCAACCATCTCTCTGGGGATCGACACACCTATGATGCATACTGGCTCGACCTCCCTGCCCTCCCAAAAAACCAAACTGGCTGGGAAAGATTCTTTTGTTTGAAACCTATAGAAATGTCTCTACCCGGGTGGCCAGAAACTACCATCTATATAAACGGAAAATCTAAAGCTGCTCTGATGAGACAGCATTTTTACTGGTCTACCGATGCTTTATTGGACGAATCAAAACCTAATCAAATCTGCCTCAAGTCTTTTGGTATATACGATCACCCAAGAGGCTATCGAGAAATTAGTGTGGTAGAAAGAGACCCAAAAGTAGATGAACTTTATTGGTATATGCGCACGCTTATAGAGTCTGCCTCTATCCTACCCAAAGAAACCAAAGGCTATCTAGCCGTACGCGAGCTGGCAGACTATGTGATGGCATCGCTCGATCTAGACTTGAGTGGAAGCTCGCTATTCCGCACCCAAATAGAAGCCATTTTAGGCGAAGTCGAAACCCGATTTAATGCCCTAGAAGCCATGGCTACTACTGGCCCCACGCTTCGCATGCTGATGCATGGCCACTTAGACAGCGCTTGGCGATGGACCCTCAATCATACCGATGACAAAATAGAGCGACTTGTACTCAACAATCTCTACCTCATGGAGAGGTACCCAGAATACAAATATGTATTTACCACACCTTATCACTACGAACGCCTCAGCGAACTCTACCCAGAGCTTTTTGCACGAGTACTCGAAAAAATAAAAGCTGGACAATGGATTGCCAACGGCAGTACCTATGTAGAAACCGACATGAATTTGCCTGGTGGAGAAAGTATCGTGAGACAATTTCTATATGGCCTCGACTACTATGAAAACACCTTGGGTGTCAACGAGAATGTACTCTTCTTACCCGACACTTTTGGATACCCTAGATTTTTACCACAAGTAGCCCAAGGATTCGGTTTGGATCATTTGATCGCCATGCGTGTAAACACTGATGAAATCGACCATACTATCTATAGATGGAAAGGTATCGATGGCACAGAAATATTGGTCAATGGACTGAGTACTCCTGCATGGGAATACCCCTTTGTGAATGCAGTACATGGCTATCATATCAACAATCCAGAACACTACACAACATACAATGCTCCAGACCCAGGCTCCAGAAGACTTATTGGCACTTGGGATCAATTCAAGGATAAAAGTATCACCAATAATCAAATCTTATTGATCGGATGGGGAGATGGCGGCGGCGGCGGCACCGAAGATCAGTTGGAAATTGCAAAAAAAGTAAAATCGCTACCTGGTACTCCACGCCTAGCATGGACCAATATGTATGATTACATAGCACTACAAAAGACGAAAAAAGATCAGTTTGCGATGTTCGACAAGCGCATACTCCCATCGCCATTCATTCAGCGCACTTTCCTCATGGGAAACGGAATAAAAACTGCCAATCGAGCAGCTGAACAAAGGCTACGAGAAGCCGAAGCTCTAGCGACCATGGCCAGTCTATCTGGCTATTCATACCCTACCGAAAAATTCAAGGTACTATGGAAGTCGCTCTTGCTCCACCATTTTCATGATATCATCACGGCTATGGCTGTACCAGAAGTACTCTCCAAAGCCAACATTACGATCAACGAAATCGAGCAGGAAACCAAAATACTGAGAGATTCAGCATTTGATTTTATTTCATCAAATCTAGCAATGGATAAGGACGGTCTGATCATATTTAACCCAGCTGGAATAGCCATGACTGGCGTGGTGCGTCTTGCAAACCAATCGATGGCTAAAAACAACCAGTTAGTTGACGAACAAGGCATAGTACAAGACGTAGTACAGGACGGCAATGATTTGTTGGTCGATGTGACCAACCTCGCCCCCATGAGCGTTGCCAAATATTATTGGAAGACAGAAAATACAAAACCCAATAATCAATCACTCCCGAGTAACTCCAATGTTTTAGAAAATGATTTAGTCAAAATCATATTTAATCAAAAAGGTGAAATCACCAGCTACCTAGACAAGGAAGTAAATAGGGAATTGGTACCAGAAGGAAAGACATTCAACCGCATGTATGAAGTCAAACACCCGCATGACAGCAATAAAACGAGCCACATTTCGGTTGCAGCCAAAATCAGCAAAACAAAAGTCAATACTTTAGAAAGCTATCTGACCACTACACGCGAATACAAAAAATCCACAATTACTCAACGAGTTTCACTTCAAAAAGGAAGTAAGCAACTTACTTTTGACACGGACATAGACTGGCATGAATTCAATAAACTGGAAGTAGATTTCCCTGTGGACTTTGCTACTTCTCAGGCCAATCATGGGATTCAGTGGGGAACCAACACGGTCACTCGGTCAAACTTCCTGAAATCTGACTCGCTACATGCGCCACTATGTGCACACCAGTGGGCAGATGTATCTGATGATGACTATGGACTTGCCTTATTCGACCGCGTACGATACGGGTACAACTTGCAGCACAATAGTATTCGTTTGGTTTTGTCTTACGGACAATTCAAACATCAATATGAAGAAATGGGTGCAGTAGAATGGAATCATACGGCCTCTGGTGACTTAGGTGGAGATGTCTTCAGCTATGCTGTATACCCACACAAGGGTGACCTTTCTGACAGCGATGTCATTGCTCGAGCCAAAGCTTTTAACACGCCGCTCCTATCCAAGTCGATGCAGGCCCATCCTGCGAAGAGCAATATTGTTTCGACTCTAATCAGTGGGCTACCAGAAAACATTGCCTTACAAACCATAAAAAGAGCTGAAAGTGGAGAGGGCATCATTATTAGACTTTACGAAACGAAACAAATGAAAACGAACTTCGCTTTGAGTTTAAACACCAATCCTAAAAGTGTATTTCAGACAAATATGAAAGAAGAGGTTCAAGATCAATTGAAACTGGATGCGGAGAAAGTATCACTTGAATTTGATCCTTTCGAAATCAAAACACTCCTGCTGAAGTAGTTAGTAGGTTTATTTTTCTCAGGCCTGATGGAGTTTACTTCGTCAGGCTTTTTTATTTCTGACCTTTCAACTTGTCTTGAATAGCAATCGTGAAGAGTGTTTCTTTAGACTCTACAAATCATGAAACTCAACCCGACCACCTCATTGTTTTTTGAAGCAGATATTTTATTGTAATAGACAAAAAAAGCAACTCCAATAATCATTGGAGTTGCTTTTATCCTGTGCTCTGGCATTTATTGTTTTGTCATAAACTTAATGGTCTGAACCCCATTGTTGTTGTGGGTTTTCAGAATAAAAACGCCTTGATGAGGCCAGGGTATTTCTAGTTGTTGTACCATAGGTTGTTGTTTGAACATGCTACGCCCTGTTAGGCTGATGACTTCCAGTTCTCCTATTTCACTGTCTTTACTTTCTATCATCAAATAACCCGAAGATTGATAAACTTTCAGTAGACCCTCCTTAGGATCTATAGCCAACACTTCCGAGCTATTTTCTCCCATTTCCAAGCTTTCAATCATAAAGATTTTTGATTCAGCATAAATATTTACGAGGCCACTCAAATCAGAGACCGTACGAATTTCTATCGATTCCTCTTCTTCCAAAAGTCCATCGAAAAGTGCCTTCACCGTCAGTGTATCTGAAATAAACCTACCGGCTGGTATGGTCAATTTCCTGTCACTTTTGCTCAAGCTAAAGTCTTCGCCTACGCTTGCTGTACCACCAACTTCCACTTGAAAAGTAAAATCCACCTCTAGTGCAAAAGGAATAGTTGCAAAAATGACCGCTTCATCTTGTGTCACTTCTGTCAAAGGTTCATTGCCTTGTGCTCTCAATGTCAAGTGCATTTTTGTATCATTGATGATTTTGATGTCCTGACTAGAAAGATTACCCATATCTACATGGCCTGCCACCACTTTTGAAATCAATACAGTGACAAGTTCATCACTCTCTCCTATTAGGTCGTCCTTGAGTGCTGTCAACGTAACTTTAGAAGACTCTTTTGATCCACTTGAGATGGTAAGTAGATCTGATGACAACAGCACGTCGTCCAAACTACCTGCCAAAGCAATTTGAATTGCCGCACCTTCGGGGACAGCATCTTCAGCAATCACTGAGATTTCCAGTGATTCTTCTCCTGCTTCTGATACTTCCACTTTAGATACTGAAAGAGATACTAAGATTCTATCGTCGAGTGAGAATTCAGGCCCTGTCGCACTGCTAAAACTAGTGATTACACTTACTTCGCCTCCCGTAGTAACGTTGGCAGGCACGGTCACTTCTATTTGCGAACTGCTCTTTACCACATAGGATGAACTAGGAAGCGTGACAGTCCCGATCTTTACCACTTGAACATTCTTGAAATTTTGACCTGTAATGGTGAATTTGCCTCCTACACGTTCATAGTCAGAAGAGATATTGGCTATTTTAGTTTCTCTTACTACCAACTCTATATCATCTATCTTGAAGACATTACTTCCTTGTAGTCCTTCTACTCTGAATCGAACGATGAGATTGTCACTATAAGGCAAATCTTCATTGAGTGTCACCAAAAACCAGCCTGCTTGGCTAGGCAGTGGGTCGAACGTCATCGGCGTCCAAGAGACGGCATCATCTGTACTATACTCTACTTTCATCTCAGTACCGTCCGATGCCCAGTTTTCAAATCTGTAAAGCCCAAACTGGAACGTAGTATTTTGTCGATAAGAATTGATCAAGCCAAATGAAACATGCATATCTTCTTTATCAAAGAAGAAATAATGCGCTCCACTCGCGCCCTCATATTTCTCCGCACCCATATTAAAGTCTGTCGCTTCTTCCTTTGACATACCTCCTAAAAAAGACTCACAACTAATGATCGCATTGCCCGTGATATAGTGATCTTTTGCATTCCAAAAATGCTGTCTTAGGTAGTGATCTTTCACATTGGACCAAGGTCTATTACTTCTATTTAGATAGTTTGGTGGCTGACGATCTCCCCAGTTTTTGGGTTCTATATTGAGGGGATTGTTGAGTGTTTCTTTGAAAAAATATTCAGCTGGCCCGGGCTTGTCATTATCATATACCGTGACAGATATCTTGGACGGTATCACCACATCGTCTAAACCGGCACTGGTAGAAGCCACACTTACGTTTATTTCTTCCATGTACTCTTCCTCAGCATCATCCAGCACTTTCAAGGTCACATATCCAGAGGTCTCTCCTGCTGGAATGAATATAGAAGAAGCAGATAACAAGTAATCCTCCTCGCTTACTTCGGTTCCTTCCACTTCACCTAAAAAGACATACTCGTCAGTAGCCATCGCTGATTCCAATAGAGCCCATACTTTGATTTCCTTTTGTTCTACCTCTGTCACCCAAGTGGTATCGAGTTCGAAAGTGATTCTTGGGCGTGGGTTGTCATGAAATATACTCACATCGTCCATCCACCATCCATTGTTCGAATCATCAGATAGATTGGTGAATCTGATCGTAAGATTGTCAGACTCTGGCACAAAACCAGCAGCCATCATTTGATCAAAGACGAGGTCTCCAGAATGATTGTATGCCAGCTCTACAGCATCGAAGTCTACGCCATTGGTGCTAAATTCTACTCTGAAGTCTTCTCCCATAGCTCCAACTTTGGTTGGCTGAAGTTTGAACCCAAGCCTCAAATCTGATTCTCCAGTGGTATTAATACCAGCCATTTGAAAGGTGTTTTCATCACTTGCTAAAAAGTTGACATAGCTATCAAATCCGCCATTGGCACTTCTCTTGCCAATACGTGCCGTTCCGCTATATACATAGGCATAATCAAAATAGCCATTGCCATAATAAGCTGCTATACTGGTGTTTTCTCTAAATCCAAAAGTCTCTGGCTGTAGAAAGTAGTTTTCGATATATTCATCCAAAATGACCAACTCTGCTGCGGTGGGCAAATCCACCGAACTGATACCTGCACTGACACTAGCAATACCAATATTCATTTTCTCATTCCCTTCTCCCACTAAATCTCTACTGATCACAAACGTAGTAGTAGCCAAAGATTCGCCATCCTTTAGATAAATCTCTGGCACGCCCAAATCTCCCGCACTACTGTATACGGTATAGTCGTCCCCATTTATATTAGTACCTGCAAACGCTAAAATAACAGTCTGATCCCCTCTTACAGGTATTTCTGTTTCAATCGAAATAGTGACTTCTGTTTCATCAGCCTCCTGTACTACTTGCTGATTCAAGCTGAAAGACAGGCTAGGCACTTCGTCGTCTACAATAGTAATGGACACTTCGGGAACAGGATCTCCAAGCACCACTTCACCATTGATCTCAGCTACTGTGATGGCTACTACTTCTGCTATTTCTAATGAATCGTCGTCTACAACAGAAAGCAAGGTTGTGCCAGTCATGTCTCCATCAGCTATGGTGAGTTCGAAAGTCCCTCCACCAATCTCGTACTCTCCAGCCCCTACTCTATCGCCAGCTAAAGCTAGTGTAATGGTCTGAGTTCCGGTTACTGCCTTGGTCACAAAGGCCGTGATTTCAGCTTGATTTCCAGAGCCTTCGATAAGTTGCGCCTTGTTGATTGATAAATCATACAAGGTAGGCGGACTATCATCATCGAATACACTCACTGCTAGCTCGCTGCTAACACCTACTTCCACAGGGTCATCAGCAGAGACTATCGTGATCGTTAAGTTTTTAGTGTCTTCAATATCACTGTCATTGACAATAGTCAAAGTGGCTGTACCTGTAGTCATTCCATCTGGAATAGTGACCACATTGGTCTCTCCAGTACCTCCATTGTCGGTCAGGGAATACTCTGAACCCGTAAGTGAACCGGCAGTAGTAAGGTAAATCTTTGTGTCTCCGCTAACTGCTTCAGTAGCCTCCACCTCTATTTGCATAGATCCTACGGTTTCGTTGGTAACAATCGAAGAGGTTGTAAAACCAACACTAGGAGGAAGGTCGTTCCCTAAGATGATTATATCGTCCATTTTGAATCGATAAGTAGCATCCGTGACTGTAACTCTAAACTGAATCTCCGTGCTTTCTGGAATAGGTACGACTGGAGTCGGCTTGGCATAAAACCAGACATTCGCATTTTGATAAATGGTAGGCATGTTCATGTCTACCCAAGCCCCCCCATTTCCAGCATCTTTATACTCAAACTGGATCACATCGTCCGATTTTTTGTTTTTCCATGGCACATACCCAAAAGCAAAGGTCACTTCCCCGTAACCCATCGTATTGATACCTGAAATGACAAAACTCAGTGCTCCTCCATTGGCATGGAGATAGTTTGCACCAGATGCCCCTGGATAAAGTCCTGTATTCTGAGCTCCATTATTTACAATATCTAATGTTCCATCTCCTGATGTTCTGGATATAGTCATGATACCGTCTTCACTTCCTAAGTCTATGGTTTCATTGTTGCCAGAAGCATCTCCAAACTGCACAAAAGCCAGCGTGTCCAGCTCAGGCTCATCTATCCGCAGTGCCTCCGATGAAGTAAGTGCTATACCATCTACGGTAAACGTACTGGTAGTAGCACCAGCAGGCACGGCAAACACGATTTTATCATCCGAAGACTTATAAAAATAAGTGGCAGCTGTACCTCCCATAGTGACTCCAGTAGCTTCCGAAAGCCCTGTCCCGTACACTTCTACCAGACCAGTAGTGGTGGTAGCAAGTGGCCAAAACCCTGTGAGCTCTTGTGCCATTAGCACTTGAGTCATTGATAATATTAAGACAGGTAAAAGTGTGGCTTTGAGTGCTACTCGCATTTTTTGAATTATTGACCTTCTCATAGCTTATTAATTTTTTGAATCTCCATTAGATTATTTTCTCCTCTGATTTGAAGCAAATACAGACCTGGTTGTAAATGATTAAGCTTCAAAGTCTCCTGTGGCCTGATGTTTTTCTCCATCAATTGCTGACCTTCTAGCGACCAGAGCTGCACATTTATTTGAGTATTAAAACCTTTGAACTGCAGCAGATCGGTAGCTGGGTTAGGAAAAACTTGTATGATATGTGAATCATCTATCCCTGCAACCACCGTATTGGAAACTTCGATGAGGCCATCTGCCTTGATAATAGAAGTAATACCACTTCTGTTGGTCACCTTTAGTTCAATATCCTTCATGCCCAATTCACTAAAAATTACATCGTGCGGTCCTGCACCAGTAGCCGTTTTCGGCTCGGCTGACACACCAAAATCCCATGTATACGCTTTAGCCTCGCCATCTAGCTTAGCCGAAATCATCACTTTGGTACTGAGGGCAATTTTGCTCTTGCTTGCTACGATGGTTCCGCTTAGTGCGCTCACAATAGGCCCTACTGCTATGGTTGTCTTAGCTGTGGTCTCCCCCATCTGATTTAGTACACGTACTTTTATTTCTTGTGCTCCTTGTTTTGAAAATTTCACTTGATGTGGCCCTACTCCAAATCCAATTTGAGGATTGGCGGCAGCACCAAAGTCCCACTCGATAAAGGAAGCAGTACCATCTATGGCCGCCGTCACCTCTATAAGTTCTAATTGGTTGGGACCCAACTTAGAAGCCGAAATGGTCACTCCTGGGCTACTCATGACCACTCCTGCAGGAGCCGTAAACAAAATGTCGTCTATCCTCCAGTTGGTATCGAAAGGATTGGCATCAGCCAATCTGGTAAACCTAAGTCTCAGATTTTCAACTGATGGCAGTTCTTCTTCCAACTCCACCCAGTACCAAATACTATTGACTTCGTTGTTGTATGTAAACTTGCCTACTAGTGAAATCTCCGTCCATTGTGTCCCATTCGTTGAGTATTCAAGTTTGATTCCACTACCTGTATCGTCGTTAGGGACTGCTTCTCCCTCCACGATCGACATTTTCATCATACCAAATTGAAGTTTGACATGATCATATCCAGCAGTATTAAATCCTTCTAAAGAAAGGACTTCATCTGTAGGCTGCAAGAACGCACTATACCTGCCACTGGCATGATCATATCCACTACTCGCATGGTCTCCCCATATGGTACCATAATGAATCAGGCAATCATTGTCTGATGCGAGAGTAGCTACACTTGGTACTCCGCCCCACTGCTGTCCATTGTTTGACGGGTCGATGATACTGAAACCTTCCATCCCATCTTTGAGCACCTGCTTATAGCTATTCGACTCTCCTGTAAAAGCAAGGGCAGTAATGGTATGCATCGAAGTATGCTCAGCACCTGTGGCATCTTTCACTGTGAGTTCGTAAATGTATGCCCCTGGCTCACTGAGCTGAACGGCCAACTTTGATGCTTCGCTTATTACCTGTCCTTTAAGCTTCCAAGTATAAGATTCGATGGTGCTAGTCGGGCTTTCCGAATCACTGCCATCTAGGCTGGCATACAATGGTGTATATCCTTGTGTGATTTGGGCACGAATTACGCTTTTCAAACTGAGATCTACTGCTGTGATGGTTGTGGTAGATACGTCTGTATCTCCTTGATCGTCTTCTACCGTGAGCGTCACTATATATTTTCCTGCTTGGGTAAATTCATGACTCGTAGTACTACCCGTTTTGCTAGTTTCATCGCCAAAGTCCCAACGATAGGATACTATGGAGCGATCCATATATGCAGAGGATGCTGTGGCATCAAAATTCACAGTACCAGGAAACGCTCACTTCTTTTTTATCAGAAGAAAAAACAGCTGTTGGTGCTTCTTTTTTCTTGAGGCTTCTTTTCCAAAGCCCTGTTCCCATAGTAGCCTGATAAATATGTGCATTTCCTTGGTCGTCACTCCATATTTTCCCTCTTCTTGATACTGGAAATTCCATATAGTTTTCTCCTACGGTTCCTGTCCAGTCTTCTAAGGTTATATCTGCAAGACTATTCCCAATATTAGCTTTGATAAAGGCAATTCCTTTGGTCAACTTCTCTCCGTTTTCTCTTACCTGAAAGGTGAAAAAGAATTGGTTATTCAAACCACAAATTCCACCAAAGCTAGTTTTAAATCCATGAGCTCCTAACCATGCAGGGTTTCTCAGTGTTTCGGCATCTGCTCGCGTAACCACTTGAGTAAAATTATCTCCTCCATCTGCGGACAGATGCAATTCATAATTAACATTTGAATTGTCTCCTTTAGTCAGCAATAGGTATGTGGTGCTTCCATTTGCCCATACAGTCATGTCGCCATTGGATCCCCAATTACTATCTAGGCCATTGGTACTGCCATTCACAGACAGCTCGGTCCAAATGTAATTGCCTCCTGATTGTCTTTGGCCTTTGAATGTACCATTGGTGCATCGCAAATACACAAGATCAGAATCGTTAGGATCTGACATTATTTTTCTACCTGGTACTTCCGTGTCTCCACTTGTGATTTTGACAAAATTATAAGTGCTATTTCCAGCGACTAATTCATGTATGTTTTCTGTGACATATGCTCCACCAATAGTAGAAATATAAACTCGCTCAGGAATATTGTCATCGCTATGGATAAACGTGATCCTGTTGTTAGTTCCTAATCCTTTTGTAGTGCCTGACTTCCCGTCGATCAATACCTGCCAACTATCTACTGGGCCAGATAGGTTGGTCAATTCTTTGTATAACAAACGACCACTCCATTCTGCTAATGCCCCTCCAAAACCATCTGCTGTACCAGCCAGCATAATCGTATTTTCTCCGCTTTTCACTACAGATTCCGCTGCATCCGCATTCCAGCTGCCCGTCATCACAATACTGGGCTGCGACCATGAGAATCCACCATCATAACTTTCTACAATTCCATTGTCTGCCATGGCTTGAACCACGTAGTTTTCATAACCATCCATGTCCCAGTTGAATGTAGAAGCGGTACCATTGGTACGATAAAAATCTACACCATTCAGGTTCTTTTCTTGATGAGAAGTCACACACTTCCATGACGAAGCATCTGTGAGGTCACCAATATAAGCTGATTGCTGACTCATGATAAAAGCACCCCTTGTGTAGCTATAGTTAGTCCATGATTTAGGATAATAAGCATAGGTTCTAGATACACCTTGATACTTGTTCCAACCAATTTCTTCAATACTTTCAACACCAGTGTACTTGAAAGCCTCTTGAATTGTACCTGTGATTGTGACTCCTCCTGATACTGTAAACCTCCCTTCGAGCAGAGCATTTTCATTACCATTACCTCCTCTGAATAGCGTACCTAACATAACAAAATGATTCGTTGCTGTTGAATTAGGGTCTACAACTGGTCTCCAGTGCAATTGATTTTTTGCTTGCATCACACCACTAGCATCTAGTTCCGACCAGTCACCATCATCATAGGCTCTTACATAGAGTCCAGAATTGCCATCATTCCGCTCGTAAGCAGCATAAACCCATGCTCCGTCTGGTGTAATATCCGCACCTAAACAAGTTTTTGCATTGGTTGGCTTAGAAATCGCTGTCCAGGTCACCCCATGGTCGGTAGATCTAAATAAGCCAGATTCCGAACCTAACCATACATCTCCATTGGTAGGATGTATGGTAATAGTATATACATTTCTAGCTGCACTGCCGGCTACATAGTTACTTTTAGTCCAAGTATCGCCACTGTTGTGTGAGTAATACAGGCTACGCTCGCCACTTGTAGCAAACGCATTTACCTTATCCTCCAACCAACTCGGTGCCATATACATATAGTCTTCGTCTGAAGGGTCTATCGCCATAGCCGATACTGGTTTCCCTTTCAGTTCGTTGACAAAAGACCAAGTATCACCACCGTCATCACTTTTTGCCGCTCCATAAGTGGAGCCCATAAGTAGCCTATCAGAGTTCGTAGGAGCAATTGCAATGTTGAAGACATTGCTGTATAAAGACTGAAAACTATAGGACTCCCATGAGTCTCCATAATCATGACTTACATAGTACCCTTCCATATCACTACAGAGATACATTTTACCGTCTTCGTTAGGATCGCATACCACGTGCTGTACCTGACCTCCATGGCCAGGGTTCGCGTTGAACCACTGTGCAGAGGCATTGTAATGGATGATACTAAACCAAGCCATCAGAATCAAAAAATTTGTAACCCTTTTCATCATACTATTCTTTTCTTTCTCAATTAAATAAGCACCATGAAAGGTTTCACTCCTCACATGGTACTTGCTGACCTAAATAACTATCAATGAGTGACCAAAAACCTTTTCACATCTTGGTTGATCTCTAACAGGTAGGTGCCATTTTGGTAGCCTGATACATCCAATCTGTTTACTCCTTTATTGGACAGAAAGGAATAAACTACTTTTCCTGATATATCTCTGATCACTGCATGACCACTCACGGCAGATTCTACCACCATCCAAGAAGTGGCAGGAACGGGGTATATAAGCATAGGGGCAACCCATGATTTCTCATATGATCCATCCGTACGATATCTAATGCCAGCACCTAAACTGACTTGATCCGTTTCAACCCAAGCCGAAGCACCGATTCCATTTTTAGATTTAATTCTGAACTTATAAGATGCTCCATAGTCTAATCCAGTGATAGATACTGATGAAGCATTTTCTGCACCGTCAGGCATACTGGATGCTCTCCAAGTATCTCCGGACAATTGTGCCATAATATCAAAGAAGTCTTCGTTGTTGGAGTTGTCATTCCAGTGTAGGATCACACTAGTTGGCGAAGTAACCTCTGTCCATACTTGGCAAGGAGGATTGGGTTTGCCTCCTGAAGAGGTTGCCGAACAATCACCATTCCCTACTGGTGAAACAGTAATTGTCGCCTGATCTGTCTTCGCCCCTTCTACTGTCGTGACTGTAACGATGGCAGTACCAGCAGCAATTGCTGTCACTAGCCCGGCACCATTCACTGTAACTACATTCGTATTGTTGGATGTATAATTAACGTTTTGATTGGTAGCATGGCTGGGTGCTACACTAGCAGACAGTTGCTGGGTACTTCCAGTCATTAAAGCTACCGAGGCAGGCGTTAAGGTCACACCAGTGACATAAACGGTAGTCGAACTCCCTGCATTTACTACACCGCCCGAAATATGTAAATCATCAAGATATAACTTGTCGACACCTCCACCCCAGCGCTCTATTAGCACACGATTGAAACTATCAGTATCTAAAGTCCCACCAGAAATAGCTACCGCTATAGTTCCCCAATTGTTGGAGGGAAAACTTTGATTAGGATAATCTACGTAACCACCATTTGCATCAAGCAATTTTACATTGAGACTGTTGAGTGCTCCTCCTATGCCAAACCCTTTCAACACAAGTGTACCACCAGTCACTTCCAATGGATCGAATTCGATAATGAGCGAGTGATCCGCTCCAGGTGCCACACTTTGATCCAGTCCCTGAACATACCTTGAAGATGCCCCTTCGAGTACCTGCCCCGAACTCGGAGATGATGTGACATTTCCAAAACCTGACCAAGCCAATCCTGAGGTTTCGTCTGTATCTGTGAATAGATTGTACCTTGGTTCTGCTGCTGGTGGTGTCCACCCACTCTCATCAATAGAAGGCAAGTCATCTGCTTGACCTCCATTTGTTTTTCTAGCTAATACACCAGCACCTTGTGTCGCTAGGTATACTTTCCCATCATATAATTTGATTTGTTTGGCCGTAGAGTAATGTAAGTCTGAAGTCCAGTTTTCCCAACTGACGGATCCATTGCTACTGACTGTTCCTTTGACCACTCCATATCCCCATCTTACATCTTCCCAAACGTGATATGGGATATACATCACATTACCATCGACAAGTATGCCATTGGTATTGATCCCGTGTTCTGCAGCATCGTACCATGCGGGTTCGTCTAGATAATTGAACAAATCAGCATCCCAAAGCACTGCTGATGATTCAAACTGGGTGGCTCCACTACTTGCTCGGACTATTCCTTTGAACCGCTCGTATGTATAGACAAATGAATTGGCACCTGACTTCACAACTGCGACACCTCCCCAGTGCAAATTGTTTGTCTGTCCTGAGCTTCTAGTCATAGTCACCCAAGTGTAGGTAGTACCGCTCCGTGTCCCTTTGTGCGTACCAGAATTGTCCTTGTAATAAACAATATTGCTATTATCAGGGTCAAAAGACAAGGCAGTTCCTAGTGACGTATTACTGTTGATCCGGCGAAAAGAAGGTGAGCCTGTATTGATTAAGCTCACAATATCATCACAGATATAAAGCCCTGCATGTGTGATTACATATAGTCTTTTGTAATCATTGGGATCTTCTCTGAATTGCCAAATTCTATTATTAGGCAACCCTTTTCTATTGTTGGCTGAAGCTAATTGTTGCCAATTGTGATCTGGAGTATTGAGATCAAGTGTTTTATAAAGTAAATTAGAATTAGCTGCGGGATTGCCCCCACCAAAACCAGAAGCAGCATCCATAAGCACAGTAGGAGGTGAAGTCGGCAACACATGTACGGCATGTCCGTCCTGAACACCAAAGCTAGTTCTGGACTGTACCCAAGAACCGCCATGATCCCAACTCTCCAAAGCCAAATTATCTGCCTGTCCTTGGATCATATAATTATCATGTACCGCTACGTCGTAGGTAAATGTAGATGCGGTCCCTCTACTTCTAAAAAAATCTAATCCATCATCTGATCGGACATACCCTGTACTTACTATTCTCCAATCACTATTGCCCAAAGCGGCATCACCAGTAAAATAGGATTGTTGTGCTTGAGTAAATACGCCACGTGTATAGCCTGTCCCACTCCAACTGGCAGGATAGTAAGTGTTGTTGCGACAGTTTGCCACATAATAATTCCAACCAATGTCATAATTCACATTATTAGTAGTGCCATTATGATTCATGATCATTTGGTAACTTCCCGAAACGGTATTACCGCTAACGGTAAAACGGCCTTCAAACAAGCCTTCGTTTGGATTTTGATCTCGCTGACCAATCAACACATAATGGCTATTTCCAGATGCCTGAAACACTTCTGGTTGCCACATGTTGTGGCTGTCCCAACTACCACTCCCCAAATCTTGCCATGCTCCATTTGGGTAGTTTTTCACAAATAGGTTTGTTCTTCCTCCTTTTCTATATAGTGCATAAAGCCAATTGCCGTCTACACTCAAATCTGCTCCCCAGCAATATGTGTTATCGATACCTGACGGGCCTGTTTGGTGTGACCAAGAGACTCCTTTGTTTGTGGATCTATACAACCCGTCTTCCGTCGCGATCAACACATCATTGCTGTTCGTAGGGTCTACTGTGATCGATTGCACTTGAGGATCGCCACTTGAGTAATTATCCCAAGAAGATTTGCTCCAAGTCGCCCCCCCGTTATGAGAATAATAAATTTCTTTGGTATCTGTGGTCTGCTGTGGGTAGTGGTTGAGATGACCATCATTGCCTCTCCAGTTATTCCCCGCATAGACATAATTGGCATTAGAAGGATCTATCTCTATGAGACCAATGGTTTTATCTTCTGTATCAGCTACTGTAGTATAGGTAGCCCCTTTGTTAGTAGACACGCTCAGCCCTTTGGCATGACCTACATAAAACTTATTGCCATGGCCAACAGCCATCAGCATGAAAGCGGTAGGCAAATCTTGTGCTGCCCAAGTCCAGCTCGTGCCATAATCTGAACTGTAATAAAATCCCTCCATATCTGAGGCTACAAACATCCTCCCTGGCACTGATGGGTCGCAAGACAACCCTTGTACACGTCCTCCCGCTCCAGGGTTAAGTGATTGCCAATCTTGAGCGATTACACTGAACGACATCATCAAGAAGCAACTGAGATAGTATATTTTTTTCATAAGTGTTTTGTTTAAGTAATAAAATCTGGCCTTGCTCGGTTTAAATGTATCATGCTAGCATCCGAACAATATCACAACTTATGAAGTCAGTAAAAAAGAAGACTACTGAGCATAAAAAACTAAATCAGGAGTAGCAATTATTACTCAGGAGTTTTTTACATACAAATGATAATCAATTAGTTAACTGTGTTTTTTTTATGAGAAAATGATAGGAAATAATTGTATGAAAAAGAGCCCTTTATTGACGGATTCAGCTTATTATTCCTGCATACTTTTACGCAAAACAGAAAGCCCTTCATTCCACAATAGGATAAAGGGCTTTTAAAGATTGAATGAGGTGAATATTAGGAGATTTTATCAGTCTAACACTGATTTTAAAAAGAGGATTGACCTCTCATCATTATTGGAAATTCGAAAAATAAACGGTTGCTACCTCCTTTTATTCATGCTGCTTTTGAAACTGTTTTGGAGTCATCCCTACTATTTTTTTGAAATTGGAGTAGTAAACAGACTCTGTTTTAAATCCACTATCTAAAGCAATAGAATAGTTGGTCGCATCATTGGTATCTGGAGACAGCAATATTCTCTTTGCCTCTTCAATTCTGAAATTATTGATATAACGATTGAAATTCATACCAAGATTTTCATTCAGCACTTTACTTAAAATATAGGGTTGTATATCTATTTCTTTGGCTACTTCCCGTTCGGTGATATCATTTCTGAGATGCAACCTTTTCTCTTCGAGCACACGCTGTAACGCCTCTAGTATTTCATCTACTGGCTCAGGCTCTGAACTGGTCGTGTCAGTTTTTTTCTTAAATAGCTTCGTGGAATGTAAGCGAAACACATTGGGGAACCTGAGTGTATAAACTCCTGCTATCGAAACGATCAAAGCATTGAGCGAAATAAAAATATAGACCAATACATTTCTTAACTCTGCAGATATTTTAGGTACTACATAAAAACTAGATAGAAAGGCTCCATTGATAATCACCTTGAGTGCAAGAAAAGAAATAGCAATAGTAAACCAGACAGAAATCCATTTTTCAACTGCGTAATTCTCTTTAAAGTGGAGTACATAAATTCGAACCGACAATACTAAATACAGGATGTTTGAAAAAACTACACTAAATATAGCTACCCGGTGCATGGGGTGAGAAAGGTAGGTCATGAAGTTGATCTTTTCGTGAGTAAAGTGAAAGACGCAGAGACTCACAAATAAAATCACAGCTGGCATCATATGCAGATAGCTGCGTTTGTCCAACTTATTATCTATAATCGACTTGATGTACAAATACAGTATCGGGCCATATAGCAGATTAAAAACATCACCATATCCCAGTAGCCTAGGAAAATCGAATTTTACCTCGGTAAACCTGACAAAATAATTCAGTGTGGTATGCAGTCCTGTAGAAAAGAAAAATGCTGCTAACAACTTATTGAGCAGATTTCTTTTAAAAAACAAAACACTTCCCCCGAACAAAATACTTTGAAAAGATACCCAAATGTATAATGCTATTTTCATAATTCTCTAATACTGCTGGTTTGTAATAATAAGCAATTGACAAAGTTCAAGAAAACTTACTGCAGGATAATTAATGTAGGTGGGACTCTACAATGAATCAAGCCAAAATCTATTCTGATTTAGAAAAGTATATAGTCCTACCTATAAAATTATCTTGAATCGGCTCAAGAAATTTTATAGGTAGGCACTGCTTTTTAAAAATTTAAGAGCTTTTTATATAGGAAACCCAAAGTGTGAATTTCAGAAACATCGCTTCTGAAATATTTGCAGTAAAAATCGAATTTATTGTATCAGTCATGACAAAACATATAAAATCATGCAAATCATCTTGACTTATACCAGTTTCTTTAAATCCATCAAAAACTCTTCTTTCGTCAATACAGAATACTTTGTTGCAATTTTAAAATCGCTACACAGGATATATTGATCGCTATATACATTTAGAAGTCCGCCCAATTTGAAATTGGCTGGAAAACAAAACAAACTAAACGATATAGCATGAATACAACTAAACTACGAATGACCGTATTTGCGGTCTTATTACACTTGGTGGGTTTTTCCCAGCCAAGTAATTGGGGTGACCTCAATCGATGGGAGAGTCTAAACCCTGGAGGAGGTGGACAAATACAGGACATCTATTTCGACCAAAATGTAGAAGGTAGAATTTGGTTTTCCAGTGATATGGAAGGCGTGTACCGCTCGGATGATTCTGGTCAAAGCTGGAAATTCGTAAGCCAAGACCTAAGCCATGGTATGGCTTTCGTCATTGCTCAAGAAGTGAACGGAAACAAAACTTATCAGGGGGGCTTGCACGGTGCCCACTTCTCTACCAATGCTGGAGCTTCAAATCATCACAACGTAACCTGGGACCTCATTCCTGAAACTAAGGGTGATGCCATTGCGTCGATAGCCATCTCGCCGGACAAGCAAACCGTAGTCTTGGCTCCAGGGTGGCAAAATAAAGATCCCCAAAAAGGACAGGGATCTTTGATAGACCCCATTCAGAATCTTACGACAGACAAATTCAACGGTGGCAGAGAAGTATATGTGTCTACCGATGCCGGGCAAACCTGGAACACGCGAACGTATGAAAGCCAAGACGGCTACCGAAATGTATTCGGCGTATCCATTCACCCAACCAATGGCAACATCTACTTGGGATCAGGTGCTGGTGTATATGTTTCTACAAATAATGGTACCTCTTTTTCAAGAATATCAGATCCATCACAGGCATTAGGTGATGCTGGCAATGCCGTCAATATCTCCAAACGACCAGACGGCGGCTCAAGAGGCGTTGGCCTTTCTCCTGATGGCAAATATATCTACGCAGTATATCAGACAGTTGCTGATGCGAGTTATTCGAATAAAAGATGGGCTGTCTTCGCTGCCAAAACAAGTACCTCAGGCATCACAGGAGGATGGCAAATGATCATGAATGGCCTAAGCGATGAAGCAGAATGGTATGATCCAAAAGTTGATCCTCGCTCCACTGCTTCGCAGCACAGACTCATGATCGGTACCGTCTGGAATGGCAATCAAAACCGTGTGGGGCTCTGGGAAGCTACCGTAAATATCGACGGATCCAACAACATCACTAGTCATGTATGGCAAGAAATACTAAATATGCCAAAAAATGGTCGTTGCTTCGATTTTGAGCCAAGCTGGGAGCGTCGAGATTTCATCGTACGGGCGTATGATTATACCCCTACATCATGGAGTTCACATGAGATTATTTCCATGGGTGGAATGAACGTATTTATAGGTGATGCCACAGGCGCTGATTTTCCATGTTCTTCTTGGAATGAAGTATATGGGGAAGTAATCTCCTATCAAGATGGCCTAGCCATGTCACACGAACGTGGGTTTACATCAACGTACTGCTACGATGTGGATGCTTATGGCAGCTATATGATCCAGGGCAATGCTGATCATGGCATTCTCCAAAGCTTAGATAATGGCTACTCCTGGACCGCAGAGCATGGCCCCACTGGTATTACCAATTCTATGTCTGTATTGACTATTCCTGTCACACCAGCCCTAGTACTCGCAGATATGCGAAA
Source organism: Reichenbachiella carrageenanivorans (assembly GCF_025639805.1). Taxonomy (NCBI): domain Bacteria; kingdom Pseudomonadati; phylum Bacteroidota; class Cytophagia; order Cytophagales; family Reichenbachiellaceae; genus Reichenbachiella; species Reichenbachiella carrageenanivorans. Next base: position 1,980,380 of record NZ_CP106735.1, on the reverse strand, counting down.
AGGATACGGTGCGCCTAATCAAGCCGTGGGTGGCTTGTATGCCAAAGTGATAGATGAAAATAGCATCGGCGTAAAAGAAGATTGGAAATTGGTAGGTGGAGAAGTGCCAAACACGCAAGGCACTAACTATGGATTACCCTCAAGAAATTACCGTGCATTAATTCATGATCCAAATATTCCACAACGCGTCTATGTATCGACCAGAGGAAAGTCTGGAGTAGCCGAAGGCGGTATATACATGACAGATGATATAGTCGCTGTATACAATGGCACTGGCACTTGGAGTAAAATCACTCCATCAGACATGGACTATCGTGATCTTCGAGATATTTGGGTAGACCCTAACAATAGCAACTATGTATACGCAAGATCAGCAGGGTCAGGAAACTCTGGAAGTCTATACCGTGGGGTCCGATCTGGAAATAATTATACTTGGACCAATATGGAATCAGATTGCAGAAATGCAAGCGACTTGTATGTTTGGAATAAATCAGGACAAACTTGGCTGGTCGCAGCAGCTCAGATCAACGGTGATTATGCTGTTTATGTAAATCAAGACCCTCAAAATAGTAATTGGAATTCAATAGCCAGCTGGATAGACACAGGCATGGATGTAGCCAAATCATTGACCCTGCGTCCTGAAAAATGGGTGGAAAGCAATGATCCCGTTGAGTTTAGTGGCTTGGCCGCTCATGACAATATGATTGTGACAACCACATTTGTAGGGAATCATAAAAAAGGTCTCGGTGCTTTCATGGGGATTTTAAACAACGACGGTACTGCTAGCTGGACAGATTGGAGCTTGGCTAGTGGCAATAACCGACTGATTGAAAACCCTACTGGCCTTCAGGCAAAAGTTAAAATTGAAAACGGTAAGCCTTACTATTATGTAGCCTTAGCCACGACTGGCGCATGGAGACGACAAATGTCTGGATGTGGTGTATCTGCCACCAAGACAAGTCACAACTTCCCATCTTCTGGAGGATCTACCACCATCACCATCACCTCTCCTGAGGCCTTTACAGTTAGCGACAATCAAGGCTTCATTAACACAAGCTTATCTGGCCAGGTGCTGACCATTACAGCCACACCAAATAGTGGGTCGTCTGCTCGGTCAGGTGAAGTTACCGTTTCGGGATGCTCTACGACCATCATACAAATCTCTCAGGATGGAACTGGGTCTACAGGCGGAAGTAGTGGTATGGAAGATTTTAATAATATGCCTAGTGCCAATCAATGGTCAGATGGGACTTTCACTGGCAATGACGCCATAGAGTGGAGCTATTTTCAGGTAAAGCGTACCTCTTCAATCAACGGCAACACAATCAAACTAGATAACAGTGCCAATGGTACTGTATCGGCAACCATCACAGGAGGTTTAACTGCAATTAGCCTGATGGCCGCACCTACAGGCACAGGAAGCCCGAGTGGAGTAGAGATCATCGTAGACGGTGTAGTATTACAATCTTTTGCCATAGATAATGGAGCCGCTCCACAACTATTCGAAATTCAGAATTTAGATATTCAAGGCGCTTTCAATTTGTCTATCAAAGGTTTTAATAATTCAGATGTACAGATCGATGACATCAGCTGGACTGGAAATATCCCTACAACATATACCTTGAACGTAACCAACGGATCAGGAAGTGGGGATTATCTGGCTGGCACATCAGTCAATGTATCAGCAAATGCAGCTCCTTCAGGGCAGGTTTTTGACGTTTGGACTGGTGGTGTGTCTATATTGGCAGACAAATTTAGTGCAAATACTACCCTGACTATGCCTACAAATGGGGTGAACATTACAGCCACATACAAAATAGTCACCTCAACAAACGGCGGCATGGAAGATTTCAGCAATATGCCTACAGCTAACCAATGGGTCAATGGATCATATATAGGCAACAACGGTATCGTATGGGAATACACACAAGCCAAACGTACCAATGCCATCAATAGCTATACGATCAAGTTGGACAATAATAATGGTGGAGAGCTCAGTGCCAATATCGGAGGAGGAATAGGAGATTTAACTTTTCAAGCTGCACCCACTGGCACTGCGAATACCAGTGGTGTTGAGGTCTTTGTGAATGGCACCTCCATAGGTACAGAAGAAATCAGTATAGCTACTACTGAAACTGTAACTTTCTCAAACATTAATGTATCTGGTACTTTCGAGCTCGTATTCAAAGGATATAACAATGCTGACATCCAAATTGATGACATTAGTTGGACTTCTAATTCTGGGGCAAGAATACAAACTACGACCAACAAGCCCACTCTCCATCAGATCAGTCTATATCCTAATCCCATGGACCATTATGTGAAATTAAACACACCCAATACTGTAGAACTAAGTATTTATAATACTTACGGTCAGTTGGTTCTTAGACAATTTACAAATGCAGATGGAAAGGTGGACGTTTCACATTTGAAAAAAGGATTGTACATCGCCAAAATAGAGGGTACCTCCTTCAAGTTGTTTAAAAAATAGATGACACAGTACCAATGAAAAACCGTTTCATGTCATTTTGAAATTAAGTTTAATTTCTAGTACGCAGAGGTATTTTCCCTCTGTCGAAACTAGAATCATATCATAATCTAAATCATCCTGTCGGCTATAAAAGTCTGACAGGATGATTCACTTTTCAAGGCCTTGGCTTTACTCTTTTCATTCGTATTTGTCCAAATAAAGCTGGTGGCTATAGATTAAATAATTTGCCAGATAATGGCTTAGAAACAAACAAAATGAATAAGATATCTCTATTATACAGTTTACTCACTTTCCTCTCATTCTATGGTGAGCATACGCTCGAGCAACCCACAAACAGACCCAATATTATTTTTATTATAACCGATGATCAGCAAACTGGATTATTAGGTATAGAAGGAGCAAAAGAGGCAAACACACCTCATATAGACCGAATTGGTCAAGAAGGTGTCCTTTTCAAAAATGCCTTTGTAGTTACCCCTTTGTGTTCTCCAAGTCGCGCAAGTTTTCTTACTGGCAACTATTCACATAAACACAATGTGATCAATAACGATAAACTTGGATTAGATGTGGTGAGCCACACCTTGCTGACTTGGCCACGTCAGCTCAGAGAATCTGGATACGAAACCGCCTTTATCGGAAAATGGCACATGGGGCTCGATGACTCTCGTCGTCCTGGTTTCGACAGATGGTTTAGCTTCAAAGGACAAGGAGATTATATTGATGGAGTAGTCAATGACGAAGATGTGCACCTTCAAACTACTGGCTACATGACCGACATTATTAACGAACGTGCGCTAGACTACCTCACCAAAGATCATGGAAACAAACCATTTGCTATGGTGATTGCCCACAAAGCCATCCACTGGCCATTGCTTCCTGCTACAAGACACGAATCCTTGTATACAGATTTTGAATTTGATTCATTAGAAATAAAAAAAAGCGACATAGATGGCAAGCCAATGCTCACTAGATCGGTCGATAGACAAGCCTTTTATGCATATGAAAACGTATTACCCGAACCTCCCGAATCCAGACGTGGGCGCGGACGTAAACGTTCGGTCGTGGTAGCTGATCAACTCAGGTGCTTGGCTAGTGTAAACGAGGGAATCGGTGAAATTTTCTCGGCGCTCGAAAAAAGCAACCAATTGGACAATACCATTATCATCTATACCAGCGACAATGGCATGCTCATGGGCCAACACGGTGAGTTTAACATCAAAAGATGGGCTTATGATCCAGTTATTCGAATTCCTATGCTGATCAGATATCCCAAGCTCATTCCAAAAGGCAGCATAAAAGAAGAAATGATCTTGAATATAGACTTAGCCCCTACCCTGCTGGAACTGGCTCAAATCGAACCACTAGAGCCTATGAATGGCCAATCAATGGTTCCTCTTTTTGAACAGTCTAATGCTCCTTGGCGTTCGGCCTTTTTAACGGAATATTTTTTAGAAAAAGTGGCTCCCAGAGTGCGCCCTTGGCAAGCTGTACGAACCGAAGATTGGAAGTATATTCATTATACAGAAGCAGAAATGCCTTCGGAATTGTATCATCTAGCAAATGACCCTAGCGAAGAACACAACTTGATTGACCAACCATCTGCACAAGACCAACTGAAAGTCATGCAACAAAAACTAGCACAGCTACTCCAAGAAAGTGAATGATTATATGGTTTGACTGTGATCTCTACTCTCCAGCAATATGCCCTCTTGGAGACTACTGCACACTGAACTTATAGATGCAAGTAGAAGTATATGTTTCGCCAGGTGCTAAAATAGTAGAAGGAAAATGGTCTTGGTTAGGACTGTCTGGAAAATGTTGGGTTTCCAAACAAAAGGCAGTTCTATACTCATAAGGCAAGTCTCCTTTTCCTACTTCTTTCCCACTCAAAAAATTCCCCCCATAGAATTGTAAACCTGGTTCATCTGTAAATACTTCCATTTTTCTCATAGAAATTGGATCTACGACAGTGGCTGCCAATTTCATCCCCTCTCCATCCAAAATAAAATTGTGATCATATCCATAGCCATAATTCAATTGTTGATGATTGCTATTCACTCGTGCTCCAATTGGCATAGGCGCAGTAAAATCAAACGGCGTGTTCAGAACCTCCTCTACCGTACCCGTCGGGATAAGCCCATCTGTCACAGGGGTGTATTTTGTTGCATTAATTTGCAATATGTGATCATTGATACTGCCTTGGCCTGCCCCATGCAAGTTGAAAAATGAATGATGAGTAAGATTGACAGGGGTTGCCCGATCTGTGGTCGCTACATAGTTAATCTCCAATTCATTATTATCTGTCAGTTTATAAGTCACTACTACATCTAAATTGCCAGGATAACCTTCTTCGCCATCTTTCGACAGATAATGCAGTTTCAACTCTACATCAGAAACCTGAATGGCATCCCAAACGACATTGTTGAAACCTTTGTCGCCACCATGCAGATGATGGTCGCCATTATTGGTTGCCAGTGAGTAGGTAGAATCTTGAAGTGTAAACTGCCCCTTGTTTATTCGATTGCCGTATCGCCCGATCAGTGCCCCGAAATAAATTTCGCTGGATACCAAATAACCTTGCAGGGAATCATAACCCAATACAATATCAGCAAAATTTCCATTTTTATCGGGTACCCATAAGCTCACTACTCTACCGCCATAATTCGTGATTTGGGCGGTTAGGCCGGATTGATTTTTCAACGTATATAAATCCACGTCTTTCTCATCGACTACCTCTTGAAAATTAGCATTGTCAATCAATTTTATCGCCTCTGGATTCTGGCGACAAGAAATACATAAAATTATTAACGTAAATGAAATATTCAATTGATTCATGTAGTCTTTCTTTTTAAGAAAATTTAGGTTGCATTACTTGTTGAGGTATCCCAGAGAAACTAAAAAGCTATCTACATCCATCAACGTTTGCTCATAAAACTTGCCATGCCCATAGTTGAAAAACCCATGCGTTCCTCCTTCATATAGGCGCAAATCACACCTACTTCCGACCACATCCATTACTTTTTGATAATACTGAGCCGTTACTACTGGAATAAGCTTGTCATTAGTACCTAGCATGATAAGCGTAGGAGGAGCTCCTTTTTTGATATTGTGTAGTGGAGAAAAGAACCTGTAATCTTCTCCGATTCTTCCATACCCATATCCTCCAGGGCCATTATCAATCACTGGGTTAAAAAGCACCAATGCATCTGGTATACAACTTTGAGAGGAATCATCCCCGTCGTCATTATACCCCTCCACTAATGCCGTAGCAGCAGCCAAATGCCCCCCAGCCGAACCACCAGAAGCAATGATTTGAGTCGAATCGACATGGAACCTTTCTGCATTTTTTCTAATGAATCTCATAGCAGATTTAGCATCCTTAAGTGACTCAAAAGGAGTCGTTCCGTTTTGATTTTTAGTTCGGTAATCAACTAAAAAACAAACTAAACCCCTCTGAGCAAAATACTCTGCATGATGGATAAAATGCATTCGGTCACCACTGATCCATCCTCCTCCAAAAAAGAAAACCAACGCAGGATAAGCTTTGGCTTCTTCTACTTGACTAGGATAATATACCTCCAAGAATAATTCCGTAGTATCCACTTGCTTGTATAGTGTTTTCTCTTGTGCATAGCACGTTGGGGTGTAGATAATCGTCATCACCAAAATGAAAAAAGTATATCTCATTATTTCAAGCTGTCTATCCAATCCAAAAGCAAATTGGGCCAGTTTTGCAAATACCCTTTGCCTATGGCTAAAGCAAAGCCGTGCCCGCCTTCTGGATAAAAGTGAGCTTCCGACATCACACCATTTGAGACCAAGGCTTGGTAAAACAGTAAACTGTTCATTACAGGCACGGGCTCATCATCCATAGCATGCACGATGAAGGTCGGAGGCGTATTGGCATTTACATGCAATTCATTAGAATATTCGTCCAGAAGAGACGTATCGGGCTTAGCCCCTAGTAAGTTGTCTCTCGACCCTGTATGGGTGTAAGCTTCTTGCATAGTGATGACGGGATAGACCAATATCATAAAATCGGGTCTGGCGCTGAGCGCGTCGATGCTATCCTGTGGGGTACTGAGCACCTCGTCGTAATGCGTGCCTAGCGTCGATGCCAAATGCCCACCAGCCGAAAAGCCCATAATGCCGATTTGACTTGGGTCAATGTTCCATTGCTTTGCATTTTTTCTCACAAGCCTCATGGCTCGCTGTGCATCTTGTAGTGGCGCTTTGTGTCTTTCGACTAATGATTTTGATTCTGGCAATCTGTATTTCAACACAAACGCCGTGATGCCTTTTGAATTAAACCACTTGGCAATATCTGTTCCTTCCCAGTCGTATGCCAGGTGATGATAGGCACCCCCTGGGCAGATGATTACCGCCTTACCTGTAGCTGCTCTGGGCGCAGGCAGATACACGTCCAAGGCAGGCGCTTGCACATTGCCTACCCAAAATATATCATCCTGCCTGCGAGTTTCTTGCTCGTCCGTGACCCGCTGATTGGGCACTTTGCCTTCCCAGAGTGAGAGTGTCGTTCCTTGTCCAAAGCTCTTACTGGCAACTACAAGTAAACAAAGGGTAAGTATTATATATGATTTCATATGATGATGTTTAATCAACAGGTAATATCTAAAAGGTCTGTTTTAGCAAATGTGGCCGTTCGGTATGGATCTTTACGATGAGCTCACCAAACAACGTATTGGCCCAGGCAAACCAAGACCTGTTGAAATCCGTGGGATCATCCTTATGAAAAGCCTCATGCATAAAGCCAGTATCGGCATGTGTGGCCTTTAGCATCTTCAAACAATTCGTAATTTCTTGATCATCCGTGCTCGTCATGGCGCGGAGTATGATTCCCATGGGCCAAATTTTCTCTTTGCCAGTATGTGGACTGGCTTGGCCTTCTGCTGCCGTCCCTTTCAAAAAATACGGGTTGTTTTCACTCAGCAAGAAATTTCTGGTGTTAGTGTATATCGGATCGCTTTTATACTGATCGTCCAAATAAGCCAAGGACATCAAAGAAGGCACATTCGCATCGTCCATATAGAGTTTATTGCCAAAGCCATCTACCTCGTAGGCATATATCTGACCGAAATCCAGATGCTCCGCAATGGCGTATTGTTTGATCGCAGCATCCACTTCATTGGCGAATGCCAAACAATCAGACGCAAAAGCTGGCTCCTTGCGCACATTGGTATATAGGCCATGCAGCTGACGCAATGAGATGGCCGCAAAAATATTAGACGGAATCAAAAAGGGATACATGGTGGCATCGTCTGAAGGACGAAAAGCCGACACAATCAGCCCCACAGGTTTGATCGGTCTACCGGTACCGTCGAATACAGGGGCATCGATCATGCCATAGGATACGCGTTTGAAGCGATAGGGTGATTCTCCGTCTTTGCGCTGCTCGGTACGCAGCACATCATACACCGTGCGCATGGCTTCATCCCAGTCGCTATCGAATATCGACGCATCACCAGTAGCACGATAATATCCTTCGGACAACCGCACCACATAGCAAAGCGAATCGATCTCCCACTTGCGCTCATGTACGCCAGATATGGGCGATGGCTGGTCACTTTTCCAATGAGATTCTTTAGTCAGGTCTTTGTAAAAGGCATTGGCATAAGGGTCTTTTAGGATGCATTTCACTTGTCTGTTGATCAAGCCCGCCACCAGCTTTTTTATGCCCTCATCTTTATTGATCAAACTCATGTACGGCCATACCTGGGCCGTGCTATCGCGGAGCCACATCGCATCTATATCGCCAGTGATAATGAAGGTATCTGGCTTACCATCGATTACTTCATAGTCCACCGTAGTGTCCAAGGTATTGGGGTAGCAATTTTCGAAAAGCCAGGCGAGTTCGTCGTCGGCTATTTTCTTTTTAATGGATTTGATTTCATTTTCGATTGCCGTACTCGTAAATGTTCGCTTGTTTTTCGGCGGCCGATTAGACACATATTTTTCGTCCGTTGCCAACCCATCTGAAGCCAAACTGATGCTTGGCAGTACACTAAGGCCTGTAGCGGCTATCCCATTTTTAATGATAAAATCCCTTCTTTTCATGCGTTTGTTTTATGATAGAATGAAAAACAATGATACGTCAATTGCATGAAGGGCAAGAGAAGAATTGACTGCACATTTTTAAATGCAAAGAACCTTAGACAGCGGACTGTCTAAGGTTCTTCCTATTCAAATCATCATCAAACTACTTAATAGACAGTTTTTTGGTGATGAAGTCATCTCCGCTCTTGATACGGATCAGATATAATCCGCGGCTGGTAAAGTGGCGCTCATCGATCAGCACTTGATACTGATCCAGACCAGTCACATCAACTTTCAAGACCTCTTTGCCTTGTAGCGTTATAATCTCGACAAACTGCGCTGACTTTTGCAAAAGGATCGTCAGCGTTTGACCCTGTTTCAATGGATTTGGATACACCACTTGGGTGTTCAAATCAGCTGACTTTTCAGATTCAGCATCGCGCAGTCTTCCACTGCTACCGAAACTAAAGTTTCCCCAGGTATTGGGATAGTCCGCACTGGTCAATCCGCTTTCGCTATGCAGCATCGTCCAATTGCTGTTGTCATTGGATCCGTGGCAATCGAAAGCAGAGAATCCTCTGTTGGCCGCATTGGCTTTGATCTGGATTTCTGTTGGCAGAATTTCATTGCCTGCACCCAAGTCGATCGTGATCCAAGCCGGATAGCTCGTGCCTACAGCCCATCCACCATTGGTATTATCATAGGCCGCATAGTCATTGCTGGCGTTGTTGCTGGAAGTCACCTGTCCTTGCGTATTCCAAGTGATTTTGGGATTTGGATAGTCTGCACTACCGACTAGCCAGTGAATTTGCTGAATGGTAGATTCCAACTGTACTGTACCATAAGCCGTCACTCTTAAATAGCGATAAGAAGAAGCACCTCCTCCGCCAGTGACTGTCACCATACAACCCGCTGAAAAACCGCCGTCGGCAGTCACCACCGTAATATTGGCCGAACCTGGAGATACTGTAGTCACTACACCGCTGCCATTCACTGTGGCCACATTGGTGTTGGACGAATTCCAGGTCACTGACTTGTTGGTGGCATTGGACGGCGACACGGTCTCGTTGAAATCGAAAGTGGCTCCTACAGATAAACTAGGCGAACTACAATTGCCGATCACCACACCTGAAACGGACACATTAGATCCACCTCCATTGAGGCTACCAAAATCTATATAGCCTGGGCAATGCATCCATTGGCTAAAGCCACCACCTCCACAAGAGCCATTCTGCCAAGCACTGGTATTGATAGGCTGATCTTCAGCCTGATAGGTCACCCCATCTACAATGATATAATCCACCTCGATATCTGTTCCGTTGTCCGGAAAATAGATTTTTAGGTTTCCGGCAATGGAAAGAGAAGTCGTATAATTAGCAAATGAGCTTCCTGAAATTGAGAAGGTATGCACCGTATTGTCATTTACACGTACTTGCAGATTATCACTGCTGCCGCCAGTGAGTCTGGCTCGAATGGTCAATGAATTACCTCCACTCGGTGCGCTTACTGTCACATTGCAACTGGCCGTTTTATTAGCGCTATTCGTAGTCACGGTGATGGTGGCCGAACCAGCCGCTACAGCTGTCACCACACCACTTCCATTTACGGTAGCTACGCTCGTATTGGACGAGCTCCACGTCACAGACTTGTCGTCTGCATTGCTTGGTGAAACGGACTCGTCGAGATCCATGGTAGCGCCTATGCTCAGTGCACTTCCCGAACAGCCACTAATAGTCACTCCTGTCTGGAGAATTGGCCCTGTGCCACCTTCACATTTTTCCTGAACCAATACCGCATCTATCCATACATCAGGATTTCCTCCACCCATAAAGAAGTCAATTCTGGCATTGCTCTCGTTGGCGCTCATGGCGAATTCAAAACTGTAATCCGTCACTGCATTAGTCAAATTGATGGTTTCGTATTTGTACCCAGTCCAAGGCGAAATGTCTTTGAGTATTCCGGCCGTGATGCTTCGATTCGACGAAGATTTGGCTTTGAAAGAAACAGTGTAAGTCTTTCCACTCTGAAGCGTACCAATCACCTTGTAAAACTGTACGTCATTGTTGCCACCACCACCATTGCTAATGGTCACCTTAGCCGCTTGGCTCCCAGACAATCCTGCGCCCGAGACTTGCGACGATGAAGCATTGGCGCTCGCGCCGGTATTTACATACAGATTCCAGTCGGAGACGCCACTATCAAATTCGCCATTGCTGACCAAATTAGGATTGGAGCATCCTCCTCCAGAGCCACCGGATACGGTCACCCCGCAAGTTGCCGTTTTGTTGCCGCTGTTGGTGGTGACGGTGATGGTGGCAGACCCTGCTGCCACCGCTGTAACTAGTCCACTACTACTCACTGTAGCCACGCTGGTATTGCTAGAGCTCCAGCTCACAGACTTGTTGGTGGCATTGGAAGGCGACACCGTTTCATTGAGATTCATAGTAGCTCCTACAGATAATGCACTGCCAGAACATCCACTGATAGAAACGCTGGTAGGCACTATCGTACCCGTCCCATCTATTTCTCTTCGTACTGCGCCCGCTCCTGCGGTAGACGCAATGAAATATCTCTTGCCATCGGAGGCTACTTTTACTCTTGCCGATGTGAATCCACCAAAGTGAATATCTCCAGACCAATTTTCCCAAGACACATTGTTGCTACCATTGATGGTACCACGATACACGCCATAGGTCTGTTGCTGACGGTGGTCATAATAGTTGACAATAATCTTATTGTCATACCCAGCTATTCCACCCTTGCTTTGGAATCGAAAATCACCAGACACCTGTCCATACCAGCTTGGCGTATTCAGTCCTTTGGCAGTAGCCGAAGTAATGACGGTGTTCCAAGAGTTGCCCTGATCCATGGATAGCATGCCTTTGTATTCACCCCCTATATTTCCAAAATAGAAGAGGTATACTTGTCCATTGTGCTCCCACACATCCACTTCGGCATCCCAGCCTGATCCGTCCAGGATTTTATTGAAACTCCAGCTGCCTCCATTTTTTTGTCCTTTGTATACACCCTGGCCTCCACCACTATTAGAAGAGATGAATACCACGTCTGCATTAGTAGGGTGTGGGGCTATTTTCTTGGTACGGATACCAGCCATACCGATGTACTGCAGATTGCTAGCACCATTGGCAGCAGCCCACAGATCGTCTATCAAGTACACGCCGTTGTCGTTGCTCGCGGCAAACACACGATCTCGTTTGACTGGCGATACGGCGATGTCACGGTACTGACCGCCATTGATCTGGCCGCCTGCCCCTTTCACACTATTGGCTACTTGTACCCATTCGTCGGACGGAGAATGCGTATTCAATATTTTGGTCCAAAGTCGACCGCCTGTAAAACAAGCGCCACCATAGCAGCTAGGAGCTGATTCGGTGATGGCGATGTACTTGCCATTGTCATAGCCTATGTCTACACTTTGGGCATCAGACTGCTGGCCTTTCCAGCGCATTTGCATATTGCTCCAGGAGTAGCCTCCATCCCAGCTTTCTACCCAGCCATTGTCGGCCATGGTTTGTATCATGTAGTTGTCGTGCATGGCAATATCGTAGGTATAGGTACTGGCCGTGCCTCTACTCGCATAGGTAGGATTGCCACCCAGGTTGAAGTTGTTGTTTGGAATACAATACTTGTTGTTCCAATTCCAGCCCCAAGTCGAGCTATTTGGTGTTGCCTGAAAGATGGTTTGATTGGTGGTAGACCATAGCGCCCTAGACCAGGTAGTAGGCGTATAGTGAGCCACTCTCGGGTTTGGCGTGGCCTGATCCCAACCCGTATCATACCCGCTTACTCCTTCCCAGATTTTCTTCCAAGAATAGCTGGATAGGTTGTTGCCGCTCCAGTTGAAGGTGCCTTCGTACAGACCTGGGCGGCTGCCTAGAATTGCCATCGTTACTTTGTGAGATGATCCAGTGGATCTAGGATCGACTTCTGGATACCAGTAGTTGGCACTACCATCCAATCCTGACATTTTCAATTGCCAGTTGATCGATGAGGTACTTGTCACATAGAGGTCATGATTGAATGTGCCGTACAAAGTCTGGCCGTTTGGACTTAGCGCCACACCAGTATTGGTGCCGGGATTGCCTCCCAAGGCAAACCAAGATGAACCGCCGTTGGTGGTTTTGAACACTCCTTGCGAAGTACCCATGTAGGCTACATTGGCATTGTTTTTTTCGAACTGGATGCTGTACACATTTCGCTCGGACGATCCGCCTACATTCACTTGCTGCCAGGTGCTTCCGCCATTGGTAGATCTGTAGGTGATGATTTGTCCATTTTTAGACATTCCAAAATTGCCAGCAAAATCCCCATCGTCTCTCCAGCCTACAGCCGCAATGACCAGGTTGGGATTGGAAGGACTCACCGCTATGGCGCCGATCGAAAACTTTTTGGAAATACCCACCAAATCGAAATGATCTCCTCCATCGCTAGATACCTCAAGACCATATAAGGTGCCTACAAACATTTTGTTTGAATTGCCAGGGGTAACCGCCACGGCATACACTCTGTTTTGTTTGAGGTGGCCTTTGGGATGCCACGACTGACCGTTGTCCAAACTCTCGTAGATGCCTTCCATATCGGAAGCAAGAAACACCCGATTGGGCGTATTGGGATCGCACACGATATCTTGCACCTGGCCTCCCGCACCAGGATTGATCGACTCCCACTGCGCATGTCCTAATAGTGTCCATAGCAAGGAGATGGTTAAAATTGTAATTTTTTTCATCATAGTTTTTGTTAAGTTTAGTTTGAACCAAAAGACTTTTTTTGGCTTTGTATCAACTTACAATGTAAACCATGGATGTGCTGATTCGGTGAGCGTTTGCAAAGGCTCAGTCGGAATTTAGGCAAAGCAGTGAAAAATTTATTTTTTGAATTATTTTCAATGAAACAGGGCAATACTTAACAAAACACACAGCATATTCTGAAATAACTAATCAGATGACCGATTCTTAATTTTGAATTTGCAAATCCATAGAGTACAAATTCAAACTTTTCAGTCCATTTCTGACTTGCGCATTTGCGCTTGTATTTTTTTAGGTGTTTGACCAGCTATTTTTCTGAAATTTTTGTAAAACACAGATTCCGAATTGTACCCACATTTGATAGCGATAGCTAGCATTTTTTCATCGTTTTTAAGAAGCATTTCCTTGGCCAATTCTACTCTCGATTCATTGATATAATCCCAAAAAGATTTACCATAACCCTCGTTGATAATCCGAGATAGTATATAAGGCTGTACTTCAAGCATTTTGGCTAGCTTCTCTTTACTCAAGTCTGGTTGGACAAATACCTGAGATTCTTTCATGAGCTTTTCTAGGTTACTAATCGTGTCTTTATGGTCTTCAATGAAAGCAGGATGATGGGTACTAGAACGATCATCGCCAATGATAGATTCTCTTTTGAAAATAAGAAAAATTGTGACGTATATCATGTATGAATTACTTCCTATGAAAACCAAATCTTTCAGAAACAACGTTTCATAATACCATTCGAATTTCATGGTATAAACTGGAATATATAAAGCAGCTATTATCGCATTTATACCTTTGATCATCAAGAAGATAAGTAATGGCTTGATGAGTACATTGAATTTTGCGTATGTCTGATTTTTGAGCAAATACATAGCATAAGCAAAGTACGCAAGCAAGGAGATCGCACATGCTATTAGCCATGCTATATTCGCATCAGTACCTACCCAATCATTGAATTTTAATGGGTAATACGGTATAACAAAGTCAACAAAATAATGGATCAAAAAAATAAGTGCTGGTATAAAGTGTAGCCAAGACTTCAAACCGATCAATGGTTTTTTCAAATTCTTTAAAAGTGCTAGAAAGACAATAGGCCCATATAAGAGGTTGGCACACTCATATGTAAACATGTACAAGGTAAGCTTATAGGCCGATGCACTATGAGAATACATGTATTGAAAAAATGTCTCAACGGCCGCGAGCAAGAAAAAAATCACATAAAGCTTAGATGCATATAGCCTATGGTTTAATAAAATGGCCAATGCAATCATAAGCCCTTGCAATATGGCCCATATATAAAGGCTCTGACTTATTATTTCAAGCATGGTTGGTTAGTTTTATTGTATCAGTACTGGTCTTAGTACGCTGTAATTTTCCCTAACCCTACTCTATTTCAACCTTTCTCTATTACTGCTGTATATGTTACTAAATGGTTTATTTGGCTTTGCCAAATTCATCATCAAGGTATTTCCAAAAATCAGCTCGCATAGCTTCTACGTCTATTTGGGTGTACACATTCACAAATTTTCTTTTATTCTCTGGTGGTGCTGGACACTTTTCTAAAGTTGCTAATTCTGGCTTTTGAATCGCTATAATTAAAGCCAAATCCCACATCACGCGGCTTTCTGCGGCATTGATTTTAGTCCAAATATCTCCGAGCAAATCGGTGACTGGGTCATCATAGGCGTACAGCCTTTTCAGCGTAGGCGTTTTCAAAAAAGTGTATGGTCTGGCCGTGGTGATGGACATAACAGTGAGCTCAAGGTCTTGATTGTTGAGCAGGACGTCGAATGCGCTCAAGTCATTTCTGATGTTGAATTCACTTTTGTTCCATACCTGTGTAGACGGTTCATATCTTGCGCCCAGCAAATAGGCGTCTATGTTTTTAGCAATGGAGGGGTCAGTTTCAATAGCAGCGGCCAAATTGGTAGAAGCACCAATACAAATTACTCCAAGCTTATTATCAGGTGAAGCTTTTTTGGCTTCTGCCACTATCATATCTACCGCAGGTGATGGCGGCACTGGCGCAGAAGGATAATAACCCCATGCGTAGCCAATCGAACGATTGCAACCTAATGGGTGCGGCAAATCAAGCCTGCCCATTTTAGTCAACAATTCTTCATTATAGGCTTGTGATATCCCGACTGTGTTGAAGTCCGTCACTGGATTTTCGTTCCACACACTGTCCATAAACATATGGGTGGTATTGTAGTGCGCTGAGTTGAGCGCAATGATGTTCATATCTGGATCCAGAAGTGCTCGCACGATCGCATAGAAATCATCCATTTCATTGCCGGTATCAGCATCCAGGATGTATTTTTTGTTTTGTGCTTGAGCACCCAATAGCAAGCATATCAATGGTAAAAACAGGAACTTTCTCATTTGGCTAGTTATTCAATATTTGTGTGGATTTTCTGTACTCATCTAAGCGAGCTTTTAAATCGTTTACTATTTCTGGATGACTCAAATATCTATCCACTTGCTCCGCAGGGTCTTTTTCCAAATTATATAATTGACCCGACGGCTGGCCTTCTTGTGGCTCCACCAATCTAGGCTTTGAAAAACCTCCAGAACCTATAATGTCTATGTATTTCCATGGACCCGACTGGATAGCAAATGATCCAATTTGCGAATGATAAACCGCCTCGGTTCGTGGCTCAAATTCAGCACCAACCAACAAAGGATAGAAACTATGGCTATCTTCTACTTCGCTAGGCAATTCATCTCCTACTACATCGGTCAGCGTGGCCATAATATCTGACAACAGTACCAAATCGCCTGAAGTCCCCGAGATAATGTGATCTGGCCAAGACACGATGAGTGGCACGCGGTGCCCACCTTCGTACAAGTCTCCTTTTTGTCCTCGTAGTATCCCATTAGGGAGATGTCCGTTGCCTCCATACGCTTCGATCCCGTGCAAGGCTGCCCCATTGTCTGAGGTGAAGATGACGATGGTGTTATCCAATTCGCCAGCTGCTTTGAGCTGTCCCAGCACCTCGCCTACAGACCAGTCCACCATAGAAAGAAAGTCACCATATTTTCCGGCATTAGATGTTCCTCTAAACTGCTCTTCTGGAAGCCAGGGTGTATGAGGCGCTGTCAGAGCCATGTACATAAAAAATGGTTTTTCATCTTTGGAAATAAAAGCCTTGGCTGCGTCCACGATCGAGCGAAAGACTTGTTTAGGCTCGAATCCTGGCGTAGCTATACCGGCCCGCCAAAAGTCCTTATCATAGGATGCCACATGCTCAGATGCTTCGAGCGAATCGCTGAGCGGCAGGGTAAATTGCCCTTGATCTATCATGCCATAAGGAGGAATATCCAGCGATGCGCTGATTCCATAAAACTGATCAAAACCAATCTGCTTTTGCCATCCTGCCTGGCCTAGTGGTTGCTCCACCAATACATCGGCTGGTTTTGCTAGCAACTGATGATAAATACTATCGGCCGTGCGTTCCTTATAATCTGACTGCGGGTTCAATTGCCATGGCAATCCCAAATGCCACTTGCCCACATGTGCGGTGCGGTAGCCATTGTTTTGAAACAATTTTCCCAAGGTATGCCTGTCGTCCTCGATCAATGGCAGGTCGTAGCCAAAGAGCACACCGCTTTTCAACTTTGATCTCCAAGAATATCTGCCCGTAAGCAACGCATAGCGTGAGGGTGTGCAGACCGAAGAGTTGGTATGTGCGTTGGTAAACGAATAGCCTGATCGAGCCAAACTATCGAGCACCGGGGTATAAATCTGCCCCTCCGTCTGATGACTGGAAATATCCCCATAACCCAGATCGTCAGCCAATATCACAATGACATTGGGCTTCGATGATGGAGGTGAGGAAGTGATAGAGGTACAAGATGCCAAAAAGCATAGCAGGTATAAAAACTGATATTTCATATAATTTTATTAAAACTTGAAAGTAGCCATTTTTTATACCGTGATGCTTCGATTTAGAAAATCGAAAGAGATAATAGAATATTCGGAGTGTGCTACTTTCGGTGCGACAGTAGCCAATCATAGATATCCTGGCCGGCATATACTCTCTTCCAAACATCGTGACCCATGTCTGCCTCGATGGTAAATCTCGCCATGTGCCCAAGCCGCTCGAGCTCATTAAGTCCGGGATAAAAATACTGCTTTTGTATCACCAGATCGCGGCCACCGGCATAGCACCAGATGGGCATGCGATGCTCCGCCAGGGGCTTCATCAATTCCTTGTGTCCCCAGCCTACGATCGGGTTGATCGCTGCAAATCGATCGGGGTGCTTGCTCCCCAAATACCAGGTACCAAAGCCGCCATAGCTCAACCCACTCAGATAGACTCGACTTTTGTCTGTCTTGTAATTTTTCAAAGTCTGATCCAGCATATCAATTAAATCTTGTTCTACGGTTTCCCATCCTACAACTGGCCCATAGGATTCATAAGGATAGTTTTCATCCGCCGGCCGTCCGCTCATGTGTACGGTAGTGGCAAAGTCTGCTTCACGCTCAGGCACACCAGTTGCCAGTCTTTTGAGGTAGTTTTCTGGACTCCTATTTTTCAAATAGCCGATCACAGAGTCTCTTCCGTGCATGTGTAGCTGTGGACCAATGATGATAAAAGGCAGATCTCTCTTTTGTACCCAAGCCTCATATATAGGACCATGTGCCAAGGTATAATCCAGCTCGTTTTTTCCGTTTCCTCGCTCTCCATTGCCATGTAAAAAGAGCATGACGGGCCACTTCGTGGTGTCATCTTCGTGATAGCCTTTAGGTAGATATACAAAGTATTCGCGATCACTTTGATCGAAGGTACTTTGGTAGGGCACTCTGACTAGTTGCGCTTCGGCATGGTCATCATTTGGTGCCTGACACCCACCGCTTAGGGTGAATAATACGGCTAACGCTACAATAGTTAATCTCGACATGAGCATTTGATAATTGAGGTTTTTAAAACTTTAAACTTAGTACACTTGGCCGAATTAGAACTAACGATATGTGCTGATTAATAAAACCGAAGTAACAAAGGCATCGAAAAAATGACAATGCTGACAGCAAGGGATAATTTTCTGTTTTTAAATAATAACAATGAAAAAACTTATACTCCCTCTGGTTGTTTGGTGTGCTTTGGTAGCGTGCAACAACCAACAACAAAAGTCTGATGTCACACTTACCTATCAAAACCCGATCATCGAAACGTATTCGGCCGACCCGTATGTCTTGTATGACAATGGATATTATTACCTAATCACCTCTCACAAGGCCGAGGATGGTGATTTTTTACCCCTCTACAAATCTAAGAATCTATCCGAATGGGAATTTGTACGAGGAGCTGTCACTCAAGGAGACACAACCGACTGGAATTTTAAAAACTTCTGGGCACCTGAAATCATTAAAATAGAAGATGTCTATTATTTATACTATACCGCTTCTCCAAAAGACTCTCCCCGCAATCAATATAATCGTGTAGGGCTGGCCACAGCCAAAAACATTGAAGGGCCATATACCGATCATGGTGTAGTGATACAGCATGGCTCTATCGACGGCCACCCATTTATCGACAAGGATGGTCAGATGTACATGTACTTCACCGTGGAGCAGCTCAACAGCAAAGGACTGCAACAAGGCCAAATCTATGTGCACAAAATGAAAGACCCATATACCACCGATGGCGAACCCATTCGACTGATGGATCACTTTGGTTGGCAAGAAGGCGCATTTATAGTGCCTCACAACGACGAATACTGGATGACCTATAGCGTCGGGGCCTGGAAAAACAATACTTACCACATCCGTTTGGCCAAGGCACCATCACCCACTGGCCCGTTTAGTCTAATAGAAAAACCCTTGATGGTATCTAATGATATAGTATATGGGCCAGGCCACAATTCCGTGTTTTATGACCATAAGAAAAACCCGTGGTTGGTCTATCACGCTTGGGATACCGCATATACATCACGAACGACCAGACTTGATCCCTTGTACTGGGAAAATGATACGTTGAAAGCAAATGAACCAACTACCCAGCCTACAACCATAAATTAAAAATATGAAAGCCATTTGCGGTATAGATTTAGGAGGCACTAAAATTGAAGGTGTACTTCTACAAATTAATGCTAATACATACCAGGTTCTTGATCGACAAAGAGTCCCAACTGAAAAAGAAAAAGGCTACGATCATATCATTGATCAGATCAAACAGTTGATAGAAAATCTTGAATCTACAAACAATTATAAAATCGAAACTTTGGGTATTGGCACACCAGGTACACTGGATCCAACGACTCAAAAAATTAAAAATAGCAATACCACCTGCCTCAATGGCAAGCCCTTGAAAAAAGATTTGGAAAAAGCACTGAATGTGCCAATTCAAATGGCTAATGATGCCAACTGCTTTGCATTGGCTGAAGCCACTTTAGGTATTGTACCAAATCAGATACAAGATCCAAAGATCGTATTTGGGGTCATCTTAGGCACTGGCGTGGGTGGTGGATTGGTAGTCGATGGGCAGGTCATATCAGGGAGACAAGGCATATGCGGTGAATGGGGGCACAATTTTTTGGACAATGCGGGCTATGAATGCTTCTGTGGTCAAAAAGGATGTGTAGAAACCATCATATCTGGTACTGCCCTTGAAAAATACTATGCCGAACAAAGTGGCGGTTTCAAAAAACTCAAAGACATCCTCGCTCTTCATCTTGCCGGAACCGATCCACTAGCAACTGCAACAATCAAAAGATTGCTTCAATACTTTGGTAAAGCCATCGCACAGATCATCAACCTGATCGACCCAGAAGCTATTGTATTAGGAGGAGGTGTAGGCAATATTGATTTGCTCTATACCGAGGGAATTGAGCAAGTGAAAAAATATGTGTTTAATGATCGATTAGATACAAAAATTCTAAAACCCAAACTAGGTGATAGCGCAGGTGTATTTGGCGCTGCTATGCTAGTCTACCCTACTAAAACCTAAATAACTATGAGCCCCCATAAAGCACTCATCAAAGCCGAGTTCTCTCAAGCACAGCAAGTACTCAATGTCTTCGTTTCAGACGAGAACAATTTTGCGCAAATAGAAGCCGCAGCGCAGACCATAGCCTCTGCGCTGCTTGCGGGTGGAAAAGTACTCTCTTGTGGCAATGGCGGGTCACATTGTGATGCCATGCACTTTGCAGAAGAACTGTCCGGCAGATACCGTGAAAACAGGCCCGCCTACGCTGCCATGGCCATCTCCGATCCCAGTCATATCTCCTGTGTAGGCAATGATTTTGGTTATGAGTATATCTTTTCCAGGTTTATAGAAGGGATGGGCAAAAGTGGAGATGTGGTAGTCGGCCTTAGTACCAGCGGCACTTCCAAATCTGTGGTAAGGGCCTTCGAAGCCGCCAAACAAAAAGGCATGAAAACGATCTTGCTATCCGGTAAAACCGGACGAGACTTAGCCGCTTTAGCCGATGTGAAAATCCTAGTGCCTCACGAAGGCTTTGCCGACAGAATACAGGAAATACACATCAAGTGCATCCATAGTATCATATTGATCGTGGAGCAGCTCATGGCAGAGCAGCAGTAGCCTCTCATCTGGTTCTAAATTCTGATGGGCTCATGCCCTGCTTTTGTTTGAACTGTCGACAGAAGTAAGCTTCAGATTCGAAGCCCGATTGAAAGGCTATTTCTTTTACCGTCAATTGAGTCTTGATGAGCAATTCTG